>CAYVZE010000010.1:42007-49818 GCA_964455685.1 uncultured Steroidobacteraceae bacterium
TCGAAGAGGAAGAACATGTCCGTCCGCAGGCGCAGCCCGGCGCCCACGACCACGAGGCCGTGAAGGCACCCATGGCGCCACAGATTCCGATGGCGATCAATGACCGGCGGGAATGATGTGTCATCTTCGGCACCCGGTTCGTGCTGGTGAATGCGGGGAAGACCGCCAGCGCATGACGCGTCGGCCAGGATGGCCTCCTGCGACAACCTGCCTTGATGGGTCGCCGGGACGCGGCGCAGACCCGATGGCGAAGAACGCCATGCCGCGTGGTGCCCGCAACCTCCCTGTCGCCATGCCTCAACTCCCTGGGACCGGAACGATTCCTGACACCAGTCGTTCCGGCGCTGGTGGCGACTAACTACCAGAATCCGCGACGGCTCGCCAGCCCGCCGGACCCTGCGGCCGCTCGCCGCCTTTGGGACCCCAGAACACCACCCAGGTGGCGAAGTCCGGCGAGAACTCCTCGAAGCAATGGTCGACCCCGGCCGGCACGAAATGCACCGTTCCGGGCCTGGCCGGATA
This sequence comes from uncultured Steroidobacteraceae bacterium, assembly GCA_964455685.1. Taxonomy (GTDB): domain Bacteria; phylum Pseudomonadota; class Gammaproteobacteria; order Steroidobacterales; family Steroidobacteraceae; genus ZC4RG30. Next base: position 42,530 of record CAYVZE010000010.1, read on the forward strand.
CCGCGCGGAACCGATCCTCAACGTGGCGCTTCCGCTGACGGGGAAGTACAGCTCGTCCTGTTCATGGGGTGTCTGCGGGTCATGGCCGCGCGGCGCATAGAACTCCACCGACATGGTGCCGTGGGCGAAGGCCGTGGTGAAACGCTCGCCCTCCGGCCACTGCGGCGTGACTTTTCCGGGCAATCGCGCAAGCAGCTCTTCAGCGGTCGGGATCACTCCACGGGCTCCTGGGCGTCATGCAGGCAAGACGGAATTGCCAATGCGGCGATGGCGAGCAATGTCGCACAGATTGCGTGCGGCTTCATCCTCACCCGGTACACCCCTGCCTCAGCAGGGCGCCCCGTACAAGGAGGGGGTCAGTCCATCAAGCAGCGACATGTGGCCATCATCCGGAACCTGCTGGATGCATTGACCGCCGGCGTGTGGAGCGTGCGCATGTCCATCAGGTACACATCACCCGCCTGGCCGGACATCTCCAGAACCTCCAGGCCGAAGGCCACGAGAGTGCCCTCGAGATCGGCCGGTGATTTCAAGGCTTCCCGCAGGCGCGCCAGCGAAGCAGCGCCGGCCCGCTTGAGCTGATGGGATCCCGCCAGCGCCAGCGTCGCGCCACCCTGTGGAGCCACGTCGTCGATCAGGAAGAAGGCCTGGACCCCAGGCAGACGGTCCGTGGTTTCGGACTTCACATCGACATGCCAGTTCATTCCATCCAGGGTCCACGCCCCCTGGTTTGGCGGCGACAGGAGGAACTGTAGCGGCTGAATCGTGGAGGGCCGCCTTCCGGCCACTTCGCCGACGACCTCCAGCAGCTCCGGGGTCAGCAATGTTTCTTGCGCGCCCTGCACCATTACGCGCGATGAGAGGCGAGTGATCTGCTGAAAGACCGGAAGACTGCGGAACAGCTTCGACGCCCCACGCCCGTTGAATGTGGCCTTCACCTGCTCGAGGACGCTCGACCGGATTGCGGCCAACCGTGCACGAGAATGGAAGGCCGGCAGCTTCAGGACGCCGTGCTCAACGAAGAAGTTCCGGCTTGCGGAGATCATCAGCTCGAGGGAGGCAGGAACGTGAGCCCATTATCAAGTTCAGCGACCGGGCGGGACACCACAGCACGCGGGCACGCCAGCACTCGCGTCCAACACCTTGCCTCGGCTGCTCGCGACAGAACATTTTATGTGTCCCGTCAGCCGCAGGCAGAGTTAGGCGCCATTGTGCATCTGGCGTCTTATTTACCATGCGCGCAATCCCGATCGGATGGCGATCGCTATGAGCTGGAATCGGCCTTTGGGGTCTGAGTCGACAAAGCGGCTATCGGGCTTGAGGTGATCGTTGTCCTTCTTCAACGCTGTAAACATTTCCTGGACACAGGACCTCCTTCTGAAGACAACGATTGGTACAAGCTATTAACAACGGACGCGTCGAGACAGGTGCTCAGCTGGTGGGCGAACCTGTTTCTGAGATTCCCGAGTGCGCGCAATGCAGGAGCCCAAGTCGAATCAAAGCCCAGCACAAGGGCGAGAGTGACCGTTTGATCGAAGTCAAGGTCGAGGCGCCTCAAGTGCTTCTTTGCGCGCACCAATGTTTCAACGATAGTGTTGATCTCCTTCTCAACGTGTATGTGAGCTCGAATGACGGACCCGAGGTCTTCCTCGCGCGCCAGATCCTTGTCAAAGTTGGTGACTCCCAAGGAATCAAGAGACGCCATGTCAAGGGCGCCTAACATCCAAGCTCGGCGACGGCGTGTCGGTCTCTCAGCACGCGGGCGCGCATGACCTGTGTAAGCACGACGTTGAATCGCCAGCGGGCGAACAATTTATGTTTCCCCGGCCACTTCAGCGCATGGTTATGCGTCTCAAAGTATGAGCTCGGTCTTCTTGAATCCTGAAATCTCGCTTCTTCCAAGGCACTGCGGACACTTTGCATATTTGTCATTTCTGAAGAGAGTAACGGTGATGAGCTCCCCGCACTTGCTGCAAGCTCCGGTGTAGTTTCCAGTCACGCGAGGTTTTTCCATCGAAACCAGAGGGACTTCTGACGACGCATTACAATCTCTATGTCCTGCAACTGTCTGTTCGAGTAGCGGCCCATCAGGCAGAGCCGCCCGAATTGCCACCAGGGCCTCTTCGACGGTGCAATGAAACCACTCCTTGGCCGCCCGCTTATGAGCCAACTTTTCGTGAATCTTCTGCTCAGCATGTCGCGGAGCACGAACCAGAGCGTCGTACTCTACGACATAGGGAAATGGCACACCTGTTCCACCTAGCTCCTTCGCCCGAATGGCCGGGTCCTTCGTGGAAAACCCAACCTTCACGAGCCCAGGCATTGCGGGGTTTGTAATGATGTAGACCCAGCCGCGCACGCAGTTTCCCGAAGAGTCGCCTGACTACAAAGCTCCGCTACTGCGATATTACTTCTCAGCACACGGGCAGACACACCGCTCGTGTGCGCCCTGCGCCCGGTCGCCTGCGGCCGAGCACTTTATGGCAAACGCCGTTCGCTGGAGCGGCCAGTTATTCGACACCTGCGAGTACCCCTTTCCACATTTCGACTGTCTCCCAGACTGCGGCACGAAAGTGGTGCCGGGAACCATCATCGAAGGTAATGACGATTTCGGGCGGGCCACCCAACTCCCCGACCCCAAACTCAGCGTCTCCGCAGCACATGCAACCCACCGTGGCTTGAGGCGCGCAGATCAGCTCCAGCGGCCGCACTTCCCACCTCCCGCGCGGAGGCTCTGCATCCACCTTCGCCGAGTAACCGTCGACAGGCGCATTCTGGTTCGGGACGTTGTAGCGGCGACTGCAGGAAATGACGCGGAACTGCCGGGAGAGGCCTTCCACCTGCTGCTGCCATATCCTGTAATCCGAGGCGCTCCCATGCACGAGGAGCAGTGGCGGACCTTCGCCGGTCTCCTCGTAGTGCAGCACGACACCGGGAGCAACTTCGACCGACTTGGGCGTCCCGTCGTCCGCAAGCGCAAGTGACGGGACGAACGCCACGCTGCACATGAGAATGGATGCCAGGAACCAGGCGCGGCTTCGTGCGCGCCACCGACGAATCATCGGCCCTCCCTCCCTGAGGTCACTCACCGCAAAGATATCGCGATTTCGCGCCGCCCTCACTCCCTGCCCGAGGCATGTCTCGCCAGCACAGAAGCGGGCGGCGCTGCGGCCTACCCCTGCGACCGCGCCTTGAAATCCACCCGCACCTCCACCGCATCCTCCGAGATCAGCAGCAGCTCCCGCGGCGAATCCGGCACACAGCTCAGCGCTTTCGTGCCGCGGATCTGGTTGGCCGCGCAGGTCAGCTCCAGCGGCCGCACTTCCCGCCGCCCGCGTGGATCATTCGCCGCCTGCGGCGATGCCGCCCGCCGCACGGCCGAATCCACCCAGATGCGCGGCTCGGGCCCGGGCTCCAGCCGCTGCCCGCCACTGCCGGGCACGGCCTGCACGGTGGAAATCCCCTCGCCGCTGGTGACCTTGAAACCGATGGTGAACGGATGCCAGCCGCACTCCCCGGGCTCGAAATGATCCAGCGCGACGCGGGCCTCGTACTGCCGCCCCTCGCGCTTCACCGGCACGGCCACCCAGATGGAGCGGGGCGTCGCGGCAGCGCCGTTGAGCCGCTGCAACAGCCCGGGGGCGACGCTGCAGCGGCTGCCGGCGGTGTAGTAGCGGGCCAGCACCTCGACCTCCAGCGCTGGATCGGCCTCGCCGTGGATCCGCACCAGCTGCCGGGGCTGGGCATTGGCGACGGGCTCGACCGGCCCGTCCTGCCCGGAGCACGCCGCCAGGCCCAGCAGCGCGCCAGCGGCCGCCAGGGGCGCCAGGACACCCGATGAACGGCCGGAGGACGCCGGAAGAGAGGTGGAGCGAGGGTGGCTCGGCAGGCCCTTCAGGGACGCTGGGGCAATGAAGGCAAGGCGCATGGGGCCATGGTGCGTTCCCCCGCCGCCCGAGGTCAAAACCCGCCTGCGGCCAGACAGGCGCCAAATGGTCGCTATCCGGCGAAAACGCCCCGGGATAGTGCAAGTTCCGGGGCTACTCCGGCTGGCGCCGCAGTGCCTCCAGCGCCGATAATCCGCGGCTTACCCTTCTGATAGCCAAAAGATTAATGTCCTCCGAATCCGAGTTCATGACGCCGGCGGAAGCCGCCCTGCGCGATGCCGCCCGCGACTACCACCGCCTTCCGGTCCCGGGAAAGGTCTCGGTCTCGCCAACCAAGCCCCTGATCAACCAGCGCGACCTGTCGCTGGCCTACTCGCCGGGGGTGGCCTACCCCTGCCTCGACATCGCCGCCGACCCGCAGGCGGCGGCGGACTACACCTCGCGCGGCAACCTCGTGGGCGTGATCACCAATGGCACCGCGGTGCTGGGCCTGGGTGACATCGGCCCGCTGGCGGCCAAGCCGGTGATGGAAGGCAAGGGCTGCCTGTTCAAGAAGTTCGCCGGCATCGACGTGTTCGACATCGAGCTGAACGAGCGCGATCCGGACCGCCTGGTCGACATGATCGCCGCGCTGGAGCCCACGCTCGGCGGCATCAACCTCGAGGACATCAAGGCGCCGGAGTGCTTCTACATCGAGCGCAAGCTGTCCGAGCGCGTGAACATCCCGGTGTTCCACGACGACCAGCACGGCACGGCCATCATCGCCGCCGCGGCGATCAGGAACGGCCTGGAGCTGGTGGGCAAGGACATCGGCAAGGTGAAGCTGGTGGTGTCGGGCGCGGGCGCCGCGGCCATCGCCATCCTCGACCTGCTGGTGGGACTGGGCCTGAAGCGGGAGAACGTGTGGGCCTGTGACTCCAAGGGCCTGATCTACGAGGGCCGCGAAGGCTCGTACAACCCGGAGAAGGCGCGCTACGCACAGATGACGCCGCTGCGCACGCTGGCGGACGTGATGCCGGGCGCGGACGTGTTCCTGGGCTGCTCCACTGGCGGCGTGCTGACGCAGGAGATGGTCAAGGGCATGGCGGAGCATCCCATTATCCTGGCGCTGGCGAACCCGGAGCCGGAGATCCGCCCGGAGCTGGCGCGCGAGGTGCGGCCGGACTGCATCATCGCCACGGGCCGTTCGGACTACCCGAACCAGGTCAACAACGTGCTGTGCTTCCCGTACATCTTCCGCGGCGCGCTGGACTCCGGCGCGACGAAGATCACCGACGAGATGAGGCTGGCCTGCGTGAAGGAGATCGCCGACCTTGCCAAGGCGGAGATCAGCGAGGAAGTGGCCAGCGCCTACGCCGGCCAGGACCTGAAGTTCGGCACCGACTACATCATTCCCAAGCCGTTTGACTCGCGGCTGATCCTGCGCATCGCGCCGGCGGTGGCGAAGGCGGCGGCGGAGTCGGGCGTGGCGACGCGGCCCATCGCGGACCTCGACGCCTACCGCAACGAGCTGCAGCGCCGGTTCTCCTCGGCGGGCATCCTGCTGACGCGGCCGCTGTTCGGCGCGGCGCGCGCCTCCGCGCACAAGCGCATCGCCTATGCCGAGGGCGAGGACGAGCGCGTGCTGCGTGCGGCCCAGATCGCCATCGACGAGCAGATCGCCGCACCCATCCTGATCGGCCGCCCGGCGGTGATCGAGGCGCGCATCCGCAAGGCCGGCCTGCGCATGAAGCTGGGCCAGGATGTCACGGTGGTGAACCCGGACGATGACCCGCGCTTCAAGCTCTACTGGCAGACCTACCACCGCATCATGGGTCGCCGCGGCGTGAGCCCGGACGCGGCCAAGGCGGCGGTGCACCGCTCCACCACCACCATCGCCTCGCTGATGGTGCACCTGGGCGACGCGGACGGCATGCTCTGCGGCCTGCATGGCCGCTACGACGCGCACCTGGAGAACATCCGCGACGTGATCGGCGTGCGCGAGGGTGATACGGCGCTGGCCGCGCTGTCGGGCCTGACCATGGACAAGCGCACGCTGTTCATCGCCGACACCTACGTGAACGAACAACCCTCGGCCGAGCTGCTGGCGCGCATCGCGCACATGGCGGCGCGCGAGGTGCGCCTGTTCGGCTTCACGCCCAAGGTCGCCTTCCTGTCGCACTCCAACTTCGGCTCCTCGCGGCGCGAGTCGGCCCGCCGGGTGCGCGAGGCCTACGAGCTGTTCCGGCAGCAGAACCCGGAGATCGAGGCCGACGGCGAGATGCACGGCGATGCCGCGCTGTCGGAAGTGATCCGCCGCAACATGCTGATGGACAGCCGCCTGTCCGGCGAGGCCAACATCCTGATCTGCCCCAGCCTCGACGCGGCCAACATCCTGTTCAACGTGCTGAAGGCCATGGGCGGGGAAGGCACCACGGTGGGCCCGATGCTGATGGGCGTGAAGCAGCCTGCGCATGTGCTGACGCCCTCGTCCACCTTCCGCCGGGTGCTGAACATGACGGCCCTGGTGGCAGCACAGGCCGGGATGGCAGCGGGCGCGAAGCGCGTCACGGCCTGAGCGGCCCGCTTGTCTCCGCCGGGAGGGCGGCGGGATACTGGGGACTGGTTCCAGGGAGCAGCTGCCATGCCGCGACAGGAAGCCTCTTCATTGGCCCGCAAGGGAATGCGTCGGCATGGTCCAGCCGCCGTCCTCGCCGTCCTCTGCCTGGCGTCCGCGGCGGTCCATGCCGCGGACAGTCCCGAATCCTCCGCCGCCGGCGGGAAGTTGCTGGACGAGATCGTGGTCCAGGGTACCACCCTCGCCGCGCTGCGCACCGAGATGGCGCGACTCGAGGACGAGTTCTACCGTCGCTACAACGAGCTGAACTCCAACGACCTCTACGACGTGTACTGCGCCGTGGAGGCGCGCACCGGCACGCGGCTGGAGCGCCGTTACTGCCGGCCGGTGTTCGAGATCCGGGCGCTGCAGGCCGAGGGCTCCGAGCACTGGTACGCCCTGGAGCGCGCCGGCCACCAGTACTTCCCGCAGGCCTGGAACGCGCCGCTGCCGGCGCTGCTGACCACCGAGACCATGAAGCGCGACCTTCAGGAGGAGATTCGGCGGGTCACCGAGGCGAATCCCGAGCTGGTCGACCTGCTGCGCCGGCGTGCGGAGTTGGCGGAGCGCTACGAGAAGATGCGCCGCGAGCGCTTCAGTCGCTGAGGAATCAGGTTCGCCGCACGCGATCGACGTGGCCGAGGTCGCGGGCCGGGTCGATGCGGTCGCGCACGAGCTGCTTCAGCTCGGTGATCTCCGGGAAGCGGCCCTGCGCCTTGCGCGACCAGAGCAGCGCGCCATACACGTGGATCTCGACGATGCCGCCGGTGCCCGGGCGCAGGGTGAGCGCCTCGATGTCGCCGTCG
>CAYVZE010000011.1:0-19903 GCA_964455685.1 uncultured Steroidobacteraceae bacterium
GGGAACAGGTCGGTGAGGTAGTCGCGCAGCACGTTGCCGGTCACCGAGATGGTGTCCTGGCCGGCGCGCAGGCGCGCCACCGTGGTGCGCGTGGCCTCCACCGGCGACTGGATGCGGATGTCCAGGCCGCTGGTGTCGTGGTCGGCGAGGTACTGCTTCACCCGCTCGATCAGGCCGCGGTCATAGGCGCGGGCCGGGTCCAGCCAGAAGATGGCCGGGTTGCCGGTGGCACGCGCACGCTGCACGGCCAGCTTCACCCAGTCGCGGATGGCCACGTCCTTGGTCTGGCACATGCGCCAGATGTCGCCGCTCTCCACCTCGTGCTCGGTGATCACCGCGCCGTCGGCGCCGACCACGCGCACCTTGCCGGGGGCGGCGATCTCGAAGGTCTTGTCGTGCGAGCCGTATTCCTCGGCCGCCTGCGCCATCAGGCCGATGTTGCTGACATTGCCCATGGTGCGCACGTCGTAGGCGCCGTTCTCGCGGCAGTCGTCGATCACCGCCTGGTACACGCCCGAGTAGCTGCGGTCCGGGATGATGGCGACCATGTCGTGCAGCTTGCCGTCCGGGCCCCACATCTTGCCGCCGGCGCGGATGGCCGCCGGCATCGAGGCGTCGATGATGACGTCGCTGGGCACGTGCAGGTTGGTGATGCCCTTGTCCGAGTCCACCATGGCCAGCGGCGCACGCGCGGCCATGGCCGCGTCGATGTCGGCGCGCACGGCCTGGCGCTGCTCCTCGGGCAGGGTGTCGACCTTCGCCAGCAGCACCTCCAGGCCGTTGTTCGGGCTCACGCCCAGCGAGGCGAGCAGGGCGCCGTGCTTGTCGAACACGTCCTTCAGGTACACGCTGACGCTGTGCCCGAACAGGATGGGGTCGGACACCTTCATCATGGTGGCCTTCAGGTGCACGGAAATGAGCACGCCGTCGCGCTTGGCGGCATCCATCTCGCGCGCGTAGAACTCGCGCAGCTTCGCGGCCGACAGGCAGGTGGTGCCAATCAGCTCGTTGTCGCGCACCGGCACCGACTCCTTCAGCACGGTGACCTTGCCGGAGGAATCCACGTGCTCGATGCGCAGCGCGCCGGCCTTGCCGATGCTGGCGGACTTCTCGTTGCCGTAGAAGTCGCCGCCGTCCATCGAGGCCACGCGGGTCTTGGAGTCCTTCGACCAGGCGCCCATGGAGTGCGGGTGCGCCTTGGCGTACTGCTTGACCGCCTTGGCGACGCGGCGGTCGGAATTGCCCTCGCGCAGCACCGGGTTCACGGCGCTGCCGGACACCCGGGCGTAGCGGGCGCGGATCTTCTGCTGCGCCTCGTCGGCCGGCTTCTCCGGGTAGTCCGGCAGGGCGTAACCCTGCGACTTCAGCTCGGCAATGGCCTCGAGCAGCTGCGGCACCGAGGCGGAGATGTTGGGCAGCTTGATGATGTTGGCCTCGGGCTTCTTCGCCAGCTCCCCCAGCTCGGCCAGGTCATCGCTGACCCGCTGCTCGGGCTTGAGGAAGTCGGGGAAGGCGGCGAGCACGCGGCCGGCCAGCGAGATGTCGCGGGTCTCGACGGTAATGCCGGCCTTGCGGGTGAAGGCCTGGATGATGGGCAACAGGGACCAGGTGGCCAGCGCGGGCGCTTCGTCCGTGAGGGTGTAGATGATCTTCTGCTTCATGCAGGAAGCTTACCGTAATGGATTATCCTTGACCCTCCCATGCGGCTCCCGCTTTACAGAACGTTCGCGTTGTGGCTGGCGCTGGTGGCCGCGACGGGCGCCCTGCGCGCCGCGGAAGCGTCCCCGGATGCCCCCCCGGACCGGCCGCGAATCGGCCTGGTGCTCTCCGGCGGCGGTGCCCGGGGCGCGGCCCATGTCGGGGTGCTCAGGGTGCTGGAGGAGATGCGCGTGCCGGTGGATGCCATCGCCGGCACGAGCATGGGCGCCGTGGTCGGCGGGCTGTACGCCGCCGGCATGTCGGCCGCCGAGATCGAGCGCGAGCTGACCAGCATCGACTGGGAGGACGCCTTCCGCGACCGCCCGGCGCGCTCGATGCTGAATTTCCGCCGCCGCGCCGAGGACGCCGACTTCCTGGTGCAGCTGCCGCTGGGATTCCGCGAGGGCCGGTTCTTCCTGCCCAATGGCCTGATCCAGGGACAGAAGCTCTCGCAGATGCTGCGCGAGCTGACGCTGAAGGCCTCCGGCATCCACGACTTCGACGAGCTGCCCACGCCGTTCCGCGCCGTGGCCACGGACCTGGAGACCGGCGAGGCGGTGGTGATCGGCGAGGGCGACCTGGCCGGGGCGCTCAGGGCCAGCCTGTCCGCGCCCGGCATCTTCGCGCCGGTGGAGCGCGACGGCCGCCTGCTGGTGGACGGCGGCATCGCCAACAACCTGCCGGTGGACGTGGCGCGCGCCATGGGCGTGGACCGGCTGATCGTGGTGGACGTCAGCCACCCGCCGGCGACCCGCGAACGGCTCGGCTCGGTGGGCAACGTCACCCAGCAGATGCTGACGCTGCTGCTGCGCCGGCAGACCCAGGAGCAGCTCGAGTACCTCGGGGCGGGCGACATCCTGCTGCGCCCCGACCTGGGCGATGCCTCCTCGTTCAACTTCACCCGCCTTTCGCGCATCGTCGATGCCGGCCGGCGCGTGGCTGCCGGGCACGGCACCGAACTGCAGGGGCTGTCGCTGGATCCGGCGCGGTACGAGGCCTACCTGGCCTCCCGCCGGATCGAGCCGGTGCCGGTGGACGTCCGGAGCGTGGGCGTGGATCCGGGCACCGAGGACTTCGCCTTCACCGCCGGGGAGCTGTTCGGCGACCTGGCCGGCCAGGAGCTCGACGTGGTCGCGCTGCGCCGGCGCATCGCCCGCCACTACGGCCAGGGGCGGCTGGAACTGCTCGACTACCGGCTCACCGGCCTCGAGAAGCACGATGGCCGCGCCAGCGCCGACCTGTCCTTCGTCGCGCGCGGCAACTCCTGGGGGCCGAACTACATCCGTGCGGGCCTGAGGCTGCAGGATGACTTCGAGGGCAACACCAGCTTCGACGCCGCCGCGCGCGTGCTGCTGACCGAGATCAACCGCTACGGCGCGGAGTGGATCTGGGAAGGGCAGGTGGGCGGCAACCCGCGCATCGGCACCGAGCTGTACCTGCCGCTGTCGCTGCGCCGCCGCTGGTTCATCGAGCCCGGCGCGCTGTTACAGGTGCGCAACGTGCCGCAGTACGATGGTGACCGGCAGGTGGGCGAACTGCGCGTGCGCTCGCTGACCTATGGCGGTTCGCTGGGGCGCGAGATCGGCAACTCGGGCGAGGTACGCATCGGCGGCCAGCGCACGCTGGGCGAATCGCGCGTGCGGCTGGGGCCCGAGACCACCGAGCCGGAGGATTTCCAGTACAACGAGCTGTTCGCGCGCTACCGCTTCGACAGCCGTGACAGCGCTTCCTTCGCCCGTCGCGGCCAGGCAGCCATGCTGGAATGGCGCGGTCAGGTGTCGGACCGCCGGCTCGAGCGCGTGTCCGATTCCATCCGCCTGGAATGGCGCGGCTACCTCACCTGGGACAGCAGGAACACACTGATGGCCTGGGTGTCGGCCGGCTCGCTGCTCGACGCCGGCTTCGCCGATGAACGCAGCTACTTCCCGCTGGGCGGCTTCCTCGACCTTTCGGGCCTGCCGCGCGATTCACAGGTGGGGCCGCACATGGCGATGTCGCGGCTGGTGTACTACCGGCGCATCGGCGGCGGCGGTGAGCGCTTCCTCAACGTGCCGCTGTACGCGGGCGCGTCGGCTGAACTCGGCAATGTGTGGGAACGCCGCGGCGACATCAGCTTCGGCAGCGCGCGCAAGAACGGCAGCCTGTTCTTCGGGCTGGACAGTCCGCTGGGACCGGCCCTGTTCGCCGTCGGCATGGACAGCCGCGGCAGCCACTCCTTCTATCTGTCGCTGGGCACCGGCTTCTGAAGCCGGTGCCTGGGCGGATCAGGCCAGGCCGCGGCTCGCGGCGAGGTTTTCCACCTTCGAGAACACCAGCGCCGGGGAGTCCTTGGAACGCGAGAATTCGTGGCGGCGGCTCATTTCCGCCAGCGCGGCGTCACGCTCCTGCGCGGTGCGATACCAGTGCAGGCGGTGCCAGTCCGGCCCCAGCAGCTTGCGGAAGGGGTCGTTCTCCCGGAGGCTCACGCGGATGCCGTAGGGAGCAGGTTCCTCGGTGTGCGGCTTGCGCAGGTTGTGCGCGGCTTGAATCATCGGCATGGGGCGTGAATGATACCAGTCCTCCGCCCCGGCACTCCCAGGCCAATGTCCCTTTTCCGCAAGTCAGCCCGCCTGCCGACGCCGTCCGAGGCCCTTCCCGGGCGCGACAGCCCGATTCCGACCGCGGAGCGGCACGCCGTGCTGGGCACCCCGCTGGCCGGCCCCTTCCCGGCCGGGTACGAGCGCGTGCTGTTCGGCCTGGGCTGCTTCTGGGGCGCCGAGCGGCTGTTCTGGCGGGTCCCGGGGGTGTACACCACCTCGGTGGGCTATGCCGGCGGATTCACCCCCCATCCCACCTATGAAGAAGTGTGCTCCGGGCAGACCGGCCACGCCGAGGTGGTGCAGGTGGTGTACGACCCGGCGAAGGTGGACTTCGAGCAACTGCTGAGGCTGTTCTGGGAGTCGCACGATCCCACCCAGGGCATGCGCCAGGGCAATGACATCGGCACGCAGTACCGCTCGGTGATCTTCACCACCACCGAGGCACAGCGCGAGCTGGCCGAGCAATCCAGGCGGCGCTACCAGGCGGCGCTCGATGCGGCCGGCGGCCGCGCCATCACCACCGAGATCCGGCCCGCGGCGGAGTACTACCTCGCGGAGGACTATCACCAGCAGTACCTGCACCATAACCCCGGCGGGTACTGCGGACTGGCAGGCTGCGGCGTCAGCTACCGCTGATTGGCTACCTCCCTCCTCATGACGGACGCCTACGATCAACGGCTGGTCGCGTTCGCGCTGGTGCTGGCCTTCCTCACCTGGCTGGTGGCGATGAACCTGGTCGAGCGCATCAGCAACACGCGCGGCATGGTGGCGCGCGCCTGGCTGTCGGCGGGTGCACTGGCGGTGGGCACCGGCCTGTGGGGCATGCAGCTGCTGGCCATGCTGGCCTTCGACCTGCCGGTCCCGGTGGTCTTCCACGTCCCCACGCTGGTGTTCACGCTGGGCGTGGCCATCGTCGTGTGCTTCTTCGCGCTGTGGATCGCCGGCGGACCGCACCTGGGCGTGCTGCGACTGGGCGTGGCCGGCCTGTGCATGGGCGTTGGCGTGGGCGCCATCCACTACCTCGGCATGTTCGCCATGCAGATCGTTCCGGCCATCCATTACGACGTGCCGCTGTTCGGTGCCTCGCTGGCGGCGGCCTTCATCGCCTGCTGGCTGGCGCTGGCGCTGGCCTTCTGGCTGCGCCACGGGCGCACCGCGGGCAGGCTGGTGGCGCGGGCCGCTTCCGCGCTGGTGATCGCGGCGGCACTGGCGGCCGTGTTCCACCTGGGCCTGGTCTCCGCTTCGTTCGCCGAGGATTCCTACAGCCTCGGCGCCGCCACCGTGCTCGACTTCGACCAGGAACATCGCCCGCTGATGCTGATCGTGGGCGGCGCGGCCGCGGCGCTGATCCTGCTGATGGTGATGCTGGTCGGCGGCTACGCGCGCGAGCTGGCCGAGAAGAGCCGGCATGCCGGCCGGCAGGAACTGCCTGCCACGCCGGTGGGACATGTCGCCAATCCCGATCCGCTTACCGGCCTTGCCAACCGCGCGCTGCTGGCCGGGCACTTCGCCACCATGCGCGCCGCGGCGCGTGGCAATGGCAGCACCTTCGCGCTGGTGTTGGCCGACCTCGACCATTTCCGCCACCTGAACGAGACCCTCGGCGCCACCGTCGGTGACGCGGTGCTGCGCGAGCTGGCGCAGCGACTCGGCACGCTGGTGCGTCCGGGCGATACGGTGGGACGTCCCGGCGGCGATGAGTTCGCGCTGCTGCTGGCCGATGTCGTCAGCGAGGAGCAGGCGGTCAGCGTGGCAGCCCGCGTGCGCGAGGAGCTCTCCCGGGTGGTCAGCGTCGAGGGCCTGGAGGTCCAGGTCGCCGTGCGGGTGGGCTTCGGCCTGTATCCGCGCGATGGCGAGGACGTGGACACATTGCTCAAGCATGCGCATGGCGTGATGCAGGGTGTGGCTTGAGTCCTGAAGTCCGCATTGCGCTGCTGGTCGCGCTGTTCGTCGCCGGCCTGGTGGCACGCCGGCGCGGCTGGCTGGGGCCGCCGCAGGCCGGCCGAATGCTGCGGCTGGTGATCTCCGTGGGCCTGCCGGCCCTGTTCATCGCCGACGTCAGCCGCATCCCGCTGAAGCGCGACCTGCTGGCGCTGCCGTCGGGCGCGCTGGTCATCATGCTGGCCGGCCTGGCTGCCTCGCTGCTCGCCGGCCGCGCGATGCGCCTGTCGCGGCCGGAGCAGGGCTCGATGTCGCTGTGCGCGATGTCGATCAACAACGGCTTCCTGTTCCCTTTCGTGATCGCGCTGTGGGGCCAGCCGGCCTTCGCGCAGCTGGCGCTGTTCGACTTCGGCCACGTGATTGGCCAGAGCACCTTCGTCTACGCGCTGGCGGCCTGGTACGGCGGCCATGACGCGGGATTCCGTGCCATCGTGGGCCGTACGCTGTCCTTCCCGCCGCTGTGGGCCCTGCTGCTGGCGCTGCTGCTCAACACCACCGGCGGCATCACGGCGGTGCCGGAATGGCTGATCGACCTGCTGCGCCTGGTCGGGCAGGTGGTGCTGCTGCTGGTGATCGTGGCGCTGGGCGTGCTGTTCGATGCGCGGCTGCTGCGCGATGCGCGCGTGATGGTGGCGCTGGCCCTGCGCGTGTTGCTGGGGGGGGCGCTGGGCCTGCTGCTGGCCTGGGCATTCGGCCTGGAGGGACTCACGCGTGCGGTGCTGGTGCTGGGCGCGGCTGCGCCGATCGGCTTCAACGCGGTGGTGTTTGCCGACCGCGAGCACCTGCACCGGGAACTGGCGGCTTCCGCCGCCTCGATCTCGGTGCTGCTGGGACTGGTCTACGTGCCGCTGGCGCTGTGGCTGGCGCCCGTGGGCGCAGGCTGAATCACTCCGGTTCGGAGCCCGGCGAGGGGTCTTCCATCGGGAAGGTGCGCACGCCCGAATCCGGCGGTTGCGGCTGCTGGGGCGAGGGCGCGGCCGTGGCCGGCGCGCTGCCGTTGCCATTGCCTGCAGGCGCGGCATCGCCGGTGCTGCGCACCAGCGCTGCCAGGAAGCGGCGCGCACTCTCCGAACTGGTGGTCACGGCGCCGGACATGATGTCCGACGGCAGCACGTCGCGCCGGCCGTAGAAGTCGCGGTTGCTGCGCTCGTCCATGGTGATGGCGGTGCCGTCGAGCGCCACGCCGGCGAACAGGCCGCGGCTGCGCGAGTAGGCATACACCTCGGCATTGGTGCCGCCGGCGGCCTCGGCCTGCCGGCCCACCGGGCCTGCGGCCACCGAGGCGCCCACGCCCAGGGTCAGCTTGCCGTCGGCGATGCCTTCCACGCCGCGGCGGGTGGTGAACACCAGCACCACGTCGGTTTCCTGGGCGCCGATCTGCCAGCCCACGCTGCCGCCGGTCAGGTTGACGAACACGGGGTTGGTGAAACGGCCGCGGCTGTCGCGCACCGACAGCACGCCGCTGCCGCGCCGGCCGCCGAGCACGAAGGCCAGCTTCTTCACCGAGGGGATCACCGCCACACCGTAGGCGCGCTGCAGGAGGCTCTCGGGGATCGAGGTGTCGCGCTGGCTGCGCAACTGGTCGAGCACTTCGGCGGCCTGCAGCAGGCGGCCTTCTTCCTTCGCCTGGGCGTATGCGGAGGTTGCGAGACCGGCGGCGGTGAGCGCGATCAGGGTGCAACAGGCGCGGCGATGCATGTTCATTGCGGCACGATCTCCAACTGTGATCCCCGGTGGACCGGAAGCTTACTCCAGTGGCGGGGGCTGGGGTATGGTTGCGGGCATGCATGAATTCCGCGCAATGCTCGCGCTCCTGCTTGCCCTCCTCGTTCCGGCCACGGCCGGGGCCGCCTGGCTCAAGCGCGAGGAAGCCATCATGGGCACGCGCTGCGCGGTGGAGCTGTGGAGCGATGACCTGGCCGCGGGCGAGGCCGCCATCGACGCCGTGTTCGCCGACATGCGCCGCATCGACCGGCTGATGAGCACCTACAAGCCCGACTCGGAAGTCTCGCGGGTGAACGACGAGGCCGCCCGCCGCCCGGTGCAGGTGACCGAGGAGCTGTTCAACCTGCTGCAGACCGCGGTGGAGTATTCGCGCATCTCCGGCGGCGCCTTCGACATCACCTACGCCAGCGTGGGCTACCTCTATGACTACCGCGCCCGCCGACGCCCGGACGAAGCGGCGCTGTCGGCCGCGCTGCCCGGAGTGGATTACCGGCGCATGAAGCTCGACCCGCAGAAGCGCACGGTGTTCTTCGAGCGCCCCGGCATGCGCATCGACCTGGGCGGCATCGCCAAGGGCCATGCGGTGGACCGCGGCATCCAGATCCTGCTCGCGCGCGGCATCACCCGCGCCATGGTCAATGCCGGCGGCGACACGCGCGTGATCGGCGATCGCTTCGGCCAGCCCTGGGTGATCGGCATCCGCCACCCCGACCGCGCCGGCGAGGTGGTGCTGCGCATCCCGCTGGTGGACGCGGCCTTCTCCACCTCGGGCGACTACGAGCGCTACTTCGACGAGGACGGCGTGCGCTACCACCACATCCTCGACCCGAAGACCGGCCGGTCCCCGCACGAGGTGCGCAGCGTCACCGTGATCGCCTCCACCGCCACCCGCACCGACGGGCTGACCAAGACGGTGTTCATCCTCGGGCCGGAGGAGGGGCTGGCCTTCATCAACGGGCTGGAGGATGCCGACGCCATCATCATCGCCGCCGATGGCAAGGTCAGCTATTCGAAGGGACTGGCACCTCCCTGACGCTTCGGGCCGGGCGCCGATGGCGGCCCCCGGCGCCCTCACGTATCCTCCCGCGGATCGACCGTTCCTCCTGGGGGAAATCATGAAGTCACGAATCCTGGTCGCCGCGGCCCTGTTCGGCCTCGCGGCGACGCCCGGCATGGGCGCCCAACCCGGCCCCGGGGCGGCCAATCCCGCCACGCAGGGGCGCCAGTTCTTCCGCGAGCAGTGCCTGCTGTGCCACAGCGCCGAACCCGGCGACAACGGCGGCGCTCAGGGTCCCAGCCTAGCGGGACTGCTCGGCCGCAAGGCGGCCAGCGGCGAGGGCTTCAACTACACCGCGGCACTGAAGAACTCGGGCATCACCTGGGATGCGGCCTCGCTGGCGCATTTCCTGGCCTCGCCCACCGGCGCCGTGCCGGGCACCTCGATGGTGATCCCGGTGCCGAACGAGGCCGACCGCAACAACCTGGTGGCCTACTTCACCGCGCTGCGCGACGGCACCCTGCCCGCCAGCGCCCCGCCGCGCGGCATGGGCGGTTTCGGTCCGCCGCGTGCGCCGGCCGGCCCGCCGCCGGGCGAGGCGGAGTGGAAGAAGGACGCGCCCGGCGTGGTGCACCGTGTCGACCTCGACAAGCTGCCGGCGCCGTTCGCCACGCCCTCGGCCACCAACTTCCCGCAGGTGGTGCCGAAGCCGGCCGATGCCGAGCTGAAGGTGCCGCCCGGGTTCAAGGTCGAGGTCTACCTGACCGGCCTGAACGGTCCGCGCAACATGCAGGTGGCGGGCAATGGCGACGTGTTCCTGGCCGAGACCAACGCCGGTCGCGTGCAGGTGCTGCGTCCTTCGGCCGATGGCCGCACGGCCACGCCGACGGTGTTCGCGCAGGGCCTGCAGCAGCCGTACGGCATCGCCTTCCATCCGTCGGCGGACAACCCGCAGTGGGTGTACATCGCCGAGGTGAACCGCGTGGTGCGCTATGAATACCGCATCGGCGACACCGTGGCGCGTGGCCTGCCGGAGATCGTGATCCCGCAGCTCTCGCCCGTGGGCGGCGGCCACTTCACCCGCGACATCGTGTTCTCGAAGGACGGCAGCAAGCTGTTCGTGTCGGTGGGTTCGCAGGGCAACATCTTCGCCGACAGCATCGCCAAGAAGTCGCAGGCCGAGGTGCAGGAGTGGGAGCGCCAGCACGGCCTGGGCGCGCCCTGGGGCCTGGAGGAGAACCGCGCCATGGTGCGGGTGTACGACATCCTCAACAACGACACCAAGGGCAAGGCCTACGCCACCGGCCTGCGCAACTGCGTGGGCATGACCATGCAGCCGGCCACCGGCGACATCTGGTGCACGGTGAACGAGCGCGACATGCTGGGTGACGACCTGGTGCCCGACTACGCCACGCGCGTGAAGGAAGGGGCCTTCTACGGCTGGCCCTGGTACTACATGGGCAGCTACGAGGAGCCGCGCATGGCCGGCGACCGTCCCGACCTGCGCGGCAAGGTGACGCGGCCGGACGTGCCGTTCACGGCGCATTCGGCGGCCACCAACATCCAGTTCTACAACGCGAAGGAGGGCGCCTCGCTGTTCCCGCCCGAGTACCACGGCGTGCCCTTCGTGGTGCTGCATGGCTCGTGGAACCGCGGCCACCGTACCGGCCACAAGATCGTGACCCTGCCGCTGAAGGACAACGTGCCCACCGGCGAGTACGTGGACTTCCTCACCGGCTTCATCACGCCGGACAACCAGGCCTGGGGACGGCCGGTGGCCATCCAGGTGCTCAAGGACGGCTCGATGCTGCTGTCGGATGACGGGGCGAACCTGATCTACCGCATCAGCTACTCGAAACCCTGACGGGTGCAGGAACCCGCCTCCGCCAGCGCGGAGGCGGGTTTTTTTTCGGGGTGCGCTATGTACCGGAAAATATACCGTGCGATATATTTCTCGGGATATACCGTTCCCCCGAAGGATTCCTGTTCCCCATGACCATTCATTGCCATCCTCGCGCACTGGCGCTGGCCGCCTGCGTCATCGCCTCCCCCGTGCTGTCGCAGAACGCCGCCGCGCCGTTGTCCGAGCTCGGCACCGTCGAGGTGATCGGCCAGCGCCCCCCGGTGGTCCTGCCGGTGACCGTCGACAGCATCACCTCTGACACCATCGCGGCGCAGCACCGCGACGACCTGTCGCAGGCGCTGGAGCTGGTGCCAGGCGTGGCCACGCAGAACGTGGGCCAGCGCCGCGAGCGGCTGGTGGCGCTGCGTGGCTTCAACAGCCGGCAGGTGCCGCTGTTCATCGACGGCGTGCCAGTCTACGTGCCCTACGACGGCAACGTGGACCTGGCGCGCTTCGGCGTCGACTACGTGTCCGAGATCAGCGTGAGCAAGGGCCTGGCCTCGCTGCTGTACGGCCCGAACATCATGGGCGGCGCCATCAACGTCGTGAGTCGCCGGCCCACCGCGCCGCTGGCTGCGTCGGCGCGGCTGTCCACCGAAGCCGATGACAAGCTGCGCGCCAACCTCGTGCGCGCCGCGCTGAACGTGGCAGCGGCGGGCGAGCGCTGGTACGGCAGCCTCAGCGTGTCCGGCAGCAATGCCGACAGCTACCGCCTGCCCGCATCGTTCGATCCCGTGCCCAACCGCGAGGACGGCGGCCTGCGCGACAACGCCCGGACGCGCGACCGGCTGTACATGGCACGCATCGGTTTCACGCCCGACGCGGCCAACGAGTTCAACTTCACCTGGTATCGCCAGGAAGGCTTCAAGGAAGATCCGCCGTACGCCGGCACCTCCGGCGCGGTGCGCTTCTGGGTGTGGCCGTACTGGGACAAGCAGAGCTTCAGCCTGACTTCGCGCCATGCCATCGCGGGCCGCGGCACACTGCGCCTGCGCGCCTTCCACGACACCTTCAAGAACTCGCTCGACGCGTACACCAACCTGGCGCACAGCTCATACATGTTCCTCGGCAGCGCCTACGATGACTATGCACGCGGCGCCGGCGCTGACTTCGAATGGCGCTGGAGCGATGCCGCGGTGACCCGCGTGGCCGCGCACCTGAAGAAGGACGTGCACCGCGAGAGCACCCGCGAGCCCTTCGAGCCGGTGGAGCAGCTGGTCGCCTCCACCTGGGACATCGCCATCGAGCAGGAATGGCGGGTCACCCCCCGCCTGTCGCTGACGCCCGGCTACCAGTACGTCGCGCAGCCCGGGCGCACGGCGTGGATCTGGGACGGCGCCGGCTACGTGCCCAACAAGGTCAACGACGCCACCACCAGCAACGGCCAGCTCGTGGCCGTGTGGCAGTCCAGCGAGGGCGGCACGCTGTTCGGCGGCGTGAGCCGCAAGACGCGCTTCCCCGCGCTGAAGGACCGCTTCAACGGCGGCATGGGCAGCGTGGTGCCCAACCCGGATCTGAAGGCCGAGTACGCCAACCACTTCGAGCTGGGCTACGAGCACCGGGGGAAGGGATGGACAGCCAAGGTGGCGCTCTACCAGGCCAACATCCGCGATGCCATCGAGAGCGTGACGCTGCCGGGCACGGCCTGCGATGCTCCCAACCCAGGCTGCTCGCAGCTGCAGAACATCGGCCGCCAGCGCAACCGCGGCGTGGAACTGTCGGGCAGCTGGCTGCCGCTGGATGACCTGCGACTGGATGCACAGGTGAACCTGCTCGACCGCGACAACCTCAGCGATCCGGCCATCCTGCCCACCGACACGCCGAAGTGGCGACACCGCATCGCCGCGAACTGGCAGCCGCACCCGCAGTGGCGGGTGACGCTGGACGCGCAGCGCGAGTCGCGCCGCTACACCACCACCAACGCCTCGCGCGTGGCCGACGGTTTCACCCTGGTGAACGCCTTCGGCCGTTACCAGGCCAACGAGAACTGGGGGGTGGAACTGGGCGTGCGCAACCTGGCAGACGAGCTGTACGCCTACCAGGAGGGCTACTTCGAGGCCGGGCGCAGCTGGTTGCTGCAGCTCGACTGGCGCTACTGAGCTACCAGACCTCGGGCGGCACCGGGGTCACCGCCAGCCGCAGCGAGGGCCGGTCGACGTCGATGAACTGCAGCAGCAGCTCGGCGCCGGCCGGCACGTAGAAGGTGACGATCTTGGTCGGGCCGTTGCAGGCACGGCTGCTGCGGAAGTCCAGCGATTCCAGCGGCTGGTCCTCGTGGATGGCATCCACCCACGAAGGGGCGTCCACCGACACGCGGTAGCGGCCGGCCTCGGCGATGAACACCCGCACCATGCCGCCCGACTGGGCAGCATCGGGATTGCGACGCGAGGCAGTGACCGGGTACTTGAGCCCGCGCTGCGGGAGCAGCTTCACCTTGTAGAGCTTCCCGGCCTCGAGTGGTGCAGCGGCTTCCTCGTGGTCGCCGGCCGCGACTTCCACGGCCTGCTCCTGGAACAGCGCCACTTCGGCGCTGACGTCCATCTCATAGGCGGCACAGGCATCCGGTTCCGCGGCCAGGACGGCAGGCGAAGCCAGCAGCAGGAACAGGGCGGCATTGGTCATTCTCATGGCAGGCTGAATCCGTAACGTTCGAAAAGGGCACGTGCCTCGGGTCCGCGCAGGAAGCGCACGAACTGGGCGGCGTCTTCCCCGCCGCGCACGGTGGCTGCAGCGGGATAGGTGATGGGGGGATGGCTGGCGGCGGGGAAGCGGGCCACTTCCCGCACACCGGCCACGCCCGCCAGGTCGGTGGCATAGACGATGCCCAGCGCTGCCTCGCCCTGGACCACGAAGTTCAGGGCGGCGCGGACATTGTCGGTGGGCACCACGCGCGCGGCGACTTCCTTCCATGCGCCAAGGGATTCGAGCGCGGCCCGGGCGTAACGACCCGCCGGCACCATGTCCGGGTCACCGGTGGCCAGCCGGCCGCGCTTGCCCAGGGCTGCGGCAATGGGGAAGCCGGGACCGATGGCCAGGCGCACCGCACTGTCGGCCGGCGCGACCAGCACCAGCGCGTTGGAGGCCACGTCGGCGCGAGTGCCGGGCGCGACGCGCCCGCGCTTCTCCAGGTAATCCATCCACTGCTCGTCGGCCGACACGAACACGTCGGCCGGCGCGCCGGCCTCGATCTGCCGCGCCAGCGTGGAGCTGCCCGCGAAGGAGAAGCGCACCAGCCTGCCGGTGCGCGCGCGGTAGGCTTTGCCGGCCTCCTGCAGCACGTCGGTGAGCGAGGCGGCCGCGAACACGGTCAGCACTTTCTCTCCGGCAGGGGCGGGAGCCGCGCCCAGCGCCAGCAGTGCAGACAGGAAGATAAGGGCGGCGCGGCGCATGCGCGGATTGTACCGGCGCCAGCGCTATGCTCCAACGAATACAGCGATTTGCTGCCCGAGGCGGGTGCTGCCCAGGGCCGCCCCTGCGGCTAGACTGCACGGATGGACAAGCCGGAGGTTCGCACCCGCATCGACTTTTCGCCCGACTGCGCCATCGGGCCGGGCAAGATCGAGCTGCTGGAGGGCATCGAGCGCACCGGCTCGCTGTCCGCCGCCGCGCGGGACATGGGCATGAGCTACCGGCGCGCCTGGCTGCTGGTGCACGACACCAACGAGGCGTTCGCCGAGCCGGTGGCGGAACTTGCTGTCGGGGGCAGGGAAGGCGGCGGCGCGCGCCTGACCGACTTCGGCCGTCGCCTGGTGGCCGACTACCGCGCCTTCGAGGAAAAAGTGAGGATCCTGGCCGGGGAGTGCTTCGGCTACCTGCGGCCCACCGGCCGCCCGGCGCGGGGCCAGTCCCTGCCCAGGCCGCTGCGGCGCGAGCCGGCGTCGCCTAGAACCAGAACGACACGAACAGCTGGGTGATCATCGCGTTCAGCGAGTACAGCGGCTCGGTGCCCGGCAGCACCGAGCCCGGCGGATAGGCGCGCAGGTCGCGGAACTCATCGTAGTCGATCATCATCCGGCTGATGTTGAGGTTGGCCGTGCCGCGCTTGATCCATGGCGCGAACGGCAGCTGGAACTCGTAGGAGGCCCCCACGCCCAGGGTGTGGCCGGTGAACGCCGAGGTCTCCTTGTCCCGCGCCATGAAGTTCTGCGCGTCCTCGTACGGGAACAGGTCGCTGAAGAAGTCGGCGCTGTTCTGCTTGTAGAAGCGGTAGGAGCCTGACAGTGTCCAGCGCCCGCCGGGCAGCGGATGCGTGTAGCCCAGGCCCGCGGTATGCGCGCGCAGGCCCCAGGTATCGCCGTACAGGCGGTAGTGCACATCGGCGGCGGCGCGCCACGGCAGGTAGTGCTTGAGCCGCACCGAGCCGGCATTGCTGGTGCGCGTGCGCGGGAACACTTCCGGCGCCAGCACCCAGGTGTCGGTGATGGTGCGGTAGCGCATCGCGCGGTAGGGATTCTGCAGGTAGCCCTGCTCGGTGATGGTCTCGAAGTTCAGCGCCACCAGCGCGTTGCGCGACAGGACCTGCGTGAGGCCCACGCGGTAGCTGCGCCGCTCGATTTCCTCCTGGAAGGCGGGGTCGGTGGAATTGCCGACCTTGTCCTTGCCCTGCGAGTAGCCGAGGCTGATCGTGGTCAGGTCGCCGAACATGTCCTGGCTGACGCCCACGGACCAGGTGCTGGCGTCGTAGTCGTTCTCGGAGGACTCCATGTACGAAGCCGTCCAGGTCGACTTGCCGCGCAGGTAGTCCACCGACACGCTCTTCTGCTCGCGCTCTTCCTTGTACTGGCTGGCCTGCGAGAGGATGACCTCCACGTCGATCGAGGCGGAGGTGATGTAGTCGACGTAGTAGTTGGCCGAGACCGAGACCGAATCGCCGATGCTCTTGCGCAACAGCACCGAGGGGCCTTCCACCGTGATGCCGCCGCCGGAGTAGCGGTGGTACATGATGTCGGCGCGGTCCTCGGGCAGCACGCCGGCCTGCGTGGCCGCGGCCAGGGCCAGCAGCCCCGCGCCGGCCACGATGCGCACCAGCTTGCCGGTCCGGCGTGCCATCAGTTGCAGCCGCAGCCGCCGCCCGCGCCGCCGGTAGCGCCGCGCGCGCCTTCGCGCACCTCGAACACGTGGTCCATGTAAGCGGAGGACACCGGGTCGCGATCGAGCACCATGATGGGATCGGCGAGGCGCTCACGCTCGTAGGGCTTCACCCAGGGCTCGATGCGGCCGCAGCCGGCCAGGGCCAGCAGGGCCAGGCCGGCAAGCAGCAGCGCGCGATTGCTGGGCGTGTGCATCATCCTTACTCGCGGATCAGCGCCCGGACCTGGTCCAGGTAGGCATTCTCGTCACCGGGCTTGTAGCCCTTGTGCACCCAGCGCAGGTTGCCCTTGCGGTCGACGATGACCGTCGAGGGCATGCCTGCGACCTGGTAGAGCTTACTGACCGAGCTGTCCTTGTCTAACAGTATCGGAAAAGTGACAGGTGTCTTGTCGAGGAAGCCGGTGGCCAGGGTGGGGTCCGGCTCCACGTTGACGCCCAGCAGCGTGAAGCCCATGGGCTTGTACCTGGCGTACAGCTTGTCCAGCAGCGGCATCTCCTGCCGGCAGGGCCCGCACCAGCTGGCCCAGAAGTTGATCATCACCACCTGGCCCTTGAGCTCCTCGAGCGAGACGGTCCTGCCGTCCAGGGTCTGCAGCCTGAAGCCCGGGGCAGGGCCCTGCGGGGACACGGCCATGGCCGGCAGCGAAAGCAGCGCCGTCGCCAGCAGCGCGCGCAGCGGTTTGATGGTCCAGTTCATTCTGTTGAAGCCTCCGGCACCCGATCGTCAGAAGAACACGGTCAAGCCAAGGTGCGCGCTGAAGTTGTTGGTCAGCTTGTCCCGGCCCAGCAGGTCCGACTGGAACACGCGGTCCTGCACCTCGATGCGAACCGCCAGCCAGTCGGTCGGCAGCAGCCGGTAGCCGGCCCCGAAGTTCATCGTGAAGCGATCGTCTCCCGCGAACCGGGTGCTGCCCACGCCGCCAACCAGGTACAGCGCGCTGGTCATGGCGAGGCTGCGACCGATGTACACCTCGCCCGGCAACAGGTTGTACCCGAGCGAAAGGCTGTAATACGTGAAGCGTCTCTCGGAAGGCGTAAGCAGCTGCACCTCCCCGCCCAGCTCCTCGTAGCTGCTGCGCCCGGCCCTGGAGCGGCCGAAGGCGGCCTCCAGGAAGATGTCTTCTGTCACATGGTAGGCGGCGGTCAGGCCCTGCACCGGGCCGGTGCCGAAGTCCTCGATGGACAGCGCACCGTAGTGGACGCCCACCTCGATGTTCTCGGAGTCGATGCGCGCCACGCGCACCTCGCGCCGCTCCACCTCCGGCTCGATCACGCGCGGCGGCGCGAGTGCGGGCTCCTCCTCGCCTGACAGCACGATCTCTTCCTGCGCTGCGGCATCGCCCCTGCCGCCCGGCAGCATCCAGGCGCAGCCGGACAGCAGCGCCGCAGCCGCGCCTAGAAGAAGAACGCGAAAGACATTTTCCATTCGTTGATCTCCTCGTTCTCGTTGCGGCTGGTGAACACCATGTGGTGGCGGTATTCAGCGCGCAGGAAGAATCGCCGGGTCAGGTACATGCGCACGCCGGCGCCGGCGTAGGCGGTCTGGTCGGTGCGGTCCTCGGGCTGCACCAGCGTGGCCTTGGGCTCGATGCGGATCAGGCCGCCGCCCAGGGTCAGCAGCGGCGAGATGCGCCAGTCGGGACGGTAGACATGCGCCAGCCCAATGGTGCCGGAATAGCCGTTGGAGGCATCGCCGAGGAACTGCGAGCCGGTGAGCTCGAGCTGCATCTGTTCGTTGAACACCACGGCGAAGTAGCTGCCGATCAGCGTGGCGCCGCCGTAGTCTCCCAGCGATGCGCCCATCTCGAAGCGGTGCGAGGTGAAGCCGGCGCGGTCGCCACGGTCGATGGTGAAGGGGCTGCCGTCGGGCAGGCGTGCCTTCAGCACCTCGCGCTCGTGCGCCCAGCCCTCCACGCCGCGGCGGGTGCGCACCCGGAACCACTCGGTGCGCCGGTACAGCACCTCGAAGGTATCGCCGCGCGCCACCACCTGGGTGACGGCGTAGCCGCGTCCCGGGCCCTCATGCAGCTCGATGTAGGGCTCGACCACCAGCAGTTCGCGCAGGCGCACCGGCGCGTCGTCCGCGGCAAGGCAGGCGCCGGCCCCGAACAGGGCCAGCGTCAGGGCGATTGCGCGCGGAACGAGGCTAGTTGGTCGGGACGCCATCGGCGAACGGGTTGTTGAAATACTGTGCGCCAATGTCGACCCACTCGGAGATCAGGCGGAGTTCGGACGGCGTCAGGAAGCCATTGTGGTTGACTGTACCACCGACGGCCGCGGGATCGCCGGTGTTGCAGGCGTTGTTGTCGGTGAAGCAGGCGAAGAAGCTCGAGCCGCGCGCGTTGCGCGGCAGCAGCGGGCGGCTCACCACGGCAATCGTGCGCTGCTCGGTGCGGGTCTCGCCGGTGTCCGGATCGGTGACCTCCACTTCATACACCCGGTCGGTTACCGCGCCGTCGACGAAGTCCTCCACGTTGTCTGCGAAGAAGAACTCGCGATAGGAAGTAACCAGCTGGTCCTGTGGCGAGGGATCGCCGGTGAGGTCGAGCTGGCCCGCCGGCGCCTCCATCTTGCCGGTCACAGAGGGCGGGGCATGGCAGTTGGTGCAGGTGGCCTCGCCGCGGTCCACGGTCCAGATCGGCTGGATGTGCTCGACGTAGTTGATGATGATGCGGCAGGTGGCGTTCCAGTTGTTGATGCAGCCCGGACGCACCGGCGCAGGGGTCATCAGGCCCGGCGAGCCATAGGTGAGGAGGATGGATTCGGCTGGTTCGGTGACTTCCGGGTCGGTCCACACATCATCAAAGACCAGGTTGACGCTGGGGCGCCGCGAGCAGGTGCTGCCGGCGATGCAGGTGGTGCGGGCGCGTGCCTGCGCCATGGTGTCCAGCGGCTCGGCGCTGGCCGAGGTCAGCGCCAGCGAGTTCGGGAAGGGCGCGCCGCCGCCGGCGGAACCCCAGGACGGGTCCGCCACCGGGTGGGTGGCATCACTGGGCAGCCACTGGGCATTGTAATTGCCGCGGCCATGCGAGGTGTCCTGCTGGTTGCCGGTGGCCGGCTGGTGGCAACCCGCGCAGCGGCGGATCTCGCCCGGGCGAACCTGCAGCCATGCGCGATGCTCCGGGAACAGCCGCCGGCCATTGCGGTCGAGGATGGAGATCACGAAGGCGACGTTGGCCGGCACCTGCACCGACACCGATCCGTCCGGCTCGATGGGCACGTAGCCGATGATCTCGCGCATGTAGTTGCTGACGCCGAAGGCCTGGCCGGCGAGGCGGGGGAAGCCCAGTTGCGGGTCTCCCAGCGATACGGCCTTCTCGATGCGCAGGAAGCGCGCCGGCCGCTGGTCGGCCTGGCGCCGCTCGGGATCGGCCAGGTCCGCGGTGCTGCCGGCCGCCAGCGTGCCGGTGTTGCGCAGCTCGCCGTCGAAGTCATAGACATTCCTGATCTCGATCACGCCCAGTCCTTCGCCCACCAGCGAGGGGTCGAAGTCGTCGCCGGCGATGGTCCGGTCGAGGATCACCGCCGGCATCTGCCCTTGATTGCGCGGCTGCGCGGCCACCAGGTCGGTGATCATCACCCCTTCCTCGGGCTGGAACAGCGGACGGAAGGTGTTCACGACCGGGTCGTAGATGAAGGCGCTGTACAGCGGCGGCGCCAGGTCGTAGCGGGTCTGGAAGTCGGGTGCGTTCAGGCGGTCGTCGGTGCAGGGCACGATGGCCCGCGGCGTCTGCGAGTTGTCCAGCAGCCGGCACAGCGACCAGCTCACCAGCAGGCGGTTGCTGCCGTCCCACAGCGGGAAGGCCGAGCGGAAGCGCCCGCCCGGCGAGGGGCCATCCACCAGGACCACCTGCGCCGGCGTGGCATGGCGCTGCGCCGGGCCGGCCATGCCGGCGTTGGTCGCCAGCGGCTGGGTGTTCTCGACGAAGTTCTGCGTGTCGATGATCACCAGGTCGCCGCCGAAGTCCG
>CAYVZE010000011.1:20003-48127 GCA_964455685.1 uncultured Steroidobacteraceae bacterium
GCGCCGGTGATGTCGATCTCGGTGGAGGAGGGCGAGGCGCGGTTGCGCATGAACAGGTCCGCGTCGCCGAAGGCCGGCCGCTGCCGGCGCAGGTCGTCGATTTCCTCGGGGATGGAGCGCTTGACGTAGGCGATGGGGAAATCCACCGCGCCCGGGTCGGTCTCCTGGCCACCGCCCAGGTCGATGCTGCCGCCGCTGCTGCAGGCGGTGATGAGCGCGCTGATGGCTGCGGCGGCCACCAGGCCCCGCAATGGATGGATTGGCTTCACTTTGACCTGCCCACGCCGGGAATCCCGGGCACCAGTGGATTAAGTAGTCGCTGGCGCGTGCGATTGACTGTGACACAGATCGCACAACGCAGGGCAAATCATAGCTTTGCGAATTGAAACGGGAGTTTGTCGTCAGCTTGCGACGTCGTTGCATTGAGACATTACGGGACTGCTGCAGGGACGGCTAGATTTGCCGCCAGGGCTCAAAGGGCAGGTCTCAATGAAGAAGCACAGGTCAATCCCGATCACGGTGGCGGCTGCAGCCGCGCTGGCGGTCTGCATGGCGGGCATGGTCCATGCCGGCGCGCTGGAACGCGCGCAGGCCAGGCGCATCCATGACCGGCTGGCGGGCGTGCCGCCTTCCGCAGAAATGCTGGACCTGATGGAGCAGGACATCCTCGGCGATCCCGTCGATGGCGCAGTCAAGGCTGCCCGGCGCGCGATCGAGACCAGGACCTTCTACACCACGGTGCTGAAGAACTGGATCACGCCGTGGACCAACCGCGAGCAGACGGTGTTCGCGCCGCTGAACGATTACACCGCCACCGTGATCGGCATGATCCGCGACAACCTGGACTTCCGGCAGGTGCTGTACGGGGACATCCTGTACATCGGCGGCAGCGGCTACCCCGAGTACTCGCCGGCCAACAACAACCTTTACGAGCAGCTCGAGAACCAGGACGCCGACCTGAGCGATCCGGACGTGCTCGTTGCAGCCCGGCAGTCCGATTACACCGGCCTTCCGGCCGAGGCCACAGCCGGCGTGATGACCACCCGTGCGGCCGCGCAGGCCTTCTTCATCGCCGGCACCAACCGCGCCATGTTCCGCTACACGCTGATGGCGCACATGTGCCGGGACCTGGAGCAGGTGCACGATGCCACCCTGCCGCCGGACCGCATCCGCCAGGACGTGAGCCGCTCCCCGGGCGGTGACAGCCGCATCTTCCTGAACAACTGCATCGGCTGCCACAACGGCATGGACCCGCTGGCGCAGGCCTTCGCCTACTACGACTTCGACGAGACCAGCGGCCGCATCCAGTACACCCAGGGCGTGGTGCAGCCCAAGTACCTGATCAACGCCGACAACTTCAAGTACGGCTACGTGACGCCCGACGATGGCTGGACCAACTACTGGCGCCAGGGCGCCAACTCGGTGATGGGATGGGATCCGGCCCTGCCCGGCAGCGGCAACGGCGCCAAGTCCATGGGCCAGGAGCTGGCCAACAGCGAGCAGTTCTCGCGCTGCCTGGCCGAAAAGGTGTTCAGGACCGTGTGCCTGAGGCCGCCGGTCAACCAGGCCGACCGTGACGAGGTGCAGAAGCTGATGGGCATCTTCCGCGGCCGCAATTACAGCGTGAAGGAAGTCTTCGCCGAGTCCGCGGCTTACTGCCGGGGCAACTGAGGGAGAGGTTCATGAAGATGCTCAGGGCCATCCTGGTTGCCGCCGGCCTGGCCGCGCTCACCGCCTGCGGCGGCGGCGCGCCGACGGTGGTGAATCCCAACACCAATCCGCCCGCGGTCAACGACTACGCCGGACCGCCGCCGAAGGACGCGGATACCCAGGCCTTCCGCATCGCCTTCTGGCAGAACGTGAAGGCCAACAACCGCTGCGGCGGCTGCCACAACGCCTCCACCCCGGGCCAGGCGCCGCGGTTCGCGCGCAATGACGACGTGAACCTCGCCTATGCCGAGGCGCTGCCGTACGTGAACACGCTGCAGCCGGACCAGTCGCTCATCGTGACCCGGGTGGCCGAGGGCCACAATTGCTGGCTGTCGAGCCCGCAGGCCTGTGCCGACATCCTCACCGGCTGGATCCAGCGCTGGCTGGGCGGTGCGGGCGGCGAGGGCACCCAGATCGTGCTGGTCGCCCCGGCGGATGCCCCGGTGGGCGCCAGCAAGACCTTCCCGGCCGAGCCGGACCTGTTCGCCGCCACGGTGTGGCCGGTGCTGACGGCCAACTGCTCGCGCTGCCACTCGCCCAATGCGATCTCGCCCGCGCCCGGCAACTTCGGCAGCGCCGACGTGGTCGAGGCCTATGCGGCGGCACGGCCGAAGATCAATCTCGACGAGCCGGCCGACTCGCGCTTCGTTGAGCGCCTGCGCGACGAGGGCCACAACTGCTGGATCCCGCCCAACGGCGATTGCCCGCAGTCCTCGGCCATCATGCTGGACGCCATCCGCGCCTTCGCCAACCAGGTGCCTGTCACCGATGTCGACCCGGCGCTCAAGGTCAGCCGCGCGCTGCGCCTGATCGACGGCACCGTCGCGTCCGGCGGCAACCGCTTCGATGAGTACGCCATCGCCAAGTACGAGTTCAAGGAACTCAAGGACGGCGAGATCTTCGACACCAGCGGCGTGGAGCCGGCGCTGAACCTGACCGTCGCCGGCGACGTGGAGCACGTGGGCGGCTGGGGCATCAGCATCGGCTCGGGCGGCGGCAAGGCACAGGCCCAGGTCGCCGCGAGCAGGAAGCTCGCCGACCGCATCAAGGCCACCGGCGAGTTCAGCATCGAGGTGTGGGCGGCCCCGGCCGATGTCACCCAGGAGGATGCGTACATCGTCAGCTACTCCGGTGGCGCCATGGCCCGCAACTTCACCCTGGCGCAGCGCGTCGACCGCTACGAGGCGCTGGTGCGCTCCAGCACCACCGGTGCCAATGGCGCCCCGGCGCTGCTGACCCGTGACGGGGACAAGGACGTGCAGGCCTCGCTGCAGCACGTGGTGATGACCTATGACCCGGTCAATGGCCGGCGCCTGTTCGTCAACGGCGTGTTCACCGGCGATGCGGACCCGCGCGACGGCGGCACGCTGGCGGACTGGGACGACACGTTCACGCTGGTGTTCGGCAACGAGACCTCGAACAACCGCCAGTGGCGCGGCGTGCTGCGGCTGGTGGCCATCCACGAGCGCGCGCTGACCGAGGAGCAGATCCAGATGAACTTCGCCGCCGGCGTGGGCGAGCGCTACTTCCTGCTCTTCAACGTGACCGAGCTCACCGGCGTGCCGCAGAGCTACATCATGTTCGACGCCAGCGTGTACGACAGCTACAGCTACCTGTTCACGCGGCCGACCTTCATCAGCCTCGATCCGTCGGTGGAGCCGGGCAGCATCCCGGTCAAGGGCATCCGCATCGGCGTGAACGGCGCCGAGGCGCAGGCGGGCCAGGCGTTCGCCAACCTCGACATCACGGTGAACGATGCTTCGTACTCGCCGGAGTCCGGGCAGCGCCTGTCCGAGCTCGGCACGGTGATCGGCCTGCAGAAGGGCCCGGAGTTCGACCAGTTCTTCCTCACCTTCGACCGCATCGCCGACCAGACCTATGCGCGCACGGCCCCGGCCGCGGCCATCCCGATCCCCGCGGACCTGGACCCGCGGCCGGACATCGGCGTGCGCACCTTCGAGCAGCTCAACCAGAGCATGTCGCAGGTCACCGGCGTGCCGACCACCAACACCCAGGTGCGCAGCACCTACCTGCAGGTGCAGCAGCAGCTGCCGCCGGTGCCGGACATCGAGGCCTTCCTGGCCTCGCACCAGACCGGCGTGGCGCAGCTGGCGATCAAGTACTGCTCGGTGATGGTGGACAACGCATCGACGCGCTCGGAGTTCTTCCCGCAGCTCGATACCGGCATGAGCGCCGCCTCGCAGTTCAGCTCCGCCCAGGGCAAGGAAGTCCTGATCGGGCCCCTGCTGGAGAAGGTCGTGGGCATCAACATCGCCACGCAGCCGGAACAGGAGGAAGTCCGCGAGGAGCTGGCCCTGCTGATCGACCGGCTGGTGGCCAACGGCGCCAGCAGCGCCAACGTCGCCAAGGCCGCCTGTGCCGCCGCGCTGGGCAGCGGCGTGCTGTCGATTCTCTGAAGGAACCACGACCATGCACTACATCCGCAAGATCCCGAAGGGCCGTGGACTGAACGAGCCCATCCTGCATGGGGACCACCGGCGCCCGGTCACGCGTCGCGAGATGCTCTCGGCAGGCCTGCTCACCGGCGCGGGCGCGGTGATCATGCCCACGCTCGGCAGCCTGATGGCGCCGGGTGCGGCGAAGGCCGACGTGCTCACCAACCTCGAGCGCATCGCCGCCAGCAACTGCAACATCACCGGCGGCGCGGGCATGGTGCCCTTCATCTGCTTCGATCTCTCCGGCGGCGCCAACATCGCCGGCTCGAACGTGCTGATGGGCCGCCAGGGCGGGCAGGAGGACTTCCTCTCCACGGCGGGCTACTCGCGCCTGGGCCTGCCCGGCAACATGACGCCGAACCTGCCCAACCAGGTCGACCGGCAGTTCAACATCGCCTTCCATGCGGACAGTGCCTTCCTGCGCGGCATGCTGCGCCGGGTGCAGCCCACCACCGCGGCGCTCACCGACGGCGCCATCATCGCGGCCCGGTCGGAGAACGACACGGGCAACAATCCGCACAACCCCATGTACGGCATCGCCAGGACCGGCGCCAAGGGCGAGCTGCTGACGCTGATCGGCTCGGTGTCCTCCGAGTCGGGCGGCAACTCGGTGGCGCCGATCACCATGGTCGACCCGACCATCCGGCCGACCAAGGTGGATCGCGCCAGCGACGTCACCGGCCTGGTCGACACCGGCGAGCTGGGCACCCTGTTCCCCAACCCCGACGATGCGGTGGCAGTGATGGAGTCCATGGCCGTGCTGACCCATCGCAAGCACGGCGTGGTGAAGACGCTGATGGCCTCGGACGAGGACATCAAGCGCTTCAACAAGTGCGGCTACGTCAAGTCGGCCTACCTGGCTGAGCGCTTCACCGACCGCTCGGCGCTGGATCCGGGCGAGGACACCGACATCGTCGGCCCCAACGGCATCTGGTCGCAGGGCGAGTACAACGGCGACGCCGAGTTCCGCAAGACTGCCGCGGTGATGAAGATGGTGATCGACGGCAATGCCGGCGCGGGCACCATCCAGATGGGCGGCTTCGACTACCACACCGGCGAGCGCGCCACCGGCGAGCTGCGCGACCTGCGCGCCGGCGAGTGCATCGGCGCCTGCCTGGAGTACGCCGCGCGCAAGGGCAAGCCGGTGATGATCTATGTGTTCAGCGATGGCTCGCTGTCGTCCAACGGCATGATCGACAACTCGGCCAACGGCCGCGGCAAGGGCGTGTGGACCGGTGACAACCAGGCCACTGCGGCCTCGCTGATGCTGGTGTACAACCCCGGCGGCGTGCCGATGCGCGAGATGGCCCCGGGCGTGCCGCGGCGGCAGATCGGCTGGTACACGCCAGATGGTTCGGTAGCGACCAACTCGCACCCCGGCGCCAATGCCGTGAACCTGCTGGTGGAAGAGGTGATCCTCAACTACCTGGCGCTGCATGGCCGGGTGGGCGCGATGCAGTCGCTGTTCCCCAACAATGGACTGGGCGCGAATCTCGATAATCTCATCGCGTTCGAACCGATCCGGCCCATGTGACGGCATTCATGGCGGGGCAATGCCTGCGCGATATCCTGCTATTGTCGAGTTCCAGAGGGGCGTAGGTTGCTGCCGTGCGTAAACCGTGGCGTTCATTGCTGGGGGCGTCCCTTGCCCTCCTCGCCGTCACTGCCCTCGCGGCCGGTGCCTCG
This sequence comes from uncultured Steroidobacteraceae bacterium, assembly GCA_964455685.1. Lineage (GTDB taxonomy): Bacteria > Pseudomonadota > Gammaproteobacteria > Steroidobacterales > Steroidobacteraceae > ZC4RG30. The sequence continues at coordinate 25,856 of CAYVZE010000011.1, forward strand.
CATCGCCTGCTTGGGCAGCGAGCACCCGACTTTGCCTTGAAGGCGACCTCCGGCACCAACTTCCGCCTCTCCGAGTACCGGGGCCAGGTGGTGATGCTGGCCTTCTGGGGCAGCCGCTGCGCCCAGTGCCCGGCGCAGCTCGCGGCCGCCAGCCGCCTGGTCGACACCTACCGCTCCGCGGGCCTGGCGGCGCTGGCAGTGGACGTGGACGACGACCAGCAGGCGGCGGTGGAGTTTGCGCTGCGCCATCCGGTGAGCTTCCCGGTGTTGCTGGACCCCGACAAGGCGGTGGCCAGGACCTATCGCGTGGACAATCTGCCCATGCTGATGCTGATCGACCGCGCCGGCACCATCCGCTACGTGCATCGTGACCATCGCGGCGGCGAAGAAAAGGACTGGGTCGGCCGCATCCGCGAGCTCCTCGACGAATAGAACCGCACAAGGAAATGACCATGAAGCGCATTGCACTGCTTGCCGGCCTGCTGCTGGCGGCGCTTGCCGGCACCTCCGGCGCGACCCTGGCCGGGGAAGCCGCGGACGGGGTGCAGTCCTTCGCCGTGGCCGGCAACCCCGCGCCAGACACGCGCGCGCTGGACGAGGAGATCCAGGCCATCAAGAAGGACGTGGTGGACCTGAACCGCGACCTGTTCATCCTCGAGGAGGAACTGCTGTTCCCGGCCAACACGCAGGTGGCCGTGTTCCTGTCCATGGACGTGGGCGAGTTCTTCGCACTCGACACCGTCGAGCTGCGCATCGACGACAAGCAGGTGGCAAAGCACCTGTACACGCCGCGCGAGGCCGAGGCGCTGCTCAAGGGCGGCGTGCAGCGGCTGTACCTGGGCAACCTGCGCGTGGGCGAGCACGAACTGGTGGCGCTGTTCACCGGCAAGGGACCGCAGGGACAGGATTACTCGCGCGGCGCGCAGCTGCGCTTCGAGAAGTCCGTGGGTGCCAAGTACCTGGAACTGAAGATCTCCGACCGGCAGAGCCGGCGCCAGCCCGAGTTCATCGTGCGGGACTGGGAGTAACGCGCCACGATGAGGTTGCGCGCCGCCATTGCCGCCACGCTGCTGCTGGGCGCCTGCCCTTGGGCGGCGCATGCGGCCGCGCCGGACAAGCTGCCGGTCACCCGGGTGCAGGACCTGCACTACGGCGACGTGCTGTTCCGCACCTTCATGGAGGACGACGTCGAGGCGCTGACGCGGCTGGAGGCTTATTCCCACTGGCAGCTGATGCCGCACCACCAGGGCGAGGCGGAGCTGCTGGCCGGCGGGCTGTACCTGCAGCTGGGCATGCACAACGAGGCCGGCCGGCGCTTCGAGTCGCTGCTGGCCGGGGACATCCCGGCCAGCGTCAAGTCGCGCGCCTGGTTCTACCTGGCCAAGGTCTGGTATGCGCGCGGTTACTACGACCGGGCGCTGGAGGCGATGGCGCGCGTGGCCGGCGCGCTGGAGCCCGCGGAGGCCGCCGAGCGCGTGCACCTGCAGGCCAACGCACTGATGCACCTGGGGCGCTACGACGAGGCCATCGCGCTGCTGTCGAACTGGCAGAGCAGCAGCAGCTGGCTGCAGTTCGCGCGCTACAACCTCGGGGTGGCGCTGGTTCGCAGCAACCGCCTGGAGGAGGGTGCGCGCTGGCTGGACATGGTGGGCAACATCGCCACCGACAACCCGGAACTGCTGGCGCTGAAGGACAAGGCCAACCTGGCGCTGGCCTTCACGTACCTGCAGTCCGGTCGTGCGGAGCAGGCCATGCCGCTGCTGCTGCGCGTGCGGCTGAACGGGCCGCAGTCCTCGCGCGCGCTGCTCGGGCTGGGCTGGGCGCTGGCGGCCGGCGGCCGCTTCGAGGAAGCATTGACGCCGTGGCTGGAGCTGAAGGACCGCAACCTGCTCGACGCCGCCGTGCAGGAGTCCTACCTCGCCGTGCCCTATGCCTTCGGCGAGCTGGGCGCGCATGCGCAGTCGGCCGAGCACTACGAGGCCGCGCTGGAGTCCTTCGCGCGCGAGCGCGCCAGCATCGATGCCGCCATCGCGCGCATCCAGGAGGGCACGCTGCTGCGCCGGCTGGTGGGCGCGGAGGATGCGGTCTCGCCGCAGCGCGGCTGGTTCTGGCAGCTCACCGAGCTGCCGGATTCGCCGGAGTCGCGCTACCTGTACCCGGTGCTGGCCGGGCATGATTTCCAGGAAGGCCTGAAGAACTACCGCGACCTGGCCTACCTCGGCTCCACGCTGGCGCGCTGGGACGAGAACATGGCCGTGTACGGGGACATGATCGCCGCGCGCGAGGCGGCCTATGCCGAACGCACGCCGCGCGTGGAAGCGCTGATGTCCAGCGACGTGCTGGTGGCCGCCGAGGCGCGCCGCAAGGTAGTGGAAGGGCGCATCAACGACATCGTGGCTGGCGAGGACGTGGCCGCGCTGGGCACGCCGCAGCAGCGTGAGCAATGGCAGCGCATCCTGGCCATCGAGGCGGCGCTGGCCGGCGCGCCGGACGACGAGGAGACCGCCGCGGCGCGCGAGAAGCTGCGGCTGGTCAAGGGCGCGCTGTACTGGGACCTGCACCAGGCCTTCCGCGAGCGGCTTTACCAGCAGCGCCGCGAGCTGCGCGAGCTGGACAAGGCGCTGGCCGAGGCCAACACGCGCTGGCTGCGCGTCCAGAGGGCCCGCGAGAGTGCGCCCCAGACCACCGGCGACTTCGCCGACCGCATCGCCGTGCTGGCCGGCCGCCTTACCGCGCTGCGCGAGCGGCTCGCCGCCGCCGCCGAGGCGCAGCAGCACCTGCTTGCCGACATCGCCATCCATGAATTGAAGGCGCAGCGGCAGCGGCTTGCCGACTACGAGGTGCAGGCGCGCTTCTCGCTGGCTGCCATCTACGACCGCGCCTCCGGGGAACAGCCGGCCGGGGAGGGTGCGCCATGAGGCTGTGCTCCCCGCTGTCCCTGCTGGTTGCCGTGGCCGTGGCCGCCGCCTCGCCCGCGTGGGCCGCCGGGGCGAAGAAGGAACCCACGCTGAAGGACCTGCCGAAGCGCCAGGTCGAGATCCGGCGCGATTCGCCTTCGGATGCCAATGCCGCACGCGCGGCGGAGAATTACCGCCGCTTCCTCGAGATCGAGGAGGCAGAGCCGGCGCTGCGCGCCGAGGCGTTGCGCCGCCTCGCCGACCTGTCGCTGCAGGCCGGCGAGATGGAACGCCTGGACGCGGAGGCCAGCCTCGTGGATGCCGGTGCGGCCGAGGCCATCCGCCTGTACACGCAGCTGCTGGAGGCGCATCCGGACGCGCCTGGCAACGACCGCGTGCTCTACCAGCTGGCGCGCGCCTACGAGACCACCGGCCAGCCGGAGATGGCACTGGCGACGCTGGATGATTTCGTGCGGCGCTACCCGGATTCCCCGCGCATGGCCGAGGTGCAGTTCCGCCGCGGCGAGCTGCTGTTCTCGGCCGGCCGCTACCGCGATGCCGAGCTGGCCTATGCCCAGGTCACGGCGCGCGAGGGCGAATTCCACCAGCAGGCGCTGTACAAGCAGGGCTGGTCGCTGTTCAAGCAGGGCGCCAACGACGAGAGCCTGCCGGTGTTCGCGCGGCTGCTCGACCTGCAGCTGCGCGACGCTTCCGCGCCGCAGGGCTTCCGCATGCCCGGGACGCTCGCGCGCGCCGACCGCGAGATCACCGAGGACACGCTGCGCGCGATGACGCTGGCGTTCTCCTACCACGAGGACGTGGAACCGCTGAACCAGCTGGTGCAGCAGCTGGGCGATCCGCCCTATGCCTCGCTGTTCTACGCGCGCCTGGGCGACCTGCACGTGGAGAAGCAGAACTTCCAGGACGCGGCCACGGTGTATCGTGCCTTCGTGGCGCGCCATCCCAACAGCGAGTTCGCGCCGGGCCTGTCGACGAAGGCCATCGAGGCCTACCAGCGCGGCGGCTTCGCGCAGCTGGTGCTGGAGGGCAAGCAGGAGTACGTCGAGAACTACAACCTCGGCACCGCCTTCTGGCAGGGACGCAGCCGCGAGGACTATCCCGGCATCATTTCTGAACTGAAGTCGCACCTCACCGACCTGGCGGCCTACCACCATGCCAACGCGCAGCAGAGCCGCAGCAACGAGGATTACAACCAGGCCGCGCGCTGGTACCGCCTGCACGTGCAGTCCTTCCCGGATGACGCCGACACCGCGCAGGTGAACTTCCGACTGGCCGACGTGCTGTACGAGGCCGGCCGTTTCGCCGAGGCGGTGGATGAGTACGAGCGCAGCGCCTACGCCTATCCCGTCGGGCCGGACTCGGCGCGCGCGGGCTATGCGGCGCTGTCGGCCTACCAGAAGCAGGAGGCGCTGCTGCCGGAGGAGGCCCGCGCCGCCTGGCGGCTGCGCGCCACCGAGTCCGGGGTGCGCTTCGGCACCCTGTTCCCCGAGCATCCGGACAGCGCCGGCGTGCTCACGCGCGGCGTTGAGGACCTGTACCGGGCCGGCCAGCTGGCGCGCGCCATCGAGGTGGCCGGCGTGCTGCTGGCGCGCCAGCCGCCGGCCACGCCGGCGCAGCGTCGCATCGCGCACAGCGTCACCGGCCAGGCCCACTTCGACGAGGGCCGTTTCGCCGAGGCCGAGGCGGCCTTCCTGCAGGCACGTTCGCTGAGCACGCCGGAGGAACCCGAGTACGCCGACCTGACTGAGCGGCTGTCGGTCACCGTGTACCGCCAGGCCGAAGCCAGGCGCGCGGCCGGGGATGGCCTGGGTGCGGTGGAGGATTTCCTGCGCGTGGCGCTGGTGGCGCCGGGCGCGCCGGCGGTGCAGACCGCGCGCTATGACGCCGCCGCCGAGCTGATCAAGCTGGAGCAGTGGCCGCGCGCCATCGAGGTGCTGGAAGCCTTCCGCCGCGATTACCCGGCCAGCCCGCAGCAGTCCGACGTCACCGCCAAGCTGGCGGTGGCCTACCTGCAGGCCGGTCGTGGCGATGCCGCGGCGGAGGAGTTCGAGCGCATCGCCTCCTCGCCCGACCAGCCGCCGGAGGTGCGCCTGGAGGCGCTGGAGCTGGCCGCCGAGCAGCACGAGCAGGGCGGCAATGCGGCGCGCGCGGTGCCCCTGCTGGAGCGCCTGGTGGCCGAGTTCCCCACGCCGGTGGCCGAGCGCATCGAGACGCGCCAGAAGCTCGCCGACTACGCCGAGAAGGCCGGCGATGCCGCGCGGCTGGCGCACTGGCAGCGCGAGATCGTCAAGGCCGATGCCGCTGCGGGTTCCGAACGTACCGACCGCACGCGTTACCTGGCTGCGAAGGCCAGCCTGGCGCTGGCCGCGCAGCCGCGCGAGGCCTTCCGCGCGCTGCGCCTGACGGCACCGCTGAACCGCTCGCTGCCGCCCAAGCGCAAGGCGCTGGAGGAGGCGCTGGCGGCCTACCAGGCGGCGGCGGCCTACAACGTCGCCGAGGTGGTGACGCGCGCCAGCTTCGAGATCGCCGAGCTGTACCGCCAGCTGGGCATCGACATCATCGAGTCGGAGCGGCCGCGCAACATGGACGAGGACACGCTGGAGCAGTACGTGCTGCTGCTCGAGGACGAGGCGGTGGTGTTCGAGGAGCGCGCCATCGAGCTGCACCAGGCCAATGCCGCGCGTGCCCGCGAGGGCCTGTACGACGAGGGCGTGAAGGCCAGCTATGACGCGCTGGCGAGGCTGGTGCCGGCACGCTACGGCAAGAGCGAACTGTCGGTGGCTTTCGCGCCGGAGCTGGGCCTGCCGGAGGAGGCCGTGCCCTCCTACCGCCTGGGCGAGCAGCGCCGCGATGCCGGTGACCTGGCGGCGGCGGCCGAAGCCTTTGCCGATGCGGCGAGCTTTGCGCCCATGCACCCGGCACCGCTGAACGAGCTGGGGCTGGTGCAGCGCCAGCGCGGCCAGTTCGCCGCCGCCGCCGCCAGCTTCCAGGCGGCGCTGGAAATCGATCCTGACCATGCGCCGGCGCTGCGCAACCTCGGCGTGCTGCGCGACCTCTACCTGGATGATCCCGCCGGCGCCATCGAACCCTGGGAGCGCTACCGCGCCATCACCGGCGAGGATCGTCCGGTGTCCGGCTGGATCGCCGACGTGCGCCGTCGCGCCGGCATCCCGGCGCCGGCGCAAGCGCCGCCGGTGGACGCATCCGGCGACGGCGCGGATGCGGCTGCAGGCGAGGCAGCCGGCGATGAAGCCGGATCCATCGGCAATGCCGGCCCCGATGCCGTCGACGCCGGTGAAGGAGAGATGCAATGAGGACTGCCATCGCTACGCTGGCCACGCTGCTGCTGGCGGCGACCGTGCAGGCGGCCGGGCCTGCCGCCGATGCCGCGACCACCGAAGGGCCCGCGGTGCAGACCTCGCCCGCTGCCGGGGAGCCGCAGGTGGGCCGTGGCAACCCGCGCGACCAGCGCCTGGAAGCCGGCCCGGCTTCACCCGCGCCGTCCGCCGAGGCGGCGGACAGGCCGGCGCCGGCCCCCGCGCGCGCCAGTTCCGACCGCATCGAGCTGGAGGCGACGCAGATCACCGGCAACGCGGAGCTGCCGCGCGTCATGTACGTGGTGCCCTGGAAGAAGCCCGAGCCGGGCGAGCTCGGCGGCCGGCCGGCGAAGAGCCTGCTCGACGAGGTGCTCGAGCCGGTCGACCGTGACGTCTTCCGGCGACAGAACCGCTATTACGAAGCCCTGCGTCCCGACGGGACGAAGGGCGGGCAATGAGCCTGAGAACCACGTCGCGGCGCGGCCGCGGCGGGTGTCTCTAAGGTGCGGAAAGTCTTGCCTTTGAGGCAGGGGAGTGGAGATCAGATGTTCAGCACAATCGTCCGTTTCATGCAGGAAGGCGGGGCGTTCATGTACCCCATCGCCATCGTGCTGGTGCTTGGCCTGGCCATCGCCATCGAGCGCTGGGTCTACCTGACGCGCATGCGCATCAGCAACCAGGCGCTGTGGAAGCAGCTGGAGCCGCTGCTGGCCTCCGGCAACTTCCGCCAGGCCGCGCAGCTCTCGTCGCAGTCGAGCTCGGCCATCGGGCAGATCCTCAACTACGGCCTGGCGCGCATCCAGGGCGCACGTCGCCGCGATGACATCGAGAAGGCCATGGACGAGAGCCTGATGGGCATCGTGCCGCGGCTGGAGCGTCGCACGCACTACCTGGCCAGCTTCGCCAACGTGGCCACGCTGCTGGGCCTGCTCGGTACCATCATCGGCCTGATCCAGGCCTTCCAGGCGGTGGGCGCGGCCAATCCGGCCGAGAAGGCCGACCTGCTGTCGGCGTCGATCTCGGTGGCCATGAACACCACCGCCTTCGGCCTGATCGTGGCCATCCCGCTGCTGATGATCCACTCGGTGCTGCAGTCGAAGACCACGGCGCTGATCGACAACCTGGAGCTGGCCTCGGTCAAGTTCCTGAACTCGATCACCGAGCGTTCGGCCGTGCCGCAGCAGCAGGGCTGACAGGATGATCTCGCGCGGTTACCGCGCCCGGCACCGCGCCGGAGCGGACGAGCTGAACATCACGGCCTTCATGAACCTGATGGTCGTGCTGGTGCCGTTCCTGCTCCTCTCGGCGGTATTCTCGCGACTGACCATCCTGCAGCTGAACCTTCCGGGCGAAGCCACTCCCTCGACCCAGAAGCCGGTGCTGCAGCTGGAGGTCATCGTGCGGCCGGAAACCCTCGACGTCGCGGACCGCGGAACGGGGCTCCTCAAGAGCCTGCCGAAGAAGGAAGGCGTTTACGACTACCAGGGACTGAACGAGTACCTGCAGCTGGTGAAGTCGCAGTACCCGCAGGTCACCGACGCCACCATCCTGCTGATGCCGGAAACGCCCTACGACATCGTGGTGCAGCTGATGGACTCGGTGCGCTCGTTCACCGATACCAGCGCCGGCAGGCCGCTGATGGCCGAACTGTTTCCTGAGATCTCCATCGGGGATGCGCCCGCATCATGAGCTCCGCACGCGCCAAACGGATGGAGAAGCACCACAAGCGCAGCCGCCCGGCCGCGCTGTCGCTGGTGTCGCTGATGGACATCTTCACCATCCTGGTGTTCTTCCTGCTGGTCAACCAGGCCGAGGTCGCCGACCTCGACGTGCCGAAGAACATCCAGCTGCCCGAATCCATGGCCATGCAGCCGCCCGCGCAGACCGTGGTGGTGATGGTCACGCCCGAGGAGGTGCTGGTGCAGGGCGAGCGCGTGGCCACCGTGGCCGAGGTCGACGCGCAGCCGGACCTGATCATCAGGTCGCTGGAGGCGGCGCTGAAGCAGCAGTCCGATCGCATCCTGCGCGCCAGCGCGCAGGCCAGCATCGAGGACCGCGAGATCACCGTGCTGGGTGACAAGTCGGTGCCCTACAGGATCCTGAAGAAGGTGCTGGCCACCTGCACCGCGGCGGACTACGGCAAGCTGTCGCTGGCGGTGGTGCAGAAGGAAGAGGCCATGAACATGATGGCCACGGGCGGGGCGTGATGAACTATCCCCTGGCACCTTACTACCGGTCCTACCGGCTCTGGGACCTCGACTCGGAGCAGGAGCGCCGCTTCCGCCGCCTGTGGCTGTCGCTGCTGGTGGCAGGCGCGGTGCTGGCGGCCATCGTGTCGCTGGTGCCCGTGCCCGAGCGTCCCCCGCTGGCGCAGCAGACCATCCCGCCGCGGCTGGCGCGCGTGGTGATCGAGCGCGAGTCGCCGCCGCCGCCGCCTCCGCCGCCGGTGGTCGAGCAGGAGCTTCCGCGGCCGGAACAGCCGAAGCCGGAAGTGGCGCCGCAGCCTGAGCAGCGCCGCGAGCAGGCCCGCCGCCGTGCCGAGGCGCAGCTCGCCAGCGTGCGCGACGAGCTGGCCAGCATCCGCCAGGCCATCGCCGATCCGCTGCCCCGCGAGTCCGGCAACCTCACCGGCGCGGTGGGCGCGGAGAGCCGTGCCGAGCGCTCGCTGATCACCTCGCGGGCCGGCACCGGCAGTGCCGGCGTGGTGTCCACCGGCGCCAGCCGCGGCTTCGGCTCAGGTGCCGGCAATCTCTCCGAGCATGCCACCGCTGCCGTCGAGTCGACCGTGGCCAGCACGGCGGCCGCGGGTGCCACGGTCAGCCGTGGTGGCAGCGGCAAGCCCGCCCGAAGCGCCGAGGAGATCGAGCAGGAGTTCGACCGCAACCGCGGCGCCATCTATGCGCTCTATGTCCGTGCCCTGCGCGAGCAGGCCGACCTGCAGGGCAAGATGGTGCTGGAATTCACCATTGCGCCCGAGGGCAATGTCACCGCCTGCCGCGTGGTCTCCAGCGAGTTGAACCATCCGGAGCTGGAAAACCGCATCTGTACCCGCGTGCGCGGCTTCCGCTTCCCGGCCCGCGACGTGGCCGCGGTGACCACCACCAAGCCCATCGACTTCTTCCCGCAGGGCTGACCCGGGCCTGGAGTGCCTTCCGGCGGCCGGCATGGCCGGAACGATTGCGCATGGAACCACGCGCCGCCCATGATGGTCGAAATGCGCATGTCTTCCCGCCAGGTGTCCTCCGGCCTGGCGCTGCGCGCGGGACTGGTCCTCGCGCTGGGCGCCGGTCTTTCCAGTGTCCTGTCCGCGTCCGAGTCCGCCGGGGCACCGGCGGCGCATCCGGCGAGTCTGGCCGTTCCCACCCGCTACGAGCAGGAATACCCGCACGTCGGCTACGCCGGCCCGGCCACGCACAACCGCGTGTGGAAGCTGCAGCAGGACCTGGAGGCGGGCAGGGTCAAGCTGCAGTGGGAGGATGGCGCCGGCTACCTGCGATCCTTGCTGCGCGCGCTGGACATCGATCCCGCCTCGCAGGTGCTGGTGTTCTCCAGCACCAGCCTGCAGTTCTCCGACATCAGCGCCAGCACGCCACGCGCCATCTACTTCAACGACGATACCTACGTGGGCCACGTGCCTTCCACCGGCCTGCTGGAGATCGCCTCCATCGATGTCGCGAAGGGCCCGGTCTTCCACGTCTTGGAGAACCGCCAGGAGGGACCGGCCCGGCCGAGGCGCGAGGGCAATGAATGCCTGTCCTGCCACGACACCTTCTCGATGACCGGCGGCGGCGTCCCGCGGGTGGTGGTGATGTCCACGCCGGTGGATGATCCGCGCGACGGACGGGAGTGGTCATCCGCCAGCGAGACCGACGACCGCACGCCGCTGGACCAGCGCTGGGGAGGCTGGTACGTGACCGGCAGCACCGGCGGGCTGGCGCACTTCGGCAACCTGCCGCTGCGTGAGCAGAAGCGGGATGCGCGCCTGCGTGAACTGCGCGGCCGTCGCAATCCCCGCACGCTGGATGACTACATCGACACTACGCGCCACCTCACGCCGCACAGCGACGTGGTGGCGCTGCTGGTGCTGGAACACCAGACCTTCGTGCAGAACCTCATCACCCGCATCGCGTTCAAGGTGCCGCAGCTGGCGCCGGGCAGCGTCGCGGCGCGCAGCTGGGATGAGGTGCCTGCCGCCGATGCCCGCCGCGCCGCGCCCATGCTGGATGCGCTGGTCAGGGCACTGTTCTTCCACGAGGCTGCGCCGCTGGGCGGGCGCATCGAGGGCAGCAGCGGATTCACGCAGGCGTACCAGCAGCGCGGCCCGCGCGATGCGCAGGGACGCTCGCTTCGCCAGCTGGAGCTGGCCGGCCGCCTGTTCCGCCATCGCCTGAGCCCGGAGGTGTACTCGCCGCAGCTCGCGGCGCTGCCGCCGTTCGCGCTGGACTACATCCAGCGCCGCATCGTGGAGGTCATCGACGGCACCGACACGCGCGGCATCGCCGCGGGGATCCCGGAAGAGGAGCGCGCGGTGATCCGCGCCATCCTGCTGGACACCCACCCGGCGCTGGCCGCGCGGCTGGCCGTGAACTGATCCATCACTTCCATGACACCGGTCCCCAAGGTTCCCTAGAATCGCCGGACCGTGGACCGCCACCAGATCCAGTTCCCGCCCAAGCACCTGGCGCTGCGCGAGGACGTGCACCTGCTGGGCGTGATGCTGGGCGAGATGCTGCGCGAGCAGGGCGGCGAGGAGCTGTACCAGCTGGTGGAGGGCGACCGCCGCTGCGCCATCGAGCGGCGCGAGGCCGGCGACGGGCCCACCGACGAGCTGAGCGAGCGCGTGGCCGGGCGTCCGCCCGAGGTGGCGCGCGAGCTGGTGAGGGCCTTCTCCACCTGGTTCCAGACCGTGAACCTGGCCGAGAAGGTGCACCGCATCCGCCGCCGCCGCGAGTACTTCCTGGCCGACGGCGGCAAGCCGCAGCCGGGCGGCATCGAGGATTCGCTGGGGCGCCTGAAGGCCATGGGTGTCACGCTCGACGAGGCCCTGTCGCTGCTGGGCTCTCTGCACATCCACCCGGTGTTCACTGCGCATCCCACCGAGTCCACGCGCCGCACCCAGCTGCGCCGCCAGCGGCGCATGGCCGATGCGCTGCTGGAACGGCTCAACCCCAACCTCGACCCGCAGGAGCAGCGCCACGTGTGGGCGCGGCTGCGCACCGAGATGACCTCGGGCTGGCAGACCGAGGAGCACCAGCGCCAGCGGCTGACGGTGGCCGACGAGCGCGAGTTCGTCATGTTCCACCTTGCCGAGGTGATGTACAGCATCCTGCCGCGCTTCTATGAGGAGATTGGCGTGGCGCTGGGCTCGCTGTACGGCGCCGACCTTAGCGGCGTGCGGCCGCCGGTGGTGCTCAGCTTCGGCAGCTGGGTGGGCGGCGACATGGATGGGGTGCCCGAGGTCAATGCCAAGACCATCCGCGAGACCCTGCAGCGCCAGCAGCAGGTCATCGTCAATGAATACTTCACCGACTGCCAGGAGCTCTCGCAGCTGCTGTCGCAGAGCGCCAGCCGGGTGGCGATCACGCCGGAGCTGGACCGGCGCATCGCGGAGTACTCGATGCTGCTGCCGTCCACACGCGCAGCCGCGCCGGCCCGGCATGACCGCATGCCTTACCGCATCTACTTCACGCAGTTGGCCGAGCGGCTGCGCAAGACCTGGGAGGGCAGGGCCGGCGGTTACGAGCGCGTGGCGCAGTTCCGCGCCGACCTGGAACTGGCGGCAGAGAGCCTCAAGGCCAACCGCGGCGAGCATGCAGGCTACGAGCTGGTGCGCCGCCTGCTGCTCAGGGTCGACACCTTCGGCTTCCACCTGGCGACGCTGGAGCTCAAGCAGCGCGCCGGCGTGCTGCACCGGGTGGTGGCGCAGGGCCTGGATGAGCCCGGCTGGATGAAGCTGCCGCGGCGCGAGCGCACCGAGCGCCTGGCCGACATCCTGCGCCGCAATGCCGGTCCGGTGGCGCCGCTGGATGCGCTCTCGCGCCGCACGCTGGCGGTGTTCGAGGCCGCGGTCCAGTGCCGGATGCGCTACGGACCGCAGGCCATCGGCGATTACGTGGTGGCCGGCACCGAGGGCCCGGACGACGTGCTGGCGGCGCTGGTGGTGGCGCGCTGGGCCGGCGTCGACGACCGCAAGTCCGGCGCGGTGGGCATGGATTTCGCGCCCCTGTTCGAGTCCTCCGCCAGCCTCGACTCGGCCGCCGCCACGCTGTCGGCGCTGCTGATGGATGCTTCCTATCGCGACCACCTGCGCGCGCGCGGCAGGCCGCAGCCGGTGTACATCGGCTACGCCGAGGCCGGCTGCGACGGCGGTTACGTGGCCATGCGCGTGTCGGCCTACCTGGCGCAGCGCGCGCTGCACGAGGTCGCCGCCACCGCCGGCGTGCCCGTCAGCATCCACCATGCGCGCGGCGGCAACGTGGCGCGCGGCGGCGCGCGGCTGGACGCCATCGTCCAGGCGCAGCCGCCGGACGTGGTCGACGGCGAACTGCATGTCACCGAGCAGGGCGAGACCATCAGCCAGCACTACGGCCTGCGCTCCAATGCCCTGCGCTCGCTGGAGCGCGCCTTCGGCGTGCTGGGACTGGCCACGCTGGCGCGCCGGCGCGGCCATGCCGCGCCCGAACCCGCCGAAGCGCGGCGCTTCGCCCAGGCGCTGGCGGCGCGCAGCGGCAAGGTCTGGCGCAGCCTGTGCGTGGAGGACCTGGCCTTCCAGGACTTCTTCCTGGCGGCGACGCCCATCGACGTGATCGAGCGCATGCAGATCGGCTCGCGCTCGATCTGGGAGCCGGGCGGCACCGGCGCCACCGCCATCCGTTCCACGGCCTGGGTGTTCGCCTGGTCGCAGGCGCGCTTCTTCCTGCCCGGCTGGTACGGGGCCGGCACGGCGCTGTCCGAAGCGCTGGCCGGCGAGGGTGCGCCGAAGCTGCGCGGCCTGTATCGCGACTGGCCCTTCTTCCAGCTGCTGGTGGATGACATCGAGGCGCAGCTCGCCCGCGCCGATTTCGCCATCGCCGCCCATTACGCGGGGCTGGCATCCGGCGCCCATGCCCGTTACCTGCCGCTGCTGAAGGCCGAGTACGACCGCTGCCGCGAGGCGGTGCTGGCCATCAAGGAGCTGGGGGAGCTGCTGGACGGGGACGCCACGCAGCAACGTGCCATCCAGCTGCGCAATCCGTACGTGGACCCCATGAACCTGATGCAGGTGGACCTGCTGCGCCGCTGGCGGGCCACGGCGCGCCAGGACGAGGACCTGCTGCAGGCCCTGCTGGCCAGCGTCAGCGGCATCGCCCAGGGCCTGCAGACCATGGGCTGAGCGCGGGTCGCCCTGGCGGGCCCCGCGGCGTGCATATAACGTCGCAGCAGGTCAAAATAACGGGTTCCCGGCGCGTATGCGCCGCCCATTTCGATTAGAGTCCCGGCCGTGTACCGCTATGACGAAATCGACGCCACGCTGGTAGCGGAGCGCGTCAGCCAGTTCCGCGACCAGACGCGGCGTTTCCTCGAAGGCAAGCTGTCGGAGGACGAGTTCCGTCCCCTGCGCCTGCGCAACGGCCTGTACATCCAGCGCCATGCGCCGATGCTGCGGGTGGCGATCCCGTATGGCCTGCTGGCCACGCGGCAGCTGCGCATGCTGGCGCACCTGGCGCGCAAGTACGACCGGGGCTACGGGCATTTCACCACCCGGCAGAACATCCAGTACAACTGGCCGAAGCTCGAGGACGTGCCCGACATGCTGGCGGACCTGGCCAGCGTGGACATGCACGCCATCCAGACCAGCGGCAACTGCATCCGCAACACCACCGCCGACCACTTCGCCGGCATCTCGCCGGACGAGATCGAGGATCCGCGGCCATACTGCGAGATCATCCGCCAGTGGTCCACGCTGCACCCGGAGTTCAGCTACCTGCCGCGCAAGTTCAAGATCGCGGTGACCGGCTCGCCGGCCGACCGCGCCGCCTCGCAGGTGCATGACATCGGCCTGCACCTGGTGAGGAACGCCGAAGGCGAGGTGGGCTTCGAGGTGCTGGTGGGCGGCGGGCTGGGCCGCATGCCCATGATCGGCAAGGTGATCCGCGAGTTCCTGCCCAAGGAGCACCTGCTGTCCTATCTGGAGGCCATCCTGCGCGTCTACAACCAGGAAGGCCGCCGCGACAACATCCATCGAGCGCGCATCAAGATCCTGGTCAAGGCCAAGGGCATCGAGGAATTCCGCCGCCTGGTCGAGGCCGAGTGGGAACTGATCCGCAGGGACAACCCCGGGCTGCTGCTGGACGAGGCCGAACTGGCGCGCATGCGCGGCTTCTTCGCGCCGCCGGCGTACGAGAAGCTCGAGGACATCGACGTCACCGCCAACCAGTCGCCGGAGTTCCTGGCCTGGTACCGCTACAACACGCGCCAGCACAAGCAGCCCGGCTACCGCGCCGTGGTGGTGTCGCTGAAGGCGCACGGCGCGCCGCCCGGCGACATGACCGCCGGCCAGATGGAGGCGGTGGCCGACCTCGCGGACCGCGTGGCCCGCGGCGAGGTGCGCGTCACGCACGACCAGAACCTGGTGCTGGCCGACGTGCGCCAGGTCGACCTTGTGGAGACCTGGCAGGCGCTGAAGGCCCAGGGCCTGGCCACGCCCAACATCGGCACGCTGACCGACATGATCTGCTGCCCGGGCCTGGATTTCTGCGCACTGGCCAATGCCAGCTCGATCAGCATCGCCAACCAGATCCAGGAGCGGTTCAGCGACTTCGACTACCTCTACGACCTCGGCCACATCGAGATCAAGATGTCCGGCTGCATGAATGCCTGCGGCCACCACCACGTGGGCCACATCGGCATCCTCGGCGTCGACAAGCACGGCGTGGAGTGGTACCAGATCACCATCGGCGGCTCGGCTGCGCACGATTGCGCGCTGGGCGAGGTGATCGGGCCCTCGGTGGCCAAGGACGCGGTGGCCGAGACCATCGCGAAGATCCTCGAGGTCTACGTGGAGCACCGCGAAGAGGGCGAGGAATTCCTGCAGACTGTGCGCCGCATCGGCGTGAAGCCTTTCAGCGAACGGGTGTATGGCAAAGCTCATTAAGGGCCGCGAGGTCGTCGCGGCCAACGAATGGACCATCGTCGGCGCGGAGGGTGCGCCGGAGGGCGCCACCCGCCTGATCCTGCCGCTGGCCGACTACATCAAGGCCGTCGAGGCGGGCGAGCCGGCCGGCCAGCGCGCGCCGCTGCTGAAGGCCGAAAACGTGGACCTCTCGCCGCTGGTGCCGTGGCTGGACCGCGTGCCGCTGGTGGCGGTCAACTTCACCAGCACCGGTGATGGCCGCGGCTTCACCCAGGCGCGCGTCCTGCGCGAGCGCTACGGCTACCGCGGCGAACTGCGAGCGGTGGGCGCGATCCGCGCCGACCAGATGTACTTCCTGGCGCGCTGCGGCTTCGATGCCTTCGAGCTGCTGGACGACGAGGACCCGCAGGTCGCCATTGCCCAGCTCGACCGCTTCAGCGTCGCATACCAGCGCGGCGTGGACGGGCTGACGCACCCGCGTCGCCGCTACGGCGGCTGAGCATCCGGGAAGACGCGGGCGCGTCGACGCGATGATGCAGGGGGCCCGGAACCACCCGGGCCCGCCGCGACTACCTGCGCCGCAGGTCCTGCAACGCCTCGTTCATCTTGAACAGCACGATCAGCAGCTCGCACCAGACGCGCGCGCCGATCACGCCGCTGACCATCACCATCAGGCCCGCGGTGAAGATGCCCAGGGCGTTCCAGACAGCAATGCCGCCGATCACGGCTCCCAGCAGCATCAGCCAGTAGATGAAGGTGATCACCTTCGGGGTGATCATGCTGTCGAAAAAGAAGATGTCCCTTGCGGTCATCGCTGCCTCCCTTTGTTGTTATTGAGCTTCCCGTGATGGCGGGCCTGCACAGCTTGCGCCATGAAGAGGGCGGCCGGCAAATCCGGCCACCCGGGAGGCCCCTTGCGTGCCGCCGTGCGCGGCAGGCGGTGATCAGGCCGGGCGGGAGGAGCGGCCGGCCTGGCCGCGGTGGCGCGAGCGGGGGCGCTGCGCATTGCGGGGCGCGCCGCCCTGGGGGGCGCGCGAGTCGCCGCGCGTCTGGCCATGGCGCTGCTGGCCGTGCCGCGCGGGCTGCGGCCGCGACTCGGGCTGCACGGGCTTCGGGGCCGGCTCGCTGACCTCGAACTGCGGCAGCGGCAGCGAGGGGATGTCGCGGCCCAGCAGCTTCACGATGTCCTTCAGGTACGGTGCCTCGTCCGGCGATACCAGCGACACGGCCTTGCCGGTGGAGCCGGCGCGCGCGGTGCGGCCGATGCGGTGCACGTAGTCCTCGGGCACGTTGGGCAGCTCGTAGTTGACCACGAACGGCAGTTCCTTGATGTCCAGGCCGCGCGCGGCCACCTCGGTGGCCACCAGCGCCACGATCTGGTTGTTCTTGAACTCGCTCAGCGCGCGCACGCGCGCGTTCTGGCTCTTGTTGCCGTGGATGGCCAGCGCCGGGATGCCGGCGCGCGTGAGCTGCTCGGACAGGCGGTTGGCGCCGTGCTTGGTGCGGGTGAACACCAGCACCTGGTGCCAGTTACCTTCCTTGATCAGGTGCGCGAGCAGGTGGCGCTTCATCTCCTTGGGCAGCCGGTAGCTGACCTGCTCCACCTTGTCGGCGGTGCGGTTCGGCGGCGTGACCTCGACGTTCACCGGGTTCGCGAGCAGGTTCTGCGCCAGGCGGCGGATGTCGTCGGAGTACGTGGCCGAGAACATCAGGTTCTGCCGTTCCTTCGGCAGCAGCGCGCGCACGCGCTTGATGGCATGGATGAAGCCCATGTCGAGCATGCGGTCGGCCTCGTCCAGCACGAACATGCGCACCTGGGAGAGGTCGACGGCCTTCTGGTCGGCCAGGTCGAGCAGGCGGCCGGGCGTGGCGACCAGGATGTCGCAGCCGCGGCGCAGTGCGTCGATCTGCGGGCGTTCGCTGACGCCGCCGAAGATCACCACGCAGCGCAGGTCGGTGTGGCGGCCGTAGTGCTGGGCGTTCTCGGCCACCTGCGCGGCCAGCTCACGCGTGGGCGTGAGGATCAGCGCGCGCGGCGTGGTGCCGCGGCGGGCCTCCAGGCGGTGCAGGATGGGCAGCACGAAGCTGGCCGTCTTGCCCGTGCCGGTCTGCGCGGCCGCGAGCACGTCGCGCCCGGACAGCACCGCGGGGATGGCGGCTTCCTGGATGGGGGTGGGTCGGGTGTAGCCTTTCTCGGCGACAGCAGCAAGCAGCCCGGGCGCAAGCCCGAGTTCGGAAAAATTCATCAGATTCCTTGGGGAACCGAGCTCGCGATGCATCGGTCCGGTCGTGGGGTTGTGACCGGTCGCGATCCGGCTAAGACACAGGAAGCATAGCACGGACGGCGCCGGCTGTCCGGACGCCGTCACGCATCAGTCCCCAATCAGGGATTCGCCTGCAGCGGTGTGCCGCCGGCCAGCCTGCGGCACAGTGGCGGCATTGCCACGTACAGCACGAAGCCGATGGCTGCCGCGAGCAGCGCCAGCATCGATTCCCTTCCCAGCCACACCGGCGAGGAGCCGATGGCGAGCACGACGAGGGTGGTGGCCACCGACAGCGTGATCACCTGCGCGCGGCTGCCGCGGATCTCGCCCACGCCGCGCGCGATCAGCATGATGGACGCCAGCGTGGTGCAGCACACCACCAGGATGGACAGCCACGAGCCATCCATCAGCAGCGCCGGGTCGTAGCACCACAGGAAGGGCAGCAGCGAGGCCATGATGGACAGGCGCATGCCGGTCCAGCCCGTGCGCCACATGTCGGCGCCGGCGATGCCGGCGGCGACGTATGACGACACCGCCACCGGCGGCGTGAGGAAGGACAGCACGCCGAAGTACAGGATGAACAGGTGCGCTCCCATGGGCGTCACGCCCATCTTCACCAGCGCCGGCGCCACGATGCTGGCCAGCAGCACGTAGATGGCCGTGGTGGGCATGCCCAGTCCCAGCACGATGCACAGCACCGCGGTGAGCAGCAGCATCACCAGCAGGCCCCAGTCATCGCCGATCTCCACCAGGATCACCGACACCGACTGGCCGAGGCCGGTGAGGCTCATGGTCCCCACCACCACGCCGGCCGCGCCCGCGACCAGGATCAGCGGGATGAGGATGCTGCCGCTGCCGAACACGAACCCGGCCCACTCGGCACGGTTGCGCAGCCGGCCGCGCACGATGCACAGCACCAGCAGCGCCAGCGAAGCCATGAAGGCGGCGTACTGCGCGCCCAGTCCCTCGAAGAACAGCAGGTACACCAGCAGCAGCATGGGCAGCACGAAGATCCAGCCCGCGCGCAGCGCGGCCGACAGCCGCGGCAGCTCCGCGCGCGGCAGGCCCGCAAGGCCACGGCGCACCGCGGTGGCATCCACCTGCGTGTACAGGCACAGGAAGTAAAAAAGCGCCGGCAGCATGGCGGCCAGCGCCACCTCGCCATAGTCCACGGCGAGGAACTCGGCCATCAGGAACGCGGCCGCGCCCATCACCGGCGGGGCCAGCACGCCGCCGGTGGAGGAGGTGGCCTCGACCGCGGCCGCTTCCTCGGCGCTGAAGCCCATGCGCTTCATCATCGGGATGGTCACCGTGCCGGTGGACATGATGTTGCTGACCGGCGAGCCGGTGATGCTGCCCATCATGCCCGAGGCCACCACGGTGATCTTGGCCGGGCCGCCGCGGCGACGGCCCATCAGCGCCATGGCCGTGTCGGTGAAGAAGTGCGTGGCGCCGCTGACCTCCATCAGCTTGCCGAACACCACGAAGGCCAGCACCACCGAGGCGATGATGCCCAGCACCGGCCCGGGGATGGCGCTGGTGTCGGAGTACAGGTACATCACCAGCAGCTGCGGCGAGATGTCATCGGCCTGCAGCGGCCGCGGCAGCATGAAGCCCAGCAGCGCGTACGCGAACATGATCACCAGCAGCACCGCGATGGCCGTGCCGCAGGACTTGCGCACGCCTTCCACCATCAGCGCGATGCCGACTGCGCCGGGGATGAACTTGCCCAGCGTGTAGCCGTCGATGTCGAACATCCACTTCGCGTAGTTGATGGCCAGCCACAGCCAGCAGGCGATGGCGATGAAGCCGAGCACGGCGTCCAGCGGACGCGCTTCGCTGCCCTTGTAGGGCCAGCGCAGCAGCGCGGCGGCGGTGGCCACGCCCAGGTAGGGGCCCAGCCACTCCGGCTCGATCAGCGGCAGGCCGAGCCGCGAAGGCACGTCCAGCGCCCACAGCAGGCCGCCTGCCAGCAACACGAAGGTGTAGAAGCGGTACAGCCACGTCAGCCAGTTCGCGCCGACCTTGTCCGGGTTCTCCTCCTCCTGGAGGGCCTTCTCGACCACTTCGCTCATTGCTTTCCTTCAAGCAGCTCGCGCTGCCGCTGCTCGTGGGCCTCGGTCCACAGGCCGGCCTCGCGGAAGTAGCGCACCGCGCCTTCGTGCCAGGGATGGCCGATGTTCACCGGCACGACCTCTCCGGCAGGCAGGGAGCGGAAGGCGGGCAGGGCCTCCTGCAGTTCGGCCCAGTTCCTGTGGATGGTGGAGACCACGCGGTACACGTCGTCGGCGCTCACCAGCGAGCTGGAGTTGAGGTAGATGTCCATGCGCGCCACGCGCGTGGGCTTGTCGATGCCGGGCGCGGCAGGGCCGGGTTGCACCTCGACGGCGTCGAAGCCGGGCATCGAGGTCAGCGCTTCCTCGTTCGGTCCCAGCGGCAGGATGCGCAGGCCGCCGGGCACGGTGGCATTGGCCTCGCGGAAGGCAGGAATGCCCAGCAGCGTGCTGGCGGCCACCACGCGGCCCTCCACCAGCGCGCGGATGGCGTCGGGCACGCCCGCGACGGTCACCGGCGTGACGTCGTCGAAGGTGAGGTTGGCCGTGGCCAGCGTGGCGGCGTTGATGATGTCGAAGGGCACGTTGGCGCGGAAGCTGGTCACCACCGGCTTGCCGCGCAGCTGCTCCATGTTCTGGATGCCCGAGTCCCCGCGCACAAAGTACTGCAGCGGCGAGCGCGCCACCAGCATCACCGCGCGCAGGTTGTCCAGCGGCCGCGAGTACACCAGCTGGCCGCGGTAGGCCGCCGCCGTGTCGGTGGAGTTGTTGAGGCCGAAGGGCAGCTCGCCGCGGTGCATCTGCGGGATGTACAGCGAGGAGCCGGTGTGGGGGCGGGCAGTGGAGGCTACGTCCAGCTCTCGCTCGATCACCGTGGAGAGGCTGGTGCCGATCTGGTGGTACATGGTGCCGGTGGGGCCGGTGGCCAGTGTCACGCGGCGCAGGCCTTCATCCGGGTTGCGCTCGGCGCAGCCGCAGGCCAGGGCCAGTGCCAGCAGTGCTGGCAGGGCTCGGAGCACTCTCACCGGATGGAACCCCCGTTCAGTCAAGCGGCCGGTATTGTGCGGCAGGCGGCGACTGGCGGGCAAAGGAATGCGGCCGGGTCCGGTCCCGGGCAGGGGCGTTCCGGGACCGGACCGGCAGCGCCTGCAACCCGCCGTGCGCGGGTTGCAGGCAGGGGGACTACTGCGGCACGAACTCCAGTTCCGCGGTCACGCTGGTGTTCTTCGAAGTGAACGGATAGCCGCTGAGGGTCACGCGGCCGTGCTCGATGCGGCCGCCGAATGTGCCGCCGCCGACCACGGTGAACTCGAGCTGGCCGTTGCCGCTGCTGGTGAAGTCGCCGGCCAGCTGCTCGAACTGCTCCAGCGGGCCGGACATGCGCTCTTTCACCCAGTGGATGCGCGCCGTCCAGGTTCCATCGCCGTTGCCGTCGTCGTCCATCAGCGTCAACCGTCCGGAAACGATGGTCTCGGGGTTCTGCCAGTCCTCGCGCGGCAGTTCCTCATAGGGCAGTCCCTTGCCATTGAACGTGGTGAGGTCGAACTGGCAGGGCTGCGCGGGGCCGGGCGGCGTGCACAGGCCGGCCTGCACCAGGATGTTGGCCACCAGCAGCACGCGCTCGCCCTCCAGGCCGCGGTATTCGGTGGACACGGCCACCGCCGGCGGTTGCGGCGCCACGGCCGGTGCCGTGTACAGCGCGCGGCGGTCCTCCTCCACGGCCACCGTGCCGACGAGCGCATCGCCGCCGGGGATGCCGTTCACGGACCAGTCACGCACCAGCTGGCTGAAGACCTGGCTGGGCCGGCACTCGGCCAGCAGCGGCGCCAGCAGGTCATCGCGCGGCATGCCCTCGTTCAGCAGCATCAGGTCGCCGGCCCGCACGGTGATGCCGGGCCTGCCTTCCACCGAGACTTCATGGTCCTCGGAGACGATGCCCAGGGTGTAGTTATCGCGCCCGTCGGCCAGCAGCTCGCGCGAACGTCGTGCCACCATGGCCGGGTAGCGCGCGCTGGCCAGCGCCACGCCATCGGCGAGCTCGAACACGGAGATGTCCACGTCCTGGTCCTGCGCCGGCTGCTCGAAGTGCATGCCGGCCCAGTGGCGGGCGATGAAGTCATGCACGAAGGCCAGGCGCTGCCGCGCCGGCAGGCCGCGGGTGGACAACCGCTGCATGCCGGTGCCGCTTCAGCCCAGAGCGGCGCGCAGCTCGCGCGCCAGGGTCTCGATGTGGTCGCGGCTGTGCGCGGCCGACAGGAAGCCCACCTCGAAGGCGCTGGGCGCGAGGTAGATGCCCGCGTCCAGCAGCTTGTGGAACACGGGACCGAAGGGCACGCCGGGCCTGGACTTCAGGTCCTTCAGGCTGCGGATCGGACCGGCGTTGTCCGCCAGGTGCAGCCAGAACAGCGAACCCGCGCGCTGCAGGGTCACGCCGGCCAGGCCGGCCAGCTGCTGTTCCAGCAGCTGGCCCAGCTCCTCCAGCTTCGTGTACACGGCGCCATCGGCCAGCTGCTCCAGCGTCGCAAGTCCGGCGCACATGGCCACGGGATTGGCCGACAGCGTGCCGGCCTGGTACACCGGGCCCACCGGCGCCACCAGCTCCATGTA
>CAYVZE010000012.1:0-46247 GCA_964455685.1 uncultured Steroidobacteraceae bacterium
CCCTCACGGGGCTGCGGCAGTACGCGGCCATGAGGGGCTTCCCCGCATGCGCGGGGATCGACCTTCCTCGGCGTAGTGCCACCAATCCATTGGAGTGGCTTCCCCGCATGCGCGGGGATCGACCCTGCTCGACGTAGCGCGAGCCGCCCCTTGCGTCGGCTTCCCCGCATGCGCGGGGATCGACCCCAGAGCGAGAACATCAACGAACTGGCTGCGGCGGCTTCCCCGCATGCGCGGGGATCGACCCCGCGGTGTCGCTGGTGACGAACAGATAGGCCGGGCTTCCCCGCATGCGCGGGGATCGACCCAGTTCCTCGCCCGCCTTCGGGGACATTTCCTCGGCTTCCCCGCATGCGCGGGGATCGACCGCATGAGAACGGCATGCAGCCGTATGACCCGGAGGCTCCGGCGCCGCGCCGGAGCCCTGCCCTACTTCGACGTCACCGTCTGGCTGACGTTGATGTTCATGCCGAGGCGCTCGCCCTGCCCCTCGACGCCGATGCTCATCGCGATGTCGGCATCGACCTTGCCGGTGGCGATCAGCCCGTCCAGCGGCAGGGTGTTGCTGCCGCCGCCCTTCATCTCCACCGACTCCAGCTTCGCGCCGGGCGGCAGCCCGGCCACCGAATCCATCTGCGCCTCGACGAAGCGCATGTCGAGCTCGAGCGTCTGCCCGTTGCGCGAGCGCAGCGTGAACTCGCTGGTCTGCGTCATCTTCATGGCATTGTCCTCGATGGACTGCGTGACCTGCCAGCGTGCGCCGGGACCCACGGCTTGCTCCGGCAGCGGCGCGCTCATGCGCTGCATGGCCTGCTCGACCTCGTTGACCACGCCGGCCGCGGCGGGATTGTCCGCCGGCAGCGGATCGACCTGGCCTTCGAGCACGTTGCCGCGCGGGTCGATGCGGTACCAGCCGGAGATGCCGGCGAAGCCCGCCAGCGCCTGGTTCATCTGCGCGACCTGCTGGCCTTCGCCGACGGCCTCGAGCGAGACGAGCTTGTAGCTGATGCGCGCGGAGCCGTCGGCGGCCACCTCGTTGCTGGCCAGGTCCAGCGTCATGCGCACCGGCGGGGCCAGCGTCAGCGGCATGGACTGCCCGCCCATTGCCAGCGAGATCTGCACTTGGGAGTCGATCTGCACGCGCTCGCTGCGACCGGCCTGCAGCTGGTAGCGCAGCGGCTGGCGCGGCTCGGCGCCGGCATCGATGAGGGTGACACGGGCCTGGGCGAGGCCTTCGGTGGAAAACAGCAGGGTCGAAGCGGCGGCTGCCAGCAGCAGGCTGCGGGTCATGGACATTCCCGGTTGCAATGGAGGACCGGCGCGAGCATAGCACCGGCACCCTGTCCGGCCGCTTAACGGATGTTGAGCTCGCGTGCGGCCCAGGGAATGAAGTGCTTCCAGTTCGGCCCGTCGGTGTGGCCGCCGTCATGCTGGCGCCAGGCGAGGCGCCCCTCGAGCAGCCCCTCGTTCACCGGCGGCATGCGCTCCTTCATGTAGTCGTCGGATCGGCCCAGGTCCTTCACGCCCAGCAGGCGGAACACGGGCTGCGCGGCGATCGCGGCCATGAAGCTGCCCTGCTGGTCCAGCCACAGCGCGTCGCCCTTCTCCGGGACGCCGTAGCTGATGAAGGTGGCGCGCGGCGCGCACAGGGCCAGCAGCTGGTGGGCGTCCACCGGGATGTCGCCGGCGTCCTTGCGGCCAAAGCGCGATTCCTCGGCGCCGTACTTCAGGAAATTGCCGGCCATCCAGTGGTACTCGCCGCTGGCGGTGAGGTTCTCCACCGCCTCGCCGAAGTTGCGGCGGTGGAGCTTGGCGCCGCCCTCGCCCGAGGAGCCGACCAGCACCACGGCGAAGCGTTGGTCGAAGGCCATGGTGACCAGCGCGGCCTTGCCATAACGCGACACGCCCTCGATGCCCACGCGCTTCGCGTCCACCTCGCGCAGGGTCTCGAGGTAATCGAGCGCGCGGCTCGCGCCCCAGCCCCAGGCGCGCAGCGCGCCCCAGTCCTCGGGCTTGCGCGGCTGGCCCTTGTTGGTGAGGCCAATGATGCCGCGCGTGAGCCCCGCGCCATTGTCGGCCTGCACGCTGCCGGGATTGAGGTAGGCAAAGCCCCAGCCGGCGGCGATGAGCTGCTCGGTGGCCGGTGGGTCGGCGCCGGGCGGCGGCGGGGGCGGCTGGAAGGCGCCGGCGGGCGGGGCCTCGCCGGGCAGGCGGCCCCGGCCGAACATGATCATCACGGGTACCGGTCCCTTGGCATCGGCCGGTACCACCAGCAGGAACTCGATGTCGACCTCGATGGCCGGGTACGCCGAGTTGTCCACGCGGCCCATCACGCGCCGGGCGCTGACCGGGCGGCCGGCGATCTCGCCGGTGGCGGCCTGCGTGACCTCCCAGGTCACCTTGGGGACATTGGCGGGGATGCGCCCCACCACCTCGCGCTCGAACAGCTCGACGATCTCGGGGCGGCGCTTCTGCCACCACTGTTCGGCGGTGGTGACCGGGGTGCCGTCCTCCAGGCGCAGCACCTCGGGCAGCTGGGGATAGGGGTTGGCCAGCGCCTCGTCGTAGTTGGCGGCATTGGGCTGGTCGGCATTGGCGTTCCTGCCGGGACGCAGGCGCGTGATGCCGAGCGTTTCCATCATGTGGCGATGGTCCTGCTCGGTGGTCCAGCCGGATCCGCCCTGCTGCTGGGCGCCGCCCGGTGGCTGGGCGGCGGACAGCAGGGCCGATGCAAGCAGCAGCGCGGCGCCCGCGATGCCTCCGATCCTGGAGCGTTGCGACATGGTTCCCCCCTTCCCTGCGGGGCGCCGCCCCGCGGCGCCGTTGTTCAGCCGCCGCGCGCGCGCTTGAGCGCCGCGTCGAGGTCGCGGCGCAGGTCTTCCACGTCCTCGATGCCGATGGACAGGCGCAGCAGGCCGTCCACCAGTCCCGCGGCCGCGCGCGCCTCGGGCGCCATCGCGGCATGCGTCATCGAGCCCGGATGCGCGATCAGGCTCTCCACGCCGCCAAGCGACTCGGCCAGCGAGAAGAACTTCAGGCCGTCGACGAAGCGCTTCACCGCCGCCTCGCCGCCGTCGATCTCGATGGTGATGATGGCGCCGAAGCCCTGCTGCTGGCGGCGGGCGATGTCATGGCCGGGATGCGAGGGCAGTCCCGGGTAGTACACCTTGCGGATGCCCGGCTGCTTCACCAGCCACCCGGCCAGCTCCCCGGCATTGCTGCCGTGCACGGCCAGGCGGGCCTGCAGCGTGCGCAGTCCGCGCAGCGTCATGAAGCTGTCGAACGCGCCCGCCGTCAGGCCCAGCGCATTGGCCCACCACGCCAGCTGCTCGTGCAGCTCCGGGGTCTTCGCCACCACGGCGCCGCCGACCACGTCGCTGTGGCCGTTGATGTACTTGGTGGTCGAGTGCACCACGATGTCGGCGCCCAGCTCCAGCGGGCGCTGCCAGGCCGGCGACAGGAAGGTGTTGTCCACCACCACCAGTGCGCCCTGCGCGTGCGCGCGCCGCGCCACCTCGGCGATGTCGGTGATGCGCAGCAGCGGGTTGCTGGGCGTCTCGATCCACACCATGGCCGGCTTCCTGGCCAGCGCGGCATCGAACTCGGCCGCGTCGGCGAAGCGCACGAAGTCCACGTCCAGCTCGCCGCGCTTGTTCCACGCGGTGAGCAGGCGGAAGGTGCCGCCGTAGCAGTCATGCGGGGCCAGGATGCGCGCGCCCTGCGGCAGGATGTGCCCCACCAGCGTGATGGCACTCATGCCGGTGCCGGTGATCACGCCGCCGGCGCCGCCCTCCAGGTCCGCCAGCGCATCGCCCAGCAGGTCGCGGGTGGGATTGCCCGAGCGCGAGTAGTCGTACTTGCGCTTCTCGCCGTAGCCGCGGAAGGAGTAGGTGGTGGACAGGTGCAACGGGGGAACGACGGCCCCGGTGACATCATCGGTATCGAGGCCGGCGCGCACGGAGCGCGTGGTGAAGGCGGGACGGTCGGTCACGGTCAGTCTCCGGAATGAATCAGCGACAGGACGGCGCGAAGCTGCTCGGCCTCCTTCAGGAACGCATCATGGCCCAGCAGCGAGGAAATCTCGTGCAGTGTCGCATTCCTCAGCCGCGCGGTCATGGCACGGATGTCGGCGATGGGCACCAGCTGGTCCTCGCGCACGGCCACCACCTCGGTGCGCACCGGGATGCGGGTGGCGTCCACCTGGTGCAGATCGATGGACTCCGACAGGCAGATGAAGGACTCGGGCCGGTAGCGCGAGGCATAGTCCCTGCCGCGGGCAATGAGGTACTCCTCCACCGGGAACACCGCCCGTCCGTTCTCGATCCGCGGCGGCTTCCTGAAGCGCGCGGCGAACTCCTCGGGGCTGCGGTAGGTGGACATGGCCAGGGCGCGCGACAGCTCCAGCGCCTGGGTGGCGCAGCCGTTGGCCAGCCCCAGCCGGGCGATGTGGCGCTGCACGCTGCGCCAGGCCGTGGCCATGGGGTGGGCCGAATCAGCCGCGCTGATGACCACCAGCCGCCCCACCCGCTCCGGGTAGCGCTCGCCGAAGGCCAGCGCCACCATGCCGCCGTAGGAGGCGCCCACGATGGCCGACAGGCGGTCGATGCCCAGGTGGTCCAGCAGCCGCGCCACGGCCTCGGCCTGGTCGTAGCTGGAGACACTGGGGAAGTCCTCGCCCGGCGCCGGCCCGGTGGTCGCACCGTTGCCGCCGATGTAGTCCATGCCCAGCACGGCCACCCGGTCGGTATCCAGCGCCTTGCCGGGGCCCACCACGTGGTGCCACCAGCCGGCCTTCGAGCCGTCGGGGGTGAAGATGGTGCGGTTGGCGGAAATGCCGCCCAGGGCAAGGACCACGGGCTGTCCGGGCCGCCCGCTGAGCGAGTAGCCGATCTGCAGTCGTTCCAGTGTGCCGCCGTGGTGCAGCGTGGTCGGGCCGTCGACCTGGAGGACGCCTTCGCGGGGCGTCGCGGATTGGCCAAGCGCGTTGGACAAGCTTTCGATTTTAGGCCGCGCCCCCGACGCGCGGCAACAATCCGGGGGTTGTGCCCGATGTTCCAATGTACTAACATGCTAGTACATTAGATCATGAAGACCAACCGCCAGTTCTCCCCGCGCCACGAGGCGCAGACCGAGCGTTCGCTGGTGCAGGCCATGCTGACCTGCCGCACGCCCGATGAGCTGCGGGCCTTCCTGAAGGACCTGTGCACGCCCGCCGAGTTGCAGGCCATGGCCGACCGCTGGGCGGTGGTCGAGGCGCTGCAGCAGGGCCTGCCCTACCGCGAGATCCACCGCCTCACCGGCGTAAGTCTCACCACCATCGGGCGGGTCGCCCGGTACCTCGCCGCTGGCAGCGGCGGCTATGCGCTGGCCGTGAAGCGCCTGGAGAGTTCGCGCAATGGATAAGGACACCCGCCTGAAGCTGGCGGTGCAGAAATCGGGTCGGCTCACCGACCACTCGCTGGACCTGCTCTCGCGCTGCGGCCTGAAGTTCTCGCGCGGCAAGGACCAGCTGATGAGCTACGGCGAGAACATGCCGCTGGACGTGCTGTTCGTGCGCGACGACGACATCCCCGACCTGGTGCAGGAGGATGTCTGCGACCTGGGCCTGGTGGGCCTGAACGTGCTGGAGGAGCGGCGGCTGGAGATGGCTGCGCGCGGCGCCGAGGCACGCTTCGACATCCTGCGCAGGCTGGACTTCGGCCACTGCCGCCTGTCGCTGGCCGTGCCCGAGGGCATGGCGTGGAAGGACCTGTCCTCCATCGCCGGGCTGCGCATCGCCACTACCTACCCGGCCATCCTCGAGGACTTCCTCAAGCGCAACGGCATCCAGGCCGAGATCGTCACGCTCTCCGGCGCGGTGGAGATCGCGCCGCGGCTGGGCCGCGCCGACATGATCTGCGACCTGGTGTCCTCGGGTTCCACGCTGCAGGCCAACCACCTGCGCGAGGTGCACACGGTGCTGCACAGCCAGGTGGTGCTGATCCGCACGCCGGTGAAGCTGCCGAAGGACAAGGAGGACTGGGTCCAGCGCCTGCTGCTGCGCATCGACGGCGTCGAGCAGGTGAAGGAGAGCAAGTACATCATGCTGCATGCGCCCCGCTCCGCCCTGCCCCGCATCCGCGAGCTGCTGCCGGGCAGCGAGGCGCCGACCATCATTCCGCTGGAGGGATCGGCGGACAAGGTCGCGGTGCACGCCGTGTGCCGCGAGAACGTGTTCTGGGAAACGCTGGAGAGCCTGAAGGCCGCCGGCGCGAGCGCCATGCTGGTGCTTCCCGTAGAAAAGATGCTGGACTGAATCATGCAGATCCTCGAATGGAACAAGCTCGATGCGGCAGGTCGGCGCGAGGCGCTTGCGCGCGCCCGGCTCGATTCGCTGCACGACGTGGAACAGCTGGCGCGCAACATCATCAAGGAGGTGCGCAAGGACGGTGACGCCGCCCTGCTGCGCTTCGCCGAGCGCTTCGACCGCGCCAGGCTCGACAGCCTGAAGGTGTCCACGGCGGAGTTCGATGCCGCCGAGCGCGACCTCACCCCGAAGCAGATCGCGGCCATCGAGACCGCCATCGACAACGTTCGCCGCTTCCATGCCGCACAGCTCACCGCGCCGCTGGCCATGGACGTGATGCCCGGCGTGCGCTGCGAGCGCGTGTTCCGGCCGGTGCCGGCCGTGGGCCTGTACGTGCCGGCAGGTTCGGCGCCGCTGCCCTCCACCGTGATCATGGTGGCGGTACCGGCGCAGCTGGCAGGCTGCCCGCAGCGCGTGCTGTGCACGCCGCCGGCGGCCGACGGGCGCGCCAACTCCGCGGTGCTGGTGGCGGCGCGCCGCTGCGGCGTGCACAGCGTCTTCAAGGCCGGCGGCGCCCAGGCCGTGGCGGCCATGGCCTACGGCACCGAGTCGGTGCCCAAGGTGGACAAGATCTTCGGTCCCGGCACCGCGCTGACCACCGCGGCCAAGCAGATCGTGGCCTCCGACCCGGATGGCGCGGCCTGCGACCTGCCGGCCGGTCCTTCCGAGGTGCTGGTGATCGCCGATTCGGCCGCCAACCCTGCTTTCGTGGCCGCGGACCTGCTGGCGCAGGCCGAGCACGACGTGCGTGCGCAGGCCCTGCTGGTCACCGACTCCGGCCAGCTGGCTTCGGCGGTGGCGGCGGAGTTCGATCGCCAGCGCGCGCTGCTGTCGCGCAAGAGCATCCTGCAGGAATCCATCGGCAACTGCCGCGCCATCGTGGTCGACAACATCGTGCAGGCCCTGGAAGTGTCCAACGCCTATGCGCCCGAGCACCTGATCGTGCAGACGCGCGAGCCGCGCGCGCTGCTCGACGGCATCGTCAATGCCGGCTCGGTGTTCCTGGGCGCCTGGTCACCCGAGTCCATGGGCGACTACTGCTCGGGTACCAACCACGTGCTGCCCACCTACGGCTATGCGCGCGCCTACAGCGGCCTGTCGATGACCGACTTCCAGAAGCGCATGACCGTGCAGGAGCTCAGCGCCGACGGCATCCGCCGGCTGGGCCCGGTGGCCGAGACGCTGGCCTCGCTGGAGGGGCTCGACGCCCACGCGCGCGCCGTCACCGTGCGGCTGGAAGCGCTGGGCGTGGTGCCATGAGCGCCACGGGCGACATCCAGGCCGTGCTGGCGAAGGCCCGCCCGGAGATCCTCGCGCTCACGCCCTACAGCCACGCGGCCTGGGAACCCTCGCTGGTGCGCCTGCACGCGAACGAGCTGCCCTGGCGCGCGGACGGCGATGCCTCGGCAGCCGGCCTCAACCGCTATCCCGAGCCGCAGCCGCCGGCGCTGGTGGAGGGACTGGCGCGCCTGTACGGCGTGTCGCCTTCCCAGGTGCTGGTGGGCCGTGGCAGCGACGAGGCCATCGACCTGCTGATGCGCGTGTTCTGCCGCGCCGGCGTGGACAATGTCATCGTCTGTCCGCCCACCTTCGGCATGTACGGGGTGGCAGCGCGCATCCAGGGCGCGGAGGTCCGCGCGGTACCGCTGTGCGCGGAGAACGGCTTCTCGCTGCACGAGACGGCGCTGCTGGCCGCCGTGGACGGCAACACGCGGCTGGTGTTCGTGTGCTCGCCCAACAATCCCACCGCCAACGCGGTGCCGCCGGCGCAGCTGCTGCGCATCGCGCGGGCGCTGGCCCCGGGCGCGGTGCTGGTGGTGGACGAGGCCTACATCGACTTTGCCAACGTCGAGAGCATGACCGGCTACCTCGGGCAGGCGCCCAACCTCGCAGTGCTCAAGACGCTGTCGAAGGCGCATGGCCTGGCCGGCGCCCGCGTGGGCGCGCTGCTGGCGCACCCGGCCATCATCCAGCTGGCGCGCAAGGTGATCCCGCCCTACGCCATCACCGAGCTGACCGTCGAGGCGGTGGCGCCGCAACTCACGGATGAGGCCATCGCGCGCATGCGCGCGCGCGTGGCGCAGCTGCTGGTCGAGCGCGAGAAGCTGGCCGGGGGACTGGCCCGCTCCCCGCTCATCACGCGCGTGTGGCCCAGCGACGCCAACTTCCTGCTGGTGGACTGCACGGACCCGGACGAGGTGCTCGCGCGCGTGCGCGCCGCGGGCCTGATCATCCGCGACGTGCGCCAGCCCGCCCTGCCGAAGAGCCTGCGCATCTCGGTGGGTACCCCTGAACAGAATGCGCGCCTGCTGGAGAGCCTGGCATGAGTAATGCGTTGCAGAAGGTGCTGTTCATCGACCGCGACGGCACGTTGATCGAGGAGCCGGCCGACGAGCAGGTGGACCGCTTCGAGAAGGTCCGCTGGATGCCGGATGTGTTCGCGTCGCTGCAGCGTCTGGTGGCCGCCGGCTACCGGCTGGTGATGGTGACCAACCAGGATGGCCTGGGCACGGCGAGCTTCCCGCGCGAGCAGTTCCAGCCCGTGCAGGACTTCGTCATCGACACCCTGGCCAGCCAGGGTATCGTGTTCGACGAGGTGTTCATCTGCCCGCACAAGCCGGCCGATGGCTGCGAGTGCAGGAAGCCGAAGCCGGGCATCCTGGGCGACTACCTCGCGCGCGTGGCCATCGACCCCGCGGCCAGCGCGGTGATCGGTGATCGCGGGACGGACCTGGAGCTGGCGCGCAACATCGGCGTGCGCGGCCTGAAGGTGCTCAAGGGCGGCGCGCCTGCCGAGAGCTGGCCGGCAGTGGCCGCCGAGCTGCTCTCGCGCCGCGCCTGCGTGGAGCGCAAGACGAAGGAGACCGACATCCGCCTGTCGGTGGACCTGGATGCCGAAGGGCCCATCGAGGTGTCCACCGGCATCGGCTTCTTCGACCACATGCTGGAGCAGATCGCCAAGCACGGCGGCTTCTCGCTCAGGCTCGCCTGCAAGGGCGACCTGCACATCGACGAGCACCACACCGTCGAGGACTGCGCGCTGGCCCTGGGCGAGGCGCTGCGCAAGGCGCTGGGCGACAAGCGCGGCATTGCCCGCTACGGCTTCCTGCTGCCCATGGATGAATCGCGCGTGCAGGTGGCGATCGACCTCTCCGCCCGCCCCTACTTCGTGTGGGAGGGCAAGTTCGGCCGCAGCGAGGTCGGGCAGCTGCCCACCGAGCTGGTGCCGCATATCTTCCGCTCGCTGGCCGATACGCTGGGCGCCTCGCTGCACATCAGCGTCACCGGCGAGAACACCCACCACATGGTGGAGGCCTGCTTCAAGGGTGTGGGCCGCGCGCTGCGCATGGCCTTCCGCCGCGAGGGCAGCGAGCTGCCGTCCACCAAGGGGGTGCTGTGAGCGACGTGGTGGTCATCGACAGCGGCGGCGCCAACCTGGCCTCGCTGCTGCATGCCTTCGGCCGCCTGGGCGTGAAGGTCGAGGTCAGCCGTGACCCGGCGCGCATTGGTGCCGCCTCGCATGTGCTGCTGCCTGGCGTGGGGGCCGCGCCGGATGCCATGAAGCGCCTGCAGGATGCCGGCGTGGTCGAGCTGCTGCCCAGGCTCACCCAGCCCGTGCTGGGCATCTGCCTGGGCATGCAGCTGCTGTTCGAGGCCTCCGAGGAAACCGTCGGCGGCGGCGCGACCGAGACGCACTGCCTGGGCATCGTGCCCGGGCGCGTGGCGCGCATCCCGGCCAGCCCCGGCCAGCCGGTGCCGCACATGGGCTGGAACCAGCTCGAGCTGCTGGCCGCGGACCCGCTGTTCGACGGCATCGACAACGGTGACTACGTGTACTTCGTGCACAGCTTCGCCGTGCCGGTGGGGCCGCATACGCTGGCCGCCAGCGAATACGGCGGCAGGTTCACCGCCGCGGTACGCCGCGACAACTTCCGCGGCGTGCAATTCCATCCCGAGCGTTCCGCCGCCGTGGGCGCGCGGCTGCTCGCCAACTTCGTTGCCCTCGGGAGCTGACGTGCTGCTGATTCCATCCATCGACCTGCGCGGCGGACGCTGCGTGCGCCTGCTCAAGGGCGAGTTCCACGCTGAGACCCGCTACGAGGTCGATCCACTTGAACTGCTCAACCGCTATGCCGACGCCGGCGTACGCTGGCTGCATCTTGTCGACCTCGACGGTGCCCGCGACGGCACGCCGGGCAACCACGAGCTGATCGCGCGCATGGCCGGCGCCGGCCGCCTGAAGATCCAGCTGGGCGGGGGCCTGCGCACCCGCGAGCTGGCCGAGAAGGCGCTGTCCCTGGGCGTGGCCCGCGTGGTGATCGGCAGTGCCGCGGTGGAGAACCCTGCCCTGCTGCGCGAACTGCTCGCCGCGCATGGCCCGCAGGCCGTGTGCCTGGCCATCGACGTGCGCGTGGACGAGTCCGGCACGCCGCGCGTGCGCACCCGCGGCTGGGTGGAGGAGCACGCGCTGTCGCTGTGGCAGCTGCTGGAGTCCTTCGCCGACACGCCGCTGAAGCACGTGCTGTGCACCGACATCTCGCGCGATGGCGCGCTGGCGGGACCGAGCGTGGAGCTGTATGCCGAGGCGCAGCGGCGCTTCCCGGCCATTGCCTGGCAGGCCTCCGGCGGCATCAGCTCGGCGACCGACCTCGCCCGCCTCGACCAGATGGGACTGGCGGCGGCCATCAGCGGCAAGGCCCTGCTCGAGGGCCGCATCAGCATGGAGGAGTTGCAGCCATACTTGCGCGACGCCTGATCCCCTGCCTCGACGTCCGTGACGGCCAGGTCGTCAAGGGCGTGCGTTTCCGCGACCACCGCGTGGTCGGCGAGATCCTCGAGCTTGCGCAGCGCTACCGCGACGAGGGCGCCGACGAGCTGGTGTTCTACGACATCACGGCCAGTCCCGAGGGGCGCTCGGTGGACCGCTCGTGGATTTCCCGCGTGGCCTCGGTGCTGGACATCCCCTTCTGCGTGGCCGGCGGCATCCGCAGCGTGGAGGACGCCGAGGCGGTGCTCAACGCCGGCGCCGAGAAGATCTCGGTCAACTCGCCGGCGCTGGCCGACCCGGGCCTGATCGACCGCCTCGCCGCGCGCTTCGGCTCGCAGTGCGTGGTGGTGGGCATCGACAGCCAGACCACGCCCGAGGGCTTCCGCGTGTACCAGTTCACCGGCGACCCGAACCGCACGCGCGATTCCGGCCGCGACACCCTCGAGTGGGTGCGCGAGGCGCAGGACCGCGGCGCTGGCGAGATCGTGCTGAACTGCATGGCCAGCGATGGCGTGCGCCGCGGCTACGACATCACGCAGTTGCTGGCCGTGCGCGAAGTGTGCTCGGTGCCGCTGGTGGCCAGCGGCGGCGCAGGTGCCGTGGAGCACTTCGCCGAGCTGTTCGAGCGGCGCGCCGCCGATGCAGCGCTGGCGGCCAGCGTGTTCCACAGCGGTGCCATCGCCATCCCGGACCTCAAGCAGTACCTTCGCGGCAGGAACATCGAGGTGCGCCTGTGAGCCTGACCATCGACGACATTCCCCGCCTCGCCTGGGACAAGGGCGATGGCCTGCTGCCTGCCGTGGTGCAGGATGCGGACACCGGCGCCGTGCTGATGCTGGCGTACATGAACCCGGAAGCGCTGCGCGAGACGCTCACGCGCCGCCGCGCCGTGTTCTTCAGCCGCTCGCGCCAGTCGCTGTGGGAGAAGGGAGAGACCTCGGGCAACACGCTCAACGTGGTGGATGTCGAGGCCGACTGCGACAATGACGCCCTTCTGGTGCGCGCGCGGCCGGCCGGCCCCACCTGCCACCGCAACACGCCCACCTGCTTCGGCGAGGGCAGCCTGCCCGCCTCCGACGGCATCGGCTTCCTCGCGCAGCTGGAATCGGTGATCGCCGGGCGCATCGCGCAGAAGCCCGAGGAAAGCTACACCGCGAAGCTGTACGCGCGCGGCGTGAAGCGCATGGCGCAGAAGGTGGGCGAGGAAGGCGTGGAAGTCGCACTGGCCGCGCAGGCCGGCGACAACGCCGAACTGGTCAGCGAATCGGCCGATCTCCTCTTCCACCTCGCGCTGCTGCTGCGTGCGCGCGGACTCACGCTGGCCGACGTGACGCGCGAGCTGGCGGCGCGGCACCGCGCGCGCACCGGCAAGTAGTCCGGTTCATCCCTGCAGGTCGAACTCGCCCGAGTTCACCTCGGAGAGATGGCGCTGCCGTTCCTCGGCAGCGATGGCTTCATCGAGCGCCGCATCGTCCCTGGCGCAGTGGCGGGCGGCGCAACCGCCCCGCCGCACCAGCCCGTCCAGCATCGCGCCGGCGCACACCAGCAGGGTTGCAGCAAGCAACACGGCGGGAGCCTGCAGGGACGCACCCCCGGGATGGAGCGGGACGGGATCGTGCGGCTTGCGGGGCATGCGCCCATGCTGGACCGCCCCCGCCCGGATTGCCCCCGGCTGCACGCCGCTGCCGCTGGTGGGATCACTCCCACACGGCGCGATGGCATTGCCACGAGGCAGGCGATGCCTGCCCCGCTGCTACTGCAGGACGATCTCTTCCGGCGGCTGCCGCAGGTTGTAGCTGGAGGCCATGGCGCGGCCATAGGCGCCGGCGTTGGCCACCAGCAGCACATCGCCCTCGCGGGTCTCCGGCAGCAGGCGGTCGTGGTCGAGCACATCGCCGGTCTCGCAGATCGGGCCCACCACGTCGTACTGCCCCACGCTGGCATCGCCCAGGCGCGAGAGGTTCACGATCTCGTGGAAGGCGCCGTACAGCGCCGGGCGGATCAGCGCGTTCATGCCGGTGGCCACGCCCACGTAACCATGCGCGCCCTTCTGCTTCAGCTGCGTGACGCGCGCCAGCAGCACGCCGGCCTCGGCCACCAGGTAGCGGCCCGGCTCGATCCACAGCGCGAAGCCCGGGTTGGCTTCCTTGAACTTCGCCAGTCCCTCATCCAGCGCCGCCAGGTCGATGCGCCGGCGGTGGTTGGCATCGGGCACGGCAAAGCCGCCGCCGATGTTCAGCGTGGTGACCGTGCCCAGCTCCTTCGCGGCCTGCGCCAGCAGCCCGGCGGTCTCGGTCCAGTTGCGCACGTCGCTGATGCCGCTGCCGGTGTGGGCATGCAGGCCGTACACCGTGGCGCCCGCGGCCTTGGCCAGCTCGCGCAGCTCGCCGATCTCCTCCAGCGGCACGCCGAACTTGGCATAGGTGCCGGCGGTGCGCACATGCTGGTGGTGGCCGCGGCCGGTGCCAGGATCAATGCGCACCAGCACGCGCTTGCCGCGGAACAGCTCCGGCCACTGGCGCAGGCAGTGCAGGTTGTCGATGGTGACGTTGACGCCCTTGTCCAGCGCGAACTCGTACTCGCCGCGCGGTGCGAAGTTGGGCGTGAACAGGATCTCTTCCGGCTCCAGGCCGGGGACCACGGCCAGCGCATGCTCGATCTCGGCGCGCGACACGCACTCGATCTTCACGCCGGACTCATGCAGCGCCTTCAGCAGCTCGGGATGCCAGTTGGCCTTGGTGGCGAAGTGCACGCGGTCCACCGACTTCAGCGCCAGCAGCTCGCGCGCACGGGTGCGCACGGTGGCAAGGTCGTAGGCATAGGCGGCATCGCGCGAGCCAAGGGCCTGGAGCAGCTGCGCGGCGCGCTGCTGCCACCACACCGACTCCTCGGCGGGCTGGCTGTCGGACTTGCGGAACAGCTCCTCCCAGGTCGGGCCCAGCACCTTCTCGCCCGGCTCGGGCTGGATCAGGTGCGCGTGCAGCACCTCGACCAGGTGGTCGGCCTTGCCCTCCTCCACCACGAAGGTGAAGTTCAGGTCGTTGGCCGCCTGGCTGACCAGGTAGATGCGCTGGTCGGCGAAGAACGAGAAGGCCTCGCCCAGCTCGTGCAGGATGGCGCG
This sequence comes from uncultured Steroidobacteraceae bacterium, assembly GCA_964455685.1. Taxonomy (GTDB): domain Bacteria; phylum Pseudomonadota; class Gammaproteobacteria; order Steroidobacterales; family Steroidobacteraceae; genus ZC4RG30. The sequence goes on from CAYVZE010000012.1 coordinate 14,236, forward strand.
GATGTTGCGGCCCACCAGGCTCACCGAGGCGCACGGCCCGATCAGCTCGGCGCGGCACAGCTCGGAGAGGTCCTTGATCAGGTCCTCGAGCACCCTGGCGTCGATGGTGTTGGCCTGCGGGTCCAGCGACACGGTGACATTGGTCTCGGAGGTGGACACCAGGTCCACCGACAGGCCATGCGACTTGAAGATCTGGAAGGCGTCGGCGAGGAAGCCTACCTCATGCCACATGCCGGGGCTTTCCATCGACACCAGCGTAATGCCCTTCTTCACGCACACGGCCTTGACCTTGGCCGAGGTGTCGGCCGGCGAGGCAGTGATGTGCGTGCCTTCCATGTCCGGCGCCTGGGTGGCGTACACGTACAGCGGGATGCGATGCGCGCGTGCCGGCAGCACGCAGCGCGGGTGCAGCACCTTCGCGCCGCTGCTGGCGATCTCCTGCGCCTCGTCGTAGTGCAGTTCCTTCAGCAGCCGCGCGGTGGGCGTGGAGCGCGGGTTGGCGCTGAACATGCCCGGCACATCGGTCCAGATCTCCAGCCGTTCGGCCGTCAGCTTGGCAGCCAGGTACGCGGCGGAAGTATCCGAGCCGCCGCGGCCCAGGATCACCGTGTCGCCGCGCAGGTCGCTGGCGATGAAGCCCTGCGTGATCACCACCGGGGCCAGGTCCGCGAGCCTTGCGGCCAGCGGCGCATCCGGCGAGTAATCACAGGTGGCGGAGAGGTACCGGCCGGCGGCGGAGGCAAAGGCGCGGTCGACAGCCTTCAGTCCCTCGCGCACGTCCCACCAGCGCACGTCCATGCCGAGCTTGCGCAGGTAGCGCGAGCCGATCTCGGTGGACATCAGCTCGCCGGTGGACATCACCATGGCGCGCGTGCGCGGGGTGAGTTCCTGCGTCAGGTGGATGCCCTGCGCCAGCGTGCGCAGCTCGTCGAAGTAGCCCTGCAGCTGCGGGCTCACCTCGATCTCGAGCTCGTTGCACAGCTGCTGGTGGCGCTCGACGATGGCGGCGAGCACTTCCTCGTGCTGGCCGGTGAGCGCCGTGGCCAGCAGCTTCTCCAGCCGGTCGGTGATGCCGCTGACCGCGGAATGCACGATCAGCACGTTGGCGCCGCCGGCGCCACGCTTCTTCGCGATCTCCGCGATGCTGTTCCAGTTGGGCCGATTGGAAACGCTCGTGCCGCCAAACTTCAGCACGATCCAGCGCGGTTGCCGCGTCGTCATGGCTTCTCCGGCCCCGCGCCGGGATTCATGGCGGGGCGAATCGATCAGGTTTCGTAGTCGTAGTCCGCGAGGTCGCGCTGCAGCTTGCGCTCCGCGAGCACTTCCTCGAGCTTGCTCCAGGCCGCCTTGCCACCCTTCTTGGTCTTGTCGCGCGTGCGCTTCTCCACCCGGTCGAGCAGGCGCTCGTAGTCGCTGGCGTCTTCCTGCTCAGTCAGGAACTCGTCGTCGATATCGAATCGGTCGGAGTCGCGTTCGGACATCTTGGAATTGCGCTATTTGTTCGCTAAATCAGCAGGTTATGCCCAAAACCGCAGGGCCGTGGGCAGCGAACTATAGCGGATTCCGCCGGCCGTTCAACTGGCCGGCGGCTGAATCGGGGGGTTACCGGCTGGCGGTGAGGTCCAGCGGCTCCATCGCCGCCAGGCCCACCACGGCGGGCATGCCGCGGGCCGCGGCGAGCTCCTCGCGGGCCTTGTCCCAGTGGATGGCGACCAGGGCATCCCCCAGCGCCTCCTCCAGCAGCCCCTCGAAGACCTCCAGGTCCGGCTCGAAGCTCTGGCCCTGGGCGTCCACCGGGGGGTGGGCTTCCAGCAGCAGCTCCCCGTCCACGAAGGCCACCTTCACCGGCACATTGATCAGGTGCACCGGGGTGCCCACCTTGACCATCGGGAACAGCTCGGCGATGTCCTCGGGGTACATGCGGATGCAGCCGTGGGTGACCGCCATGCCCACCGCGATGGGGTTGTTGGTGCCGTGGATCAGGTAGGCCCCGCCCGGCAGGCCCAGCCGCATGGCATGGGCGCCCAGCGGGTTGTCCGGTCCCGGCGGCACTACCCTGGGCAGCGGCGGCTCGCCATTGGCGCGGCGCTCGGCATGCACGGAGGCCGGCGGTGTCCAGGTCGGGTTCTCGCGCTTGTCGGTGATGCGGGTGGTACCCAGCGGCGTGCGCCAGTCCATCTTGCCGATGCTGATCGGCCAGGTGTAGACGCGGCGCGGTTCGCCCTTTTTCGCGGGCGGATAGTAGTAAAGGCGGTGCTCGGGCAGGTTGACGACGATGCCCTCGCGCGGGCCCGGCGGCAGGATGCGCTGGCCCGGGATCACCACCATCTTGCCATCCCCGGGCAGCCAGGGATCGATGCCCGGGTTCACGCGCAGCATCTCCTCGGAGCCGAGGCTGAAGCGGCGCGCCATGTCGTAGAGGGTGTCCTCGTAGAACGTTACCGCGCGCTCCTCGCGGCCGAGCAGCACGGCGCCCTCATCCGGCAGCTCGAAGACCGTGGCGCCGGCTGCGGTCGCGAGCAGGCCGGCCAGCCACGCCATGCGCCTCATCGCCTTACGGGGCGGGCGCAGGACCGGTTTCGAGGATCTGCTTCCAGGACACTTCCTGGCCATTGCGACGACCTTTCTCAACCAGCTTGAGACCATTGGCGTCGATCGTCAGCGTGTAGGGCTTCTCGTCGATGACGATCTCGCGCTTCAGGGGACGTTCAAGCTTTGTTGTCATGGTTGGGGCCTCATACAACGGATCTGGTGGCAGGAAAGGGTATCACAGGGCCTGCCGGGGCGTTACGCACTGGCTGGCGGGCGGGAATCGCCCTAGACTGCCCCGCCAATGAAAAAGGCCACTCCACCCGATGCCGGCTTGGGCAATGAACCCGTGTCGGCGCGCATCCGCCGCCGCCTGCAGAGCGCAGGGCGTCGCTTTTATGCCAATGACCACATCTCGGACGTCATCCAGGATGGCGAGCTCGATGAGCTGATCGACGAGGTGGCCGGGCGCATGCAGGCCGTGCTGGAGTCGCTCGTGATCGACACCGACAGCGACCACAATACCCAGGGCACGGCGCGGCGCATCGCCAAGATGTACGTCACCGAGGTGTTTCGCGGGCGCTACTTCCCCGAGCCCGCGGTCACCGAGTTCCCCAATGCCGAGCGGCTCAACGAGCTGCTGATCGTCGGGCCGGTGAGCGTGCGCAGCGCCTGCAGCCACCACTTCTGCCCCATCATCGGCCGGGTGTGGATCGGGCTGATGCCCAACGAGCGTTCCAACCTGATCGGCCTGTCCAAGTACGTGCGCCTCACCGACTGGATCATGACGCGCCCGCAGATCCAGGAGGAAGCCATCACCGGACTGGCCGACCTGCTGATGTCGAAGACGCATCCGGACGGGCTGGCGGTGGTGATGGAAGCCGACCATTTCTGCATGCACTGGCGCGGCGTGAAGGACGCTGATGCGCGCATGACCACCAGCGTGATGCGCGGCGCCTTCCTGAAGGATGCCTCGCTGCGGCGCGAGTTCCTGTCGCTGATCCGGCTGAAGAGCTGAAGCAGCACTGTTCGCGGCGGCACATCATTGATGCCGGGACACGCCGCGCGATGCGCGGCGTGTTCCTTCCAGCCTGCGGGAATGCCGGCCACGGCAGTGCCGCGCCGGCCTTCCCCTGGCCTCACGGCAGCGGGAAACCCACTGCGCGGTAAGGCTTTTCCTCGGGCGCCGGGCCACCCGGCGGCGCGAACATGATGGCCAGCTGGCCCTCCAGCGCATAGGCCATGTTGCCGGCGACGGCCACCGATACCGGCCCTTCCAGGCCATCCTTCACCGTGGTAACCGTGGCGTTGTCGCCATCGATCACCACGTGCTGGATCTTGCCGGTGCCATCGGTGGTGAGCAGGCCGTTGGTGCCATAGGCGCGCATGCCATCCGGGCCGGTCAGCGGCGCCGACAGCGCCAGCTCGGTGACCCTGGCCACCGTGCCGTCCGCGCCCACGTCGATGGCGAACAGCTTGTTGGTGCGCAGCGTATTGACGATCACGCGACCGTCGACCACCGCGATGCCGTCGAGCACGTCACCGGGTGCACCGAAGGCCCCGGCCGGGCTCCACACTTCCAGTGCGCTGCCGCCCGCAGGCAGGCGCAGCACCAGCATGCCCTGCGTGTCGGTGGCGTACACGTCGCCACCGGGCCCCACGGCGATGTCATTGCACATGCCGTCCGGCGGGAAGGCATAGCTGCCCTTGGCAGCACCACTGGCCAGATCGAAGGCATGCAGCGCGCTGGGCCCCGGCGGCGAGGCACCCGGCGGCCCGGCGGCCAGCTCATTGCTGCACGCCCACAGCGTGCCGCTGGCGTCATCCGCGAACACGCCGAAGATCTGCTTCGCCCCGCCGGTGCCCGGCTGGATGAACACCTCGGCCCTGGCCTGCCCCGGCGGCACACGGAAAATCAGGGATTGTCCTACGCTGCCGATGTACAGCGTGCCATCGGCCGACGCGGTGATGCTCTCCGGGAATACCCTCGAGCCGGGGATGGAGATTTCCCCCGGCCAGGACGGCGCGGCAGCGCTGGCCGTGGCAGCGGCTTCATTCCCGGCCGGTGAATCGCTGCGCGAACAGCCGGCGGTCACGGCCAGGCCGGTCGCCAGCACGGCGGCCAGGCCGGCCTGTGTCACATATTTGTCCATGGCGTGGAATTCCTCCCTCGATTGACGGTCCCAACCAATGGGACCGGATCGTACACCCTGGGTGGCGGGCAGGTTCCACGCAAGTTCAGGGTCGATTCAGGCACGGGACAGCACACTTTGTCCCAGGATGGCTGATCAACTAGACTTCGCCGCGATTTTTTCCACTTCGAGACCTTGGGGGATTACCAAGATGAATCGTCTGACCCGAATCGGTACTTTGGCTGCGTTGGCTGCTGTGTCGACGCTCGCCGCGTCGCAGGACGCCATCACCAAGGCCGCTTCGCAGGCCGAGGCCGACAAGGCCATCGAGGCGCGCATTGCCATCTTCAAGGAGATCAAGGATCTGAACGATCCGATCGGCCGCATGCTGCGCCCGAATGGTCCGGCCCTGGATCCCGCCCTGGTGGCCACCAACGCCGCCAAGATCGCGGAGCTGGGCGCCAAGATCCCGGCCGCCTACCAGGTCGACACCCGTGGCTTCACGGGCACCAAGACCGGTGCGCTGGACGGCATCTGGAACAGCTTCCCGGACTTCAAGGCCAAGGCCGATGCGCTGGTGACCGCGGCGAACGCGGCTGCCGAGGCCGGCAAGTCGGGTGACGCGGCCGCCACGCGGCGCGCCCTGGGCGGCATCGGCCGCACCTGCGGCGGCTGCCACGACGCCTACCGCCAGAAGGAATAATCCCCTCGAGGCGACCGGCGCGGTGTTCCACCACCGCGCCCACGGGCCGGAAGATCCCTGGCGATCTTCCGGCCTTTTTCATCGGGGATCAGTAATCGCCGTAGTCGTCGTATTCCGGCAGCGGCGGCGCCATCTCCAGCACCAGCCACACGGCCAGTGCCGCGATCGCGATCACGACCAGCGCCTTCAGCAGCTGCGAGCCGGCAATGGCCTCGTCGCCCGGCACCACCTGCGCCGGCTTCCGGCCGGTGATCATCGCGGCAATCAGGTTCTGCTTCTTGACCACCACGTAGAACAGCACCGCCAGGATGTGCAGGCCCACCAGCCACAGCAGCACGTCGAAGTTGATCACGTGGAAGGCCTTGAACTTGCTGGCCGTGGCCGCCTCCACTGCCGGGTTGTACGGCGCGAGGTAGATCTCGGTGTTGTCGACCAGGAACAGGCCGGTGAACACCTGCGCGCTGATCACCGCCAGCAGCACCACCACCGACCAGGCACCCAGCGGGTTGTGGCCGACGGGCGGCACGTATCCCGGGCTGCGCGTGGAACGCAGGTAGGCCAGCACGGCCGACGGTCCCTTGATGAAGCTGGAGAAGCGCGCATGGCGCGGGCCGACGAAGCCCCAGATCACGCGGAAGATGATCAGGCCCAGCGTCCAGTAACCCACCCAGAAGTGGATCTGCGCGTAGCCGAAGAACTTCTCGCCGATCTCGATGAACTCGCCCTTGTTGCTCTGGTCGGCCGTGTACCAGGAGGCGGCGATGGACAGTACCAGCAGCCAGTGGAAAAGGCGCAGCGGCAGGTCCCACACCAGGCGCCTGGAAGAAGCATTTTCAGCCATGAGGTTTCCCGGGTAAAAAACTGCGGGCGATTCTACCCAATCACGCGACGTGGACGTCCACCAGCGTCGGCCGCGTGGCGGCCAATGCGGTGGCGAGCGCTTCGCGCAATTCGGCCGCGCGCGTCACGCGCAGCCCTTCGCAGCCCTGCCCGCGCGCGAGCTGCACGAAGTCGATGCCGGGCAGTCCCGTGCCCACCGGGTCGGCCAGTCCGAAGCGGCGCGAGAAGGCTTTCAGCGCTGCATAGCCGCCGTTGTTCACGATGATGACAGCCAGCGGCAGGGAAAGTTGCGCGGCGGTCCAGAGCGCCTGGATGGAATACATGGCCGAGCCGTCGCCCAGCAGCGCGATCACGCGCGCGCCCGGCCGTCCCAGCGCGATGCCCACCGCCGCCGGCAGCGAGTGGCCGAGGCCGCCGCTGCTGCAGGTGTAGAAGGTGTTCGGCCGCAGGATGGGCAGGTAGTCGTGCATGGGCTCGCGCGTACCCGGCGCTTCCTCCACGATGATGGAATCGGGCGCGCGCAGGTCGGCCAGGGTCTGCAGCAGCAGTGCCTCGGTGACCGGATCAGTCTCCGGCACGCGCGGCACGCGTTCGCGGCCGCGCTGCGCGGCCGGCGCGCCGGGGCGGGGATGCAGCCGCAGCAGCTCCTCGATGGCCGCCCCCACCCCGCCGACGATGGCATCGCCCAGCACCGAGGACGCGGCCCAGTCCGGATCCTCGGTGACCTGGTACACGGCCAGCCCCTCCGGCACGTACGGCCCTTCGCCTTCCGCATGGTAGGTGAACACCTGCGCGCCAAAGGCCACCACCAGGTCGTGGCCGGCCAGCCGCTCGCGGATGGCCTCGCGGAAGGCCGGCAGGAAGCCGGCGAACAGCGGGTGGTCCTCGGGGAAGCTGCAGCGGCCGATCAGCGGGCTCACCCACACCAGCGCGCCGTGCATCTCGGCCAGCCGCACGATGGCCTCCCAGGCGCCGTCGCGGTCGATGGCAGCGCCGACCACGAAGGCCGGGCGCCTGCTGCGGCCCAGCGCTTCCCCCAGCCGCGCCAGCGCCGCGGCATCGGCGCGCTGGCGGCCGGCCACGCTGCGCGGCGCCAGCGGCTCACAGGGCACTTCCCAGTCATCGATCGGAATCGACACGAACGCGGGCCCGCGCGGCGGGGTCATCGCGATGTGGTAGGCGCGCTCGATGGCGCGCGGCACGTCCTCGGGGCGCGCCGGCTCCACCGCCCACTTCACGTAGGGCTGCGGCAGCTCGGTGGGACGCGAGGAGAACAGGAACGGCTCCAGCGGCAGCAGCGAGCGCGACTGCTGGCCGGCGGTGATCACCAGCGGCGTGCGGTTGCGGTAGGCGGTGAAGATGTTGCCCATGGCATGCCCCACGCCCACGGCGGAGTGGAGATTGACCAGTGCAGCATTGTTCGTGGCCTGCGCGAAGCCGTCGGCCATGCCGACCACCACGGATTCCTGCAGGCCAAGCACATAAGTGAAATCTGCCGGAAAATCGCGGAAAAATGTCAGTTCCGTCGATCCGGGATTTCCGAAGACGTGCTGCATCCCGAGCCTGCGGAGCAGCTGCAGGGTGACTTCCCGTACGCTCGCCATGACGCCCCCGATGCGAGTGGTTTGGTTAGAATGCCGAGTCTATGACTTTAAGGGTGAGAGCGCTGTGAGCGAAACCGTCAAGCTGGGCCGGCTGGCCATCGATCCGGGACTGAAGGCTTTCGTGGACAACGAAGCCCTGCCCGGCACCGGCATCGACCCCCAACGTTTCTGGAGCGGCCTGGAGGCCCTCGTCACCGAGTTCACGCCGCGCAACCGCGCCCTGCTGGGCAAGCGTGACGAGCTGCAGTCCGCCATCGACGCCTGGTGGCGCGAGCACAAGGGGCTGGCCTTCGACGTGCACGCCCACACCGGTTTCCTGCGCCGCATCGGCTACCTCGTGCCCGAACCGGCGGACGTCCGGATCGACACCGCCAACGTCGATCCGGAGATCGCCAGCATCGCCGGCCCGCAGCTGGTGGTGCCGGTGGACAACGCGCGCTACGCGCTCAACGCTGCCAACGCGCGCTGGGTAAGCCTGTACGACGCGCTGTACGGCACCGATGCACTGCTGCCGCCGGAGTCGAAGCCCAGGGGATACGACGCCGGCCGCGGCGCGCACGTGATCGACTACTGCCGCCGCCTGCTCGATGAGATCGCGCCGCTCGACCATGGCAGCCACGCCAGCGCGCTGTCCTACAGCATCGCCGGCGGACAGCTCGAAGTGAAGCTGGCCGGCGGCCGCAGCACCCGCCTGAAGGATCCTTCGCGCCTGGCCGGCTGGCGCGGCGCGGCCGCGTCTCCCTCGGCCGTGCTGCTGAAGAACCACGGCCTGCACGTGGAGATCGTGATCGACCGCGGGCATCCCATCGGCAAGAACGATGCGGCCGGCGTGGCCGACCTGGTGGTCGAGGCCGCGATCACCACCATCATGGACTGCGAGGACTCGGTGGCCGCCGTCGACGCCGCCGACAAGACCCGCGTGTACCGCAACTGGCTGGGCCTGATGAAGGGCGACCTCACCGCCAGCTTCACCAAGGCCGGCCAGACCGTGGAGCGCCGCCTCAACGACGACCGCACCTACGAGACGCCGTCGGGCAGCCTCACGCTGCCCGGCCGCAGCCTGATGCTGGTGCGCAATGTCGGCCACCACATGCTCACCGACGCGGTTACCTTCGACGGCGCGCCCATCTACGAGACGCTGCTCGATGCCTGCGTGACGCTGGCCATCGCGCTGCACGACCTCAAGGGCGCGCACCGCAACAGCCGCACCGGTTCGGTGTACGTGGTCAAGCCCAAGATGCACGGGCCGGAGGAAGTGGCCTTCGCCAATGACCTCTTCGACCGCGTCGAGGACCTGCTGGGCCTCGCGCGCCACACCGTGAAGATGGGCGTGATGGACGAGGAGCGCCGCACCAGCGCCAACCTCGCCGCCTGCATCGCGGCCGCGCGCCACCGCATCGTGTTCATCAATACCGGCTTCCTCGACCGCACCGGCGATGAGATCCACACCTGCATGGAAGCCGGCCCGGTGCTGCCGAAGGAAACAGTCAAGACCCAGCCGTGGATCCGCGACTACGAGCGGCGCAACGTGCTGATCGGCCTTTCCATGGGCTTCTCCGGCCGCGCGCAGATCGGCAAGGGCATGTGGGCCATGCCCGACCGCATGGCGGACATGCTCAAGACCAAGATCGCGCACCCGCAGGCCGGCGCCAACACCGCCTGGGTGCCCTCGCCCACGGCCGCGGCCATCCATGCCCTGCACTACCATCGCGTCGACGTGGCCGCGGTGCAGGCCGGCCTGGCCGGCGAGAAGGTGCCCGGCACCGATGCGCTGCTGACGCCGCCGCTGGCCGATGCCGTGCCCGACAAGGACGCCATCCAGCGCGAGCTGGACAACAACATCCAGGGCATCCTGGGCTACGTGGTGCGCTGGATCGACCAGGGCGTGGGCTGCTCCAAGGTGCCCGACATCAACGACATCGGCCTGATGGAGGACCGCGCCACGCTGCGCATCTCCAGCCAGCACGTGGCCAACTGGCTGCACCATGGCGTGTGCACCGAAAGCCAGGTGCGCGAGACGCTGGCGCGCATGGCCGCAGTGGTCGACCGCCAGAATGCCGGTGACCCGAAGTACCGCCCGATGGCCACCAACCTGGAAGGCAGCATCGCCTTCCAGGCCGCCTGCGACCTGATCTTCAAGGGACGCGAGCAGCCCAACGGCTACACCGAATTCATCCTGCATGCCCGCCGGCGCGAGCTGAAGCAGCGCGAGGCGCTGGGCTGAAGCACCAAGAGGACCAGAACAATGCTGACCAAGAAAACCCTTTCGCTGGCCGACGCCAAGCAGATCGCCGCCGCCGCCGAAGCCAAGGCGGTCGCCGAGGGCTGGAACGTGGTGATCGCCATCCACGACGCCGGCGGCCACCTGATCTACCTGCAGCGCATGGACGGCACGCAGCTGGGTTCGGTCGTGGTCGCGCAGGAGAAGTCGCGCACGGCGCTGCTGTTCAAGCGCCCCACCAAGATGCTCGAGGACGTGGTGCTGTCCGGCCGCGTGCACATGATGTCGCTGCCGGGCGTGACCTCGGTCGAGGGCGGCCTGCCCATCGTGGTCGACGGCGAAGTGGTGGGCAGCATCGGCGTTTCTGGGGTACAGTCCTTCCAGGACGGTCAGGTCGCGGCCGCTGGCGTGGCAGCCATCACCGGTAGCTGATCACCGCACGGCGTCCGCCGGGTTGAGAAGCTCCTCCCTTCGGCACAGACTCCTGCCGAGGGCTTTCAACGCCACGATCCCCGAGGGAATCATGAGCATCTCGATACGACGCAGCGTGCGAATCGCGATGATCCTGGGGGCGGTGCCGTTGAGCGGCATCGCACAGGACATCGACGCGGTCGACGATGGTGAGTGGGTACTTGAAGAAATCGTTGTAACTGCCCAGAAAGTCGAGGAATCCCTTCGCGACGTTCCTCTGTCCGTGGAAGCGTTGCTGGGCGAGAAGCTGGCCGACGCCGGCATCCTGCGCCTCGACGATCTCAAGGCCTACGTGCCCAATCTCCAGATGAGCGAGACGGGCATCGCCAACAACATCTACATCCGCGGCATCGGCTCGGGCCTGAACCAGGGCTTCGAGCAGTCCGTGAGCCTGTACCAGGACGGCATCTACCGCGGCCGCGGCCATCAGGCGCGCATGCCCTTCCTCGACCTGGCGCGCATCGAGGTGCTGCGCGGTCCGCAGCCCATCCTGTTCGGAAAGAACGCGGTGGCCGGCGCGGTGAACATGGTGGCCGCAGAGCCCACCTCGCGCTTCATGGCCAGCGGCCGCGTGGCGTACGACTTCGAGAACGAGGAGACCACGGCGGACGCGGTGCTGTCCGGTCCCCTGTCGCAGGCCGTTCGCGGGCGCATCGCCGTGTTCCACCGGAAGGCCGACGGCTACCTCACCAACCGCACGCTGGAGACGGGCGAGCCGCGGCGCAACGACCTCGCCGGCCGCATGATGCTGCAGGCCGACCTGGGCACTTCGCTGACCGCCACGCTGCGGCTGGAGGCCGGCCGGTTCAACACCGACGGCCGGCAGATCGAGATCTTCGGCGAGACGCCGATCAGCGCCGCCGACAGCCCCTTCCTCGGCGCCACCTACTCGCAGGCCCTCGCGGGCGTGATCCAGGCGGGTGGCGGCACGCCGCCGCCCGGGCTGCTGGAGGCCGGCGGCGCGCACATCGACCACGCCAACGGCACCGCGCCGCAGAGCTACAGCGACATCGACTCGCGCGAGGTGGCGCTGACCCTGGATTACACGCTGGGCAATGGCACAACGTTCACGTCGACCACCGGCTTCAGCACCTACAAGCTCGACGAGTTCTGCGACTGCGACTTCGTCGCCGCGCCGCTGATCACCGCCGGCATCGAGGAGGAGTACAAGCAGTACAGCCAGGAGCTGCGCCTGGCCTCGCCCGCCGGCTCGCCGGTGCGCTGGATCGGCGGCCTGTTCTTCCAGCGCTACGAGCTCGATGCGCCAGACTACCTGGCGGTGCCCGCCAACAGCATCGTGCCGCCGCTGATCGCCCTGAACACGCTGCCGATGCTGGTGCCGCAGTTCATGCAGGCCGGCGGGCCCTGCCAGCTGCAGGGTTTCGACCAGGCGCAGTGCCAGGACTTCGCCAGCAACCTGGTGCAGGGTTTCTTCCGCGGCGCCTCGAACCCGCGTGACTTCAGCCAGGACAGCACGCTGTTCTCCGCCTTCCTGCAGGGCACGTTCACCCTGAACGAGCAGTGGAGCCTGTCGCTGGGCGGGCGCCTGAACCACGAGAGGAAGGACGGCAAGCGCGTCACCTACCTGGTCGATGCCGGCGGCGACGCCATCACCAACCCGCTGGCGCACAACCTGTACAGCCAGATCCTCGGCATCGAGCAGCACGCCCTCACCGGCTCGCGCAAGGAGACCAGCTTCTCGCCGATGGTGAACCTGCAGTACCGCTACTCGAACCGCTCGATGGCCTACCTGTCGGCCGCGCGCGGCTACAAGTCCGGCGGCTTCGATGCACGTTCCAACCGCGCCACCAAGAGCGTGGGCGGCCAGCAGGTGCAGGCCTTCGAGTTCGAGGACGAGCGCGCCACCACCTTCGAGTTCGGCCTGAAGACGGCCGTGGGCTCGCGCGCCGACTTCAACATGGCGGTGTTCTTCACCGACTACAGGAACCTGCAGACCACGGCCTTCGACGGCAGCATCGGCTTCAACGTCGACAACGGCAGTGCCGAGGTGCGCGGCGTCGAGCTCGAGGGCCGCTGGCGGCCCTTCGGCGGCCTGCTGCTGACGGCCTCGGCGGCGCTGCTGGACTTCGAGTGGACCGACTACGAGGGCCAGTGCTACTACGACCTGATCGGCACCAGCGCCTGCGACGCCGGCGGCAACGCGCAGTACGCCGGCTACGACAACCAGTTCGCCCCCACCTACAGCGGCTTGGTGTCGGCCGAGTACGGCTGGAACCTCGGCAACCTGCGGCTCACCGCGGTGGCCGACATGACCTTCACCGACGACTACCTGCAGTCGCTGAACCTGGACCCGGTGCTGGTGCAGAAGGGCTTCACCAAGCTCAACGCCCGCCTGTCGCTGGGCGACCTGGACGAGCGCTGGGAGCTGGCGCTGGTGGGGCGCAACCTCACCGACAAGACCACGGTCAGCTATGCGGCCGACACGCCGCTGGCATCGAGGCTGTTCAAGGCGCGCAGCTACTACGGATTCATCGATCCGCCGCGTGCGATCGCCGTCGAGGCGCGCCTGCGCTTCTGAGCGGCCTGCCGGCCGGCGTCAGGCCTTCAGGGTGATCCTGGCGCCGGTCTCGTCCTCGACGAACAGCGTGTCGCCGAGCTTGTGCAAGCGCTCGCCGGTCTTCAGGTCCCAGCGGCGGTTGACCTCCTTCGGCCGGCCCTTGGCCCGCCCGTCCCGCCCGATGGTGCGCGCATACGTGACGCGCTCGATCACCTCGCAGGGCTTGCCGTCCTCGTTGATGGCGGGATAGCGGAACAGCTCTTCGGTGTATTTCTTTTCCATGGCCAGCGCTGGGCGGATCGGATCGGCTGCGGCAATGTCCGGAGGGACGCTATTACGCCCCGTCCCCGCCTGCAAGGCTGAAGGCGCCGTTGCGCGCCGCCTGCCGGTACGCGGACTGCACGCGCAGGAAGCCGCGCCGCAGCTGTGCCGCGGCCTCGGCAGGCAGGGTGTCGAGCAGCCCGTCGGCATCCACCGGCTGCACATCGCCCCGCCACGCGAAACCCACGCGGTTGCTCTGCCGCGGTTCCTCCACCAGCAGCGCACGGCCGCCGAAGGCCTTCCTGAGCCGGTCGAAATGCGCGTGGTGGTCCGGGCAGTAGAGGTTCGTGGCCAGCGCACCGCCCTCGGTGAGCGCGTCACGGCAGGCTTCCTGGAAGGCGAACGTGCCCAGCGGCGGCGGGATGCCCTGCGCGTCATAGGCGTCCACCAGCAGCAGGTCGTAGCGGCCCGGGTGCTGCGGCAGGAACTCCGCCGCATCGACATGCAGCACCGAGAAGCGATGGTCATCCGGCGGGACGCGGAAGCGCTCGCGCAGCGCCAGCACCTCGGCACTGACCTCCAGCGCCTCGATGGCCAGCTTCGGGAAGTGGCGGTACAGGAACTTGGCCTGCGAGCCGCCGCCCAGGCCCACGATGCCCACGCGTTTCGGCGCCGGCTGCCACAGCAGCGCCGCCAGCATGGTGCGCGTGTAGTCCACCACCAGCAGGTCCGGGGCGCTGCGGCGCATGCGGCTCTGCGCCACGCCATGGGCGAAGCGCAGGTCGAGGGTGCCGGCCGGCCCCGCGGCCAGGTACGCACCCTTGCCCCGCCGGCCGCCGAGCCAGCGCGGCAGCCATTGCCGCCAGTCGATGCTCATGCGGTGTCGGGAGCCGGTCTTTAGGGGACGGGCTACTTGCCCCCCGGCCCCGCGCCACCCTCGCCGCCCGGCGGCGTGTACAAGCCGATCGGGAACTGCGCCACGTTGCTGGTGCCCTCCAGCGCGCTGATCTTGCTGACGCCCTGCTTGCGCACCTCATCGATGCGCAGCACCGAGTGCATGGGCAGCATGGTGCACTTCACGCCCGCGAACTCGCTCTTGATGCGCTCCTCGCCCGGGTCGAGCACCACGGTGGAACGCTGGCCGAAGACCAGCTCCTCCACCTCGATGAAGCCGAACAGGCGGCCCTGCGCCACCTTGCGGGCATAGATCTCGTAGACCTTGCCCTGGTTCACGAACAGGATCTTGAAAACGGTGCTCGGTGCCATACGGTCGGTCGGTGAAAGAGCCCTTCTTACACGCATCCCCGGCGCCATGCCAGCGCAGGGATCGCGATGCGGGGGAATGTGGGGCCGGAAGACCGGGCTTCAACGCCCCACGGTGAGCTGCACGGGAACGCGGATCTCCTCGCGGCCCCGGCGCACCGTCAGCGTGACGCGATCGCCGGGGTTGGCCCGGTCGAGCGCGTCGAACAGGTCCTCCACGTCCTCGGTGCGGCGATCGCCCACCGCGAGGATGATGTCGCCGATGCTGACGTTGTCGAAGCGGTCGATGGTGGCGCCCTTCAGGCCCGCCTCCGCCGCCGGCGAGCCCGGGTCCACCGACAGCACGAACACGCCCTGCACGTTGTAGCGGCGGGACAGCGCGGCGTTGATCTGGGATTCCACGCGGATGCCCAGCGACGGGCGCGTGTAGCGGCCAGTGGCGATCAGCCGCGGTACCACGCGGTTCACCGTGTCCACCGGCACCGCAAAACCGATGCCGGCATAGGCGCCCGACGGGCTGAAGATGGCCGTGTTCACGCCGATCAGCCGCCCGGCCGAATCCAGCAGCGGGCCGCCCGAATTGCCCGGGTTGATGGCCGCATCCGTCTGGATCAGGTCGCGGATCGACAGGCCGCTGTCGGTGGGCAGCTCGCGGTTCAGCGCCGAGACGATGCCCTTGGTCAGCGTCCAGTCCAGGCCGAAGGGATTGCCCACGGCATACACCGTCTGCCCCACGCGCAGGTCCTCGCTGGTGCCGATGGGCAGCGGCGGCGGATGGTCGTTGCCGGTGCGGATGCGCAACACGGCGAGGTCATGGTAGGGACTGGTGCCCACCAGCTCCGCGTCGAAGGAGCGGCCGTCGGCCAGGCGAACCTGTGCGCCCGAGGCTCCCTGGATCACGTGGTTGTTGGTAACCACGTGGCCGGCCTCGTCCCAGATGAAGCCCGAGCCGGTGCCGCGCGGCACCTGCAGCGGGTTGCGGGTCCAGAAGTCCACCACGCGCTGCGTGGTGGCGATGTACACCACCGACAGGCGCGAGCGCTCGAACAGGTCGATGGTGGCCTGCTCCTCGGCGGACAGCGGCCCGCGCGGCGTAGGCGTGCGCGGCGTGCCATTGGCAGAGGGTTGGGCGGACTCCGTGCGCCAGCAGGCGACCAGGAGCACGAGCAGGCCCACCGCCAGGAGGGCCAGGGGCGTGGTGCGGGGCTTCATGGGGCGCAATCCTGCAGCGCCCCGACCGCCGGTTCAACCGGACGGCGCCCTGGCGGACCGGCACGGTGCGGCAGCCCGATGGCCGCCCCGGGGGTTGGCTATCATAGGTCGATGCAACTCCTGCTCGAATTCCTGCCCGTGGCGGCCTTCCTGGTCGCCTATTTCTTCTTCGGCGGCATCTACGTGGCCACCACGGTGCTGATGATCGCCATGCCGCTGGCGCTGCTGGTGCTGTGGATCAGGACCCGGCGGCTGCCGCCGATGTTCTTCGCCAGCACGCTGCTGGTGCTGGCCTTCGGCGCGGCCACGCTGTGGCTGCGCGACGCCCGCTTCATCCAGTGGAAGCCCAGCATCTTCATGTGGGCCATCGCGCTGGCGTTCCTGGCCAGCTCGTTCATCGGCAGGAAGACCCTGGCCGAGCACCTGATGCACCAGATGGTGGAACCCTCCCGCATGCAGCGCAGCGACTGGCTGAAGCTCAATGCCGCCTGGGTGGGCTACGCCGTAGTGGCCGGCGCCGCCAACATCCTCGTCGCCCGCCTCGCCAGCGAGGCCTTATGGGTCAAGTTCAAGCTGCTGGGGCTGATGGGCCTGATGGTGGTGTTCATGGCGGGCCTGGTCTGGTGGCTGCACTCCAAGGGCAAGCTCAGGACCGAGGAAGAACAGTCCCCGGCAAGCCGATGAGCCCGGAAAGAACCCCTGCCGGCGCCGCATCGCCCGGCCCGGATCCCACCGCTTCCTCCTCCCCGCGCGAGGCGCTGGCCCGGGAGCTGGAAGCGCGCCTGCGCGCCGCGCTGGACCCGGTCACGCACTTCTCCCTGCGCGACGACAGCCACCACCATGCCGGACACGCCGGCGCCCGCGAGGGCGCGCATTTCGCGGTACGCATCGTCTCGCCGCGCTTCGCCGGCCTGCGCCTGCTGCAGCGGCACCGGCTGGTTTACGATGCCGCCGCACCGCTGATGGCCGGCCGCATCCACGCCCTGCAGATCAACGCCCTGACACCCGAAGAGCACTCCACAGGAGAGACACGATGAACGCTTCCCGCCCCCTGCTGGCCGCCGCGATCGGCATTGCTGCCGTCCTTGCCGCCGCCTGCACCCAGCAGCCCCCGGCGCCCAAGGAGGACACGGTGGCGGTGGTCGAGGGCAAGCCGCTGCTCAGGAGCACCTTCGAGCAGTACGTGGCCGGCGTGACCGGCAAGCCCGCCAGCGAGGCCACCGAGGAGCAGCGCAACGAGCTGCTCGACGGACTGGTGCGCGCGCTGGTGGTGGCGGCGGAGACCGAGCGCCAGGGCATCGCCGCCCGCCCCGAGGTGGCCGCCGCGCTGGAGATCCAGCGCCTCACGCTGCTGCAGCGGGCCGCCGGCGAGGAGCTGCTGAAGGACCGCCAGCCCAGCGAGGAGGAACTGCGCGCCGAGTACGACCTGCGCGTGGCGACGATGGACAAGGTGCAGTACCGCCTGAGCCACATCGCCGTGGCCACCCAGGAGGAAGCGCAGAAGGTCATCGAGCAGCTGGGCAAGGGCGGCAACTTCGCCAGCCTGGCACGGCAGGTGTCGATCGACAATGCCACCAGGGGCGAAGGCGGCGACCTGGGATGGTCCACGCCGGGCGGCATGCCGCCGAGCTTCGCGGTGGCGCTGCGCGAGCTGAACAAGGGCGATTACTCCAGGACCCCGCTGCGCTCGGACGTGGCCTGGCACGTGATCCGCGTGACCGACACGCGCGAAGCCGCGCCGCCGCCGTTTGACTCGGTGCGCCCGCAGCTGCTCCAGGCCGTGCAGCAGAAGCAGTTCGCCGCGTGGGTGGATGGCCTGATGGCCAGGGCGCAGGTCACGAAGACACCCTGAAGTCCGACTGCATCGGGGTACTGGCTTCGGAGCGGACCGGCACCCTGCCCTGCAGGTAGCAGTACTGCCTCCAGGGATCACGGTCGAGGCGGCGCAGCAGGCCGGTCAGGAACTGCCGCACGAACGGCACGACAAGCGGCCGGCACCAGGTCACCTCCAGCCTGAGCACATTGGCCTGCTGCAGGGTCATGCCGCTGCGCTGTCCGGGCGCGCGTGGACGGTGAAGCAGGTTGTCATTCGGCAATACGCGCCGGCCGTCACGCATCATTGCGAAGTCCTGCCGGGCTTCCGGCGTGGGGTTCAGGATCCTGATGCGGCCGAAGAGTGCGTAGTCCGCCAGCGCGGCGGCATAGGCGCGGGCGACACGCCCCGCGGCATTGCGGGCATCCAGCTCTCCCTCTCCGGACAGGAACAGCACTGACGCCGACTGCGCCAGCGCCTGCCTGGCCGCATTGATGTCGCCGCCGCTCATCGAAGCATGCCTCGCGGCCTGGAAGGCTGCGTGGTCGATGTGGTGGTTCTCGGCCATCAGCAGCGCCAGCTGCAGCCCTCCCAGGCACAGCGGCAGCAGCGCGAACAGCGCCACGACATGGAACTCCACCATGGCCGCACCAGCACAACGGCTTGCGCGGGGCATCAACATGGCCGGATCCGGTCGCCCACGCTCCAGCCCCACCGGCGCACCATGCCGGCATCCAGTTCCCAGACATGGGTGGCGCGAGGGTCGCGGGCGATGCGGCAGGGAGGAAGGTTCTCGCGCACGCTGAGTATGTGTCCTTCGGCATCGCAGAACAGCACGTCGATGCGGTAATGCATGCCGATGGTATGGACGGCGCGGCAACGCGGCAGCATGTAGGCTGTCTCGGAATCCAGCCTCCGCCTCAACAACAGGCCGCGGCCGCGCTCGAAGCGGTTCTCGCAGACGTGCACCTGCATGCGACGCAGGCGATGGTGGTTGTGTTCGACCCGGAAGATCATCATGAGCCCAGTGCCTCCATCAATCGAACCGCGATGGGCACGCCGATGACGATGAAGGTGCAGGGGAAGATGCAGCAGATCAGGGGCCCCAGCATCTTCACCGGTGCCTGCATCGCCAGCTTCTCGGCCCGGGCAAAGCGCTCTGCGGTACGCTGCTCGGCCTGCGCGCGCAGCACCTGTCCCAGGCTCATGCCCGAAGCTTCCGCGTGTTCCAGCGCGCTGGCCAGCGTCGCCAGGCTCTCGTTGCCCACGATGCCCGCCACGTACGAGAAGGCCTGCACGCGCGACCGGCCGCCGCGGATCTCGCGCAGCACGCGATCGAAGAAGTCCCGCAGCGGCCCCGGCGGCGCCTGCTCGACGATGAGCCGGATCCCTGCCGTCAGCGTGGAGCCGGCTTCCACGCAGACGATCATCAGGTCGAGCCAGGCAGGCAACTCGCGCGCGATGGCCTGATGCTGTTGCTCGCGGAGCCGCTTCAGCCACTGGCCCGCGAAGAGATAGCCGGCCACTGCCGCCGGCATGGCCAGCCAGGCCATGCCAGGCACGAGGCAGGACACTGCAATACCCGCGAGCAGCGCCAGCGACACGCACAGGGACTCCCAGCGCTGGGGGGTGAAGGCGCGGGACAGGCCCAGCGATTCCAGCCGCTCCGCCAGTGCTGCGCGGCGTGCGGCTGCCAGGCCGCTGTCGACGAGCGGCTCCAGCAGTGCCGCCACGGGCGTGGCCAGGCGCAGCAACAACGGTGGCCTCGCCTCCGCAATTGCGCCCGGATGCCGTTGCGCGACGGAGTCGCGCCAGCGGCGCCTCAGCAGCACCAGCAGCGCGGCCAACGCCAACCCGAAGCACGCCATGACGGCAGGCCGCAGGAGGCTCATACATCGATCCTCACGATGCGCCGGATCATGGCGAAGCCTGCCACCTCGAGTGCCGCGATCAGCGCCAGCGCGGCCCATCCCTGCCAGGTCGTGTGCAGCACCTGCATGGCCTCGCGTTCCATCACATAGAGGACGGCCAGCAACAGCAGTGGCAGCAGCCCGACCACCACGCCCTGCATCCTTCCCTGCGAGGTCAGCGAGTCGATGCGCGCTTCCATCAGCAACCGGCTGCGCAGCAGCTCGGCCAGGCGCTGCAGTGATTCCGCCAGGTTGCCGCCCAGGTCGCGGTGGGTGGCAAGCAGCGTGGAGAGCAGTCTCAAGTCGGCCAGCCCCGCCCGCTCGCGCAGCGCGGCGAACCCGGCCTCCACCGGTACACCCATGCGCACCTGCCCGAGGATGAAGCGCAGCTCCTGGCCCAGCGGCGCCGGCTGGCGGCCTGCCACCTGCGCGAGGGCATGGCTGGTGCCCTGTCCGGCACGCAACAGCCCCGCCCACAGCGACAGCGCATCGGGAAGCTGTCGCGCCAGCCGGCGCCGCCATCGCGCCCGCAGCCAGCGGGAGGCCAGGCGCGGCAGGGCCAGCGCCAGCACTGCCAGCACCAGCGTGAGCGGCAAGGGAGCGCGGCAGAGCATGGACACTGCCGCAACCATCGTCGCTGAAACCAGCGTGACGGCCAGCAGCCGCCGCGCGGGAATGAACACGAACAGGCTGGCCAGTTCCGCCTCGGTGCGCTGCCCGGCAAGCCCGGCCCACCATGCACCGGCGGCACGCAACTTCACGACGGCAACCAGCGCCAGCGCACCGGCCGCAATCGCCAGCAAGGCAAGGGCGATCAGCACCGGGGCACTCCTTCCCGGTTCAGCGGCCCGGGATGCTGGCTGCCCGGCAGGGACTCGAAGAACGCAGGCTCATTGCCACAGGCCCGGAACACGCCCTCGTTGCGCCCCTCGCGGGAAAGGCCGCTGCTCTCGTAGCGGAACAGGTCCTGGGTCTGTATCCGCCCGCTCTCGGTACCTGTCACCTCGGTGATGGCGACGATGCGCCGCGAACCGCAGGGAAAGCGCACCTGCTGGACAATGAGGTTCACGGCGCTGGCGATCTGCTCACGCACGGCCAGCAGCGGCAGTTCCATGCCGGCCATCAGCGTCATCACCTCCAGGCGCGACAGCAGGTCCCGCGGGGAGTTGGCGTGCGCAGTGGTGAGGGAACCATCGTGGCCGGTGTTCATCGCCTGCAGCATGTCGAGGGTCTCGCCGCCGCGGCATTCCCCGACCACGATGCGGTCCGGACGCATGCGCAATGCATTGCGCACCAGGTCGCGGATGGAGACCAGGCCGCGTCCTTCCGAATTGCTCGGCCTGGCCTCAAGCGACACCAGGTTCTCGTGGGACAGCTGCAGCTCGGCCGAATCCTCGATGGTGACGATGCGCTCGCCGGGCGGAATCAGTCCGGAGAGACAGTTCAGCAGCGTGGTCTTGCCGGTGCCGGTGCCACCTGAGACGACGATGTTGCGCCGGGCATGCACGGCCACGCGCAGGAAGTCCGCCATGGCCTCGGACAGGGTGCCGTTCTGCACCAGGGCATGCATGTCCAGCGGCCGGCGCGCGAACTTGCGGATGGTGACGGCAGGTCCGCACAGCGCCAGCGGCGGCACGATCACGTTGACGCGCGAGCCATCCGCAAGCCGCGCGTCGGCCATGGGCGAGGACTCATCCACCCGCCGGCCGCTCCGGGCCAGCAGCCGCTCGATGGCACCCTGCAGGGCGCGCACTCCGGAGAAGCGCGCCTCGCACCGTACCAGCCGGCCGCTGCGCTCCACGAAGATGCGCTCGGGACCGTTGACCATGATCTCGGTGACGGTGTCGTCGCGCAGCAGGTCCTCCAGCACTCCGACACCCACGACTTCCTGCAGCACCTGCCGTTCGAGCTGCGCCTTTTGCGCGGGCGGAACCCGTCCGTCCAGCACCTCGCGCAGGTGTCGCTGCGCCAGGCGCCAGAGCTCCTCGTCGCTCATGCGATTGATGTCGATGCGGCGCAGGTCAAGGCGCCGCAGCAGCTCGTCGTGCAGCGCTTCCAGGTCGGCGACGGCTTCAATCATGGACTGCCTCCTCGCGCAGGATCTCCCCCGCGCGCTCGACCATCCCCGACTGCTCCATCGGGGGCATCCCACCGGCCACGCCGGCCTCGTAACGTCGCGGCGAGATCAGCACCAGAAGCTCGGTCTCGCGCTGTTGGCGTCGTTTCGAGCGGAACAGCGCACCTGCCAGCGGCACCGACCCCAGGCCGGGCACGGCCGCACGGTCGCGCCCTCTCTCGCGCATCAGCAATCCCGCCAGCGCAACGGTTTCGCCATCGGCCACGTTGAAGGCCGTGCTGGCCTGGCGCTTGATGAAGCCCGGGTAATCGCCCACCCGCACCGAGGGATCGATCTGGCTCAGCTCGAGGTCGATCTCGGCGTGGATGGTGCCGTCGCGGGCGGCGTGCGGCCGCACCTGCAGGATCAGGCCGTACTCCTTGTACTGGACGTCCGTGGCACCCAGGCCGTCGGTGACGGGGATGGGAATCTCCCCGCCGGAGACGAATCGCGCAGGGTCACCGCTGCGGGCGCTCAATACGGGTTCGGCCAGCGTGAAGGCCAGTCCCTGCTGCTGCAACAGGTCGATGCGGGAGGACAACTCGCTGAACAGCGATGCGCGCACGGACAGGCCGCCGGTGCCGCCGCCTGCAGCGGCCACCACGCGCGGTCCCTGCGCCTCCTGGTCCCAGCGCAGGCCGAGCCGGGAAAGCTGGTCGCGACGCACCTCGACCACGCGCACCTGCATCTGCACCATGGTTTCCCAGTCCACCTCACCGACGAAATCCAGCACTTCTCCAGGGAACAGCGCCGCAACCTCGGCAGCCCTGGCGCGGTCACGCGCGCCGGTCCTGGATCCCTCCAGCACCACGTAGCGTCCGGATACACGGGCACTCACGCCCTGGGCACCCTCCAGCAACTGCCGTACTTCCGCCAGGCGATGGCCCAGGTCCTGCTCGCGCACCCGGATGCGCAGGTGATGCTGCCGCCCGTCGGCCAGCCACAGCTCGGCCGTGGTTTCACCCGGCGCCTCCCCGAACAGCAGCAGCTGTCCTGGCTCCGGCGTGGCGAAGGAGACCACCCGCCCCGATCCCAGTGCAGCGCGCCGCACGTCAGCCACCAGCAGCAGCGTCTCGCCCACGGACAGCGATACTTCTTCCGGAAGCCCTGGCACCTGGGCGGTCGACACGCAGGGAGCGCCGGCCAGCAGCAGGAGAAGGATGAGCAGGCGCGCGCTCATGAGGATTCCCCGCCACGCGCAGCACCGATGGTGAGCAGGCGTCGCGCGGGCACCTGGTCTCCCTCCCCGCCGACCAGCAGCTCGATCTGCCTGCTCGCGCTTCGCGTTGACGGCATGCGCAGCAACTCGCTGCTGCGTCGGATGGCCACGGGCTGCAAGGCCGTGTCCCCTGGATTGCGCAACAGCACCGAGAGCTCGCCGGACTGCTGTGCAAGCAGGATCCTCGGGGCATCGGCAGCCCCGACGCGCAATGTCACGGTGGCGAAACTGCGCGGCTGTGTCCCCTCTGTGCCGTGGAAGGAATTTCCAACGCCGAGGATCTCCACCTGCTGCAGCAGCGGTACCAGCGCCGACCCGCCACCGGTGCGCTGGCCGTAGTAGAGATCGACCCGATCGCCGGCCCTCAGTCCGCCGGCCTGGGAGTTCAGCTCATCCACGGCGACGGTCAAGGCGCGCTCGTCCGGACCGAGCACCTCGGAAAGGCGCGGCATGCGCGCCGCCGTCGCCAGCATGGCCGGCACGAGGGGCGTGCCTCGCGCCACGTCGATGGCCGTGGTGGCGCCGATCAGCAGGCCGGCCCTTGATGCCGGGAGCGCGTCCGCCGGCAGGAAGGCCCCGGGCACGGACCGCACCGCGAGCTGGGCCTTGCCGAGCACCGATCCCTTCGGCACGTCCGTGGCAGCCACCACCACCTCGCGTCCCGCGTACCGCTGCGCCATCTCGGCCTCGGCCGCTGCCGCCCGCTGCTCCAGATAGCGACCGGCCAGCACCGCGCCACCGGCGCCTGAGGCCACGGCAACGAGGGTCAGCACGACGTCGGCCCTGATCCATTGGCGCCATTTCGACCTTGCTTCCTGCATGCTGGAACTCCGCACTTAGAGAATGGAAACCAGGAACGAGCGGGCACGGGCTACACGCATCAGCGTGCGCAGCAGGTGCGTGGCCACCGACTCACCGTTCACATAGGGGTAGAACAGGGCCAGGGCCAGCGCCGCGCAGACGACGAGGAATTCCGTCATGGCCTGCCCTGCCTGCCGCGGACGCTTCATTGATGCTCCTTCGGCGTGACGGCCAGCCAGACCAGCGTGCCCTGCCTGCTGCCCGGGCCGGGCGTTACCACCAGCCTCGCCGCGACCCCTTCGCGCCGTGCCTCGGTCTCCGCACCGGTCTGCCGGCCGAGGGACCAGCCCTGCGCCAGCAGCCGCTCGCGAACGGAGCGCTGGATGGCCTGTTGATCGCCGGCACAGACGGCCGTGCGCTGCTCATACCGGCCGGCGCCAGCATCGCCCGACACTGCACGCCCCCAAGCACAGGACGATGGCAGGCGAAACGGGGGCGGGACCTGCGACGCGATTGCACGCGTGGCGTCGAGGCGCGAATGCAGCAACCGCGCGCCCTCTCCCTCACCCGTCCACTGCACCAGCTCGCTCCAGCCGCGATCCAGGCGCGAGATCGCCTGCCAGCCGGGCAGCTGCAGCCTGCGCACCTCACTGCCCTCGGCTCGCCAGCGCTCTTCCACGCGCGAGGCCAGGCGGCCAACGTCGCGGCCGCTCGCTGTCCGGACCTGCAAGGCGATCCCGTCCACGTGCACGTCCTCCGGGATAGGCAGGATGGCCACGTCCAGCCCGTGCACGTCGCTGCGCTCCATCGCAGCGGCATGGCCGGACAACAGCAGCGCGCAGGCGACGAGCCTCCTCACGGGCAACGCTCCAGCAGCGGCGTCGTGCCTGCCGACAGGCGATCCTCGGGAATCCTGTCCGGCTCGATCACGCCCAGGCACAGCTGCCGCAGGGAAGGCTCGAGGATGGACAGCGGCAGGAGGAGTGGTCGCCAGATCCAGGACTGCTGCTGGAGCAGGCTGCCCGGCACCAGCCCGGACACGCGTTGCCGCACGTGCGCGACGCCACCGGCCTGCCAGGCGTCCCCGAGCAGCGCGAAGGCGTTGCGCAAGTCCAGTTCAAGCGAATCGAACGGAGCCGGCATGGAAGGGACAGGCGCGATGTGCGCACCGACCTCCCCCAGGATCAGGCCGCGTTCATCGATGTCGAAGCCGGAGCCCAGCAGGTTGCCTGCCACCCGCAGCGGCGCCAGCATGCCGGTGGCCGCAGCACCCGATACGCCGGAGAGCGCCCTGCGCGAAGAAGCGAATCCCAGCGCATCCTCCGGCACCAGCAACCGGCGCCCATGGGGATCAAGCACTCCGGGATCGGACATCAGCTGCTGGTGCAGCTCGCGCGCCACGGCTGCGGCTTGGGCCTGTCCTGCCGACCACTCCTGCTGCCAGGCGGACTGGCGTGCTGCCAGCACCCCGCGCCGGTCCACTTCCTGGTAGCCCGCGATGGCCAGCGTGCCCAGCATCAGCAGCGACAGCGCGGCCGCCGCGGCGCCGAACTCCACCATGCTCTGGCCCTCCTGCATGCTTCTCATGGCAGCACCGCAAAGGGATCCACCGACAGCCCGCGGAAGCTTGCGGTGAGCTGGCGGTCCGATGCGCTGACAGGAACCAGCCGCACCTGCCAGTAGGGATTGAAGAGATTCGGGAATTCCTGCCGCCCGTCGGCACGGTCCACGGGCCTCTGGAAGTACACCTCCGCGCTCGACAGCGCATGCAGCCCCTGCCCGGCCATGGAGGGTGCCACCGGTTCATGGCTGCCCTCCAGGGTGGCCAGCCCTGCCGGCATCAGCAGGCGATCCAGGGTGCGCACCTCGCCTGCTGGCAGGTGCGCAGCCACGGAAAACACCAGCCTCGGAACCTCGCGCGCGTCCGGGTTGGACACGTCCCGGATCGGCGGCACACCGCGGTAGTCGTCCTCCGGTTGCATGGCCCGGGTGGCCAGGCGAGAGGCGACCGGATTGCGCGACAGGCTGCCACCATGATTGCCGCGCGAGCGCGTGGGCCTTGCATGCTGTTCCGCGGCGCCCCAGCCCAGCGGCACTTCCTCGTCGCCGAAGAAGGTATCGATGTGCAACGACACGGTGTCGATGCCGCGCCATACGTACTCGCCGATGAGGTCCGTGCCTCCGCGCCGCTCCACGCTCAACAGGCCGATGTCAAACCACGTCCCCCTGCGCGAACGGGTGAAGCCGTCGCGCGAATCACCCAGCAGCCGGGTGAATCGGCGCAGGTCACCGCCACCGCGTTCGTAGCGTTCGGTGAAGCGCAGCCACGCCGCGCCGCTGCGGGCCTCCAGCAGCCGTGTCGCGGCCGACACCTCGGCCCTCGGTTCCCAGGCCCGCAGCACCTGGCGAACCGTATCGGTGGCCGGGCCGAGCGTGCCGACATGGGCGATGCCCTGCGCCAGGCTCAGGGCCTCGGTATTCCACCACGACAAGGTCGCCTCGATGGACGGGAAGGTTCCGGCGATGGTGGTGTCGATGGCATCCCAGGTGCGCTCCAGCGCGCGGATGGGAGCGTTGAGGTAGGGCACGTAGCGGGCGACCCTGTCCACGTTGGTGGTGACGGTGTCCACGTAGCGGGACCACGACCGCAGGCTCACCAGCTGCGCGATCGCCACCTCGTTGGCCACCATGGCGCGGTTCAGGTAGGCCTGGAAATTCAGTGAGCGGGCCTCCCATTGCGCTGCGCTGTAGGCGGCTGCGTCGGTCGCACTGGTCAGGCGCATCTTGTCGTTGACGAGCTGGCCGGCGTTGAACACCAGCACGAATCCGCCCAGCATCCCTGCCAGCAGCGCAAGCGACGCGACAAGGGCCTGTCCCGAATGCGACCGGCGCATGACCGGGCTCAGGGCTCGTAGTTGTTGAGCTCGACGGCGCGCTGCGCCTCATCCAGCGCCTCGTCACCGGCGTTGTCGGTCTCGGTGCGGGCTTCCGCGGTGTCGTTGCCGCCAAGCGCCTGCGCCGTGACCGCCATCTGTCCGCGCACCGTGTGCCCGAACGCGGTGTAGACGCCGATCGCCGCGATCGCCACCAGCGCGACGATGATGATGTATTCGGTCATGCCCTGACCTTTCTGCCGCATGGGTTTCATTGCACTCACCTCGGATGGCCGTTGGGGAAGCTCATTAGGCCGCTGCGCGCGGCCCGCGAGGTGCCCGTTAAATCAGCTGTTGCTGCACAAATGGCGGTAACATTCCGCCAACGTGAACAAGCGCCGCCGCCTGCTGCACATACTGCTCGGACTGCTGCCCTGGGCCCTGCCCCTGCTGGCGCCTGCAGGCGCTTCCGCCGCCGAAGCCGCCACCTCCCGCATCATCGTGAAGTGGCGCGATGACGCCGCCACCGGCCGCGCCGTGCACGGCACCGGGCCGCGCCTGGATTCCCTGGCCCGCCGCGCCAACCGCACGCTGGATCGCGGCTGGAACATCGGCGGCGGCCTGTCGGTGATCCGCCTGCGCGAGCGCGTCGCCGGCCGCGAGCTCGACGACCTGCTGGCTACCCTGCGCGCCGCCCCGGAGGTGGAATTCGCCGCCGCCGATGAGCGGGTCAAGGCCCACGCCTACACCCCCAGCGACCCGCTGTTCCTCACCGACCAGTGGTACCTGAAGGACGCCTACCCGGCCGCCATCCGCGCCCACGAGGCCTGGGAGATCACCCGCGGCGGCGCAGGCCCCGAGGATTCCACCATCATCGTGGCCGTGCTCGATTCGGGCGTGCGGTTCGACCACCCGGACCTCGCCGGCAAGCTGCTGCCGGGCTGGGACTTCGTCTCCAACCCGGCGGTGGGCAATGATGGCGACGGCTGGGACGACGACCCCTCCGACCCCGGCGACTACATCACCGCCGAGGACCTGCTGGATCCCGAGTTCAAGGACGGCGCCTGCGGCGGCGGCCCGGACTTCGACCAGCCCATGGAGAGCAGCTGGCACGGCACGCGCGTGGCCGGCCTGATCGCCGCAGCCAGCGACAACGGCGTGGGCATCGCCGGCACGGGCTTCCACGTGAAGGTGCTGCCGGTGCGGGTGCTGGGCAAGTGCGGCGGCTACGTGTCGGACGTGATCGCCGGCATGTACTGGGCCGCCGGCATCGCGCCGCCGCCCCCGCTGCTGCTCTCGCCGCTGCCGCCCCCCAACCGCACGCCGGCGCGGGTGATCAACCTCAGCCTGGGCTCCGATCGCCCCTGCACCGACGAAGCCTCCGAGATCTACCGCATCGCCGTGCGCGAGATCGCCGCGCGGGGCACGCTGGTGGTGGCCTCGGCGGGCAACGAGGGCACGGCGGTGGGTACGCCCGCCGGCTGCCCCGGCGTGCTGGGCGTGGCCGGCGTGCGCCAGGCCGGCACCAAGGTGGGTTACTCCAACCTCGGCCCCGAGGTGGGCATCGCGGCGCCGGCGGGCAACTGCATCAACGTGCTCGCCAACGAGCCCTGCGTGTTCCAGCTCAGCACCACCACCAACCTGGGCACCACGGTGCCGGGGGCATCCGGCTATTCAAGCACCACGCTGCAATCCACGGTGGGCACCAGCTTCTCCGCGCCGCTGGTGGCCGGCACCGCGGCGCTGATGTTCGCGGCCAACCCCGGGCTCACGCCCGCGCAGGTGATCGACATGATCCGCGCCACCGCGCGGCCCTTCCCCGCCACTTCCGACTCCCTGCCGTCGCCGCCCGTCTGCCAGCTGCCCAGCGTGGAGCCGCTGCAGGAACTCGAATGCATCTGCACCACCGATGTGTGCGGTGCGGGCCTGCTGGATGCCGGCGCGGCCGTGCTGGCGGCACGTGGTGCCCCCTCGGGCAAGGCGCCATCCACCGGCTGGCAGCCCGGCGGCGGCGGCGCGGACACGCCGCTCACGGTGCTGCTGCTGGCGGGCCTGCTGGCCCTCCGCCTCCATTCCCTGCGGCGCGCGCGCCGCGCATCAATCTGAAGGACGACACATGGATCTTCTGCAGGCCCTGATCCTGGGGCTGGTCGAGGGCATCACCGAGTACCTGCCGGTTTCCTCCACGGGCCACCTGCTGATCGCCCAGCGGCTGCTGGGCATCGAGGAAGGCGAAGCCGCCAATGCCTACGCCATCGCCATCCAGGCCGGCGCCATCATCGCGGTGCTGGGCACCTACCGCGTGCGCGTGGCGGGCATGGTACAGGGCCTCCTGGGGAGGAATCCGGAGGGACTGAACCTCGCGCTGTGCATCATCGCCGCCTTCCTGCCGGCCGCCGTGCTCGGCCTGCTGTTCGACGATCGCATCGAGCAGTACTTGTTCGGCGTGAAGCCGGTGATCGCGGCGTGGGTCGTGGGCGGCATCCTGATCCTGGCGCTGTCGCGCTGGATCGCCGCGCATCGCGAGGGACTGGACCTGAAGGGCCTCACCTGGCGCGCGGCGGTGATCATCGGCTTCATCCAGGCCATCGCCATGTGGCCGGGCACCAGCCGCAGCCTGGTGACCATCCTCGGCGGACTGGCCGTGGGCCTGTCGCTGGCCGCGGCGGTGGAGTTCGCCTTCCTGCTGGGCGTGGTGACGCTGACGGCCGCCTCGGCCTACAGCGTGCTCAAGAGTGGCGAGGGCATGCTGGGCAGCTACGGCTGGCCGGCGCTGCTGACCGGCTTCCTGGCGGCGTGGATCTCTGCCGCAGTGGCGGTCAAGTGGATGGTGGCCTGGCTGAACCGCCACGGCCTGGCGGTGTTCGCGTGGTGGCGCTTCGCCGCCGCGGCCGTGGCCTGGGTACTGCTGGTGTAAGGGCCGCCTCCCGCGGCTGCCAGCGCGCGGGAGGCTTCACCAGGTCCTTCAGGACTCGGTGATGAACTTGGTCACCAGGCAGGCCTCCAGTCCCTCGATGCCTTCCTCGGAGCCGTGGCCGCTTTCCTTCACGCCGCCGAACGGCGCCTCGGGCATGGCGATCACGAAGCTGTTGATGCCCAGCATGCCCGACTCCACCTGCTCGCCGATCAGGTTCACGCGCCGCGCGTCCCTGGTGAAGGCATAGGCGGCGAGGCCGTAGGGCAGCCGGTTGGCATTGGCGATCACTTCCTCGAAGGTGCTGAACGGCCGGATCAGCGCCACCGGGCCGAAGGGCTCCTCGTTCATGATGCGCGTGCTCTCCGGCACATCGGCCAGCACCGTGGGCGCATAGAAGAAACCCGGGCCGGGCAGCACCTGGCCGCCGGCCAGCAGCTTCGCGCCATCGCGCACGGCCTCCTCGATCAGGCCGGCCACGGCCGGGATCCGGCGCTCATGCGCCAGCGGGCCCATGCGCACGGTCTCGTCGAGGCCGTTGCCCACCTTGATCTTCTTCGCGCGCTCGGCAAAGCCCTGCGCAAAGCGCTCGTAGATGGCCTCGTGCACGTAGAAGCGCGTCGGCGACACGCACACCTGGCCGGCATTGCGGTACTTGGAGGCCACCGCCATGTCGAGCACGGCGTCCACGTCGATGTCGTCGAACACCAGCACCGGCGCATGGCCGCCCAGTTCCATGGTGGTGCGCTTCATGCCAGCCGCGGCCAGCGCGGTCAGCTGCTTGCCCACCGGGATGGAACCGGTGAAATGCACGGCACGGATCACCGGCGAGCAGATCAGGTGCTGCGACACCTCCGAGGGCACGCCGAACACCACCTGCAGCACGCCCGGGGGCGCGCCGGCGTCGATGAGCGCCTGTGCCACCGCCAGCGCGCTGGCGGGCGTCTCCTCGGCGGGCTTGAGGATCACGCTGCAGCCGGCGCCCAGCGGCGCGCCGAGCTTGCGCGCCGGGTTGCCCAGCGGGAAGTTCCAGGGCGCGAACGCGGCCACCGGGCCGACGGGCTCACGCACCACGGTCATGCGCATGCCGGGCACGCGCTGCGGCAGCACGCGGCCGTAGGCGCGGCGGCCTTCCTCCGCGTACCAGTCGAAGATCTCCGCCGCCGCGGCCAGCTCCAGCCGCGTCTCGGCCAGGGTCTTGCCCTCTTCCATCGTGGCGATGCGCGCGATGGACTCGCTGCGCTCGCGCAGCAGCGCGGCGGCCTTCTGAAGGATCTTCGCCCGCTCGCGCGGGCCCATGGCGCGCCACACGGGCCAGGCACGCTTTGCGGCCTCCAGCGCGCGGTCAAGGTCCGCCGGGGTGGCCAGCGGCAGCTCACCCAGCTTCTCGCCGGTGGCCGGGTTCAGGACGGGAATGGTGCGGCGGCCGGCAGCGCCCAGCCGCTCGCCATCGACGAGCAGGTACAGTTGTTCGGGATACGACATGGGTCTGGAAACTCCGCCGGGCGGCGGTGGGAAAGGAACACGCGGACATGATAGCAACCGCGCCCCCGGACGCCCCCCGATATCCTTATTCCCCCGTGCGCCCGTCCCGGGGCGGCCTGCGGCCGTTGTGCTTAAATACCGCCCTTTCGGCAGCACCCGAGGGGGTTGGGACCTTGATCGAGAAGAACCCGGCGTACAGCCGCATCGCCACCGAGGAAGCCTTCTTCACCGCCGACGTCAGCAACGGCTACCGCCGCCTGCTGGACGACGGCAAGTTCAGCGACCCGGGCTTCCGCAGCCTGTGGGGCTTTTACTCCTCGAGCATGAGCGCCCGCGCCCGTTTCATCTTCGAGGGCCTGCATGACCTGGGCGAGAAGCGCCTGGCGCACATGGACGCTGCCGGCATCGACCGGCAGATCATCGCCCTGACCGCCCCGGGCGTGCAGGTGTTCGACCCGGCCACGGCCTCCAGCCTGGCCGTGGACGCCAACGACCAGCTGGCCGAGGCCTGCCGCCGCCATCCCGACCGCTTCACCGGCATGGCCGCCGTGGCACCCCATGACCCGGCCAACGCGGTGAAGGAGATGGAGCGCGCGGTGAAGAAGCTGGGCTTCCGCGCCGTGATCGTCAATTCGCATACCCAGGGCCACTACCTCGACGAGCCGCAGTTCCTGCCGGTGCTCGAGGCCGCCGAGGCGCTGGACGTGCCCATCTACCTGCACCCGAACACCCCGCCGCCGGCGATGATCCAGCCCCTGCTGGAAGCGGGCCTGGACGGCGCCATCTACGGCTTCGGCGTGGAGACCGGCATGCACATGCTGCGCATCATCGTGGCCGGCGTGTTCGACCGTTTCCCGAAGCTGCAGTTCATCATCGGCCACACCGGCGAGGCGCTGCCCTTCTGGCTGTACCGCCTGGACTACATGCACGCCGCCACGGTGCGCTCGGAGCGCTACCCCAACGTGAAGGCACTCAAGCATCCGGTGAGCCACTACCTGAAGAACAACGTCTACGTCACCAACAGTGGCGTGGCCTGGCAGCCCGCGATCGAGTTCTGCCAGAAGGTGCTGGGCGTCGAGCGCGTGATGTACGCGATGGACTACCCGTACCAGTACGTTCCCGAGGAA
>CAYVZE010000013.1:0-45228 GCA_964455685.1 uncultured Steroidobacteraceae bacterium
TCACTTCGACCGAGCCGCTGATGATGTAGTAGAGGACGTCGGGCAGGTCGCCGGCATGGATGATCACGGTCTTGCTGGGCACCGTGCGGATGCGGCAGTAGCTCAGGAACCGGTTGATGGCGGGAATGTCGCTGAGCGGCTTGATGTCGTCCATTGTTGTCGTTCTCGACGTAATGCCCGGGAAGTGGGACATGTCTCCCTGTTCGTGTGCCCTTTGTATTACATAACGAGCTGCAGGGGCAACTGCGCCGGATGTGAACGCGGTCGCAGTTACCGTGCCTAAAGCCAGCGCGCGGTGCCCGTCATCACCCGCGAAGCCAGGTGCATGACGAAACGAACGGGGCCGGGCAGGTCCACGCCGCCGGCACGTCGGGCCATTTCCCCGTGGGTGACTTCATCGGCGCGCATCTGCTCGAGGATGGCACGGCTGCGGGTGTCCTCGGCCGGCAGGCGGGCGAGGTGGGAGTCGAGGTGGCGTTCCACCTGCCGCTCGGTCTCGGTGACGAAGCCCAGGCTCACGCGGTCCGAGGCCAGTCCGGCCACCATGCCGATGGTGAAGGAGCCGGCATACCAGAAGGGGTGCAGCAGGCTGCGGCGGTCGGAGAGCTCCTTGAGCCGCTCCTCGCACCAGGCAAGGTGGTCGGTCTCCTCCCGCGCAGCCTGCTCCAGCAGGGCCCGGGTCTGCGGGTCCCGGGCCACCAGCGCCTGGCCGTGGTAGAGGCCCTGGGCGGCCACTTCGCCGGCATGGTTGACCCGCATCAGGCCCGCCACCAGCCTCCGTTCGGCCTCGGGAAGGGGCCCTGCGGGGGTTCCGGGGGTGGGGCGCTGCGCCCGGGCGGGGGCGAAAAGCGCCCGCAGGGCCCGGTCTGCGCTCACAAGTAGTTGATCTGGAAGGCTTCTGGCGGCGCTCATTGCGGTACTATATATGTGCCGGCCGAGCTGGAAGAGTCTGTAAAAGGGACGCTTGGAATGCGGCCCCGGCTTCGATTACACTCTGCGGCCTTTTTTACGGGACCCCGTTGCCGAGGCGGCCGGGAGCCCATGCACCGGTAGAGCAAGATGAGCACCACATTCGTCAAACCCGCCGAAGTCCGCGCGGACTGGTACGTCGTCAACGCCGAGGGCAAGACCCTGGGGCGCCTGGCCACGCAGCTGGCCCATCGCCTGAAGGGCAAGCACAAGGCTGATTACAGCCCGCACGTGGACATGGGCGACAACCTGATCGTGCTCAACGCGGACAAGATCCGCGTCACCGGCGCGAAGCTGACGGACAAGCTGTACCACCGGCACACCGGTTACCAGGGCAACCTGAAGACCACCTCGCTGGGCAAGCTCCTGAAGGAGCACCCGGAGCGTGCGCTGCAGTTCGCCGTGAAGGGCATGCTGCCGAAGAACACGCTGGGCCGGAAGATGTTCCGCAAGCTGCACGTGTTCGCCGGCAACGAGCACCCGCACAAGGCGCAGCAGCCCAAGCCGCTCGACCTGTAATCCACCAGTTCCAACCTACAGAAACCGACAGATGGCAGCAGCAACCAATTACGGCACCGGCCGGCGCAAGACCGCCACCGCCCGCGTCTTCATGAAGCCGGGCACCGGCCGCATCACGGTCAACAACCGGCCGCTCGACGAGTTCTTCGGCCGCGAGACCGGCCGCATGATCGTGCGCCAGCCGCTGGCCGTGGCCCAGGTCGAAGATCGCTTCGACTTCAACGTGCAGGTGACCGGCGGCGGCATCACCGGCCAGGCCGGCGCCATCCGTCATGGCATCACCCGCGCGCTGATCGAGTACGATGAGAACCTGCGCAAGCCGCTGCGCCAGGCCGGCTTCGTGACCCGCGACGCCCGCGAGGTGGAGCGCAAGAAGGTCGGTCGCCGCAAGGCCCGTCGCGGTCCGCAGTACTCGAAGCGTTAAAATACGCTCCGGTACGGGCGATCTGGTTTTTGGGGGATCGTCTAGCGGTAGGACTACGGACTCTGACTCCGTCAACCTTGGTTCGAATCCAAGTCCCCCAGCCAAACTGAAAAGGGCGTCGCGAATGCGACGCCCTTTTCTTTTGCGTGCATCGCCCGGCCCGGCGCGGGAGGGCGGTCAGGCCGAGGCCGGCTCCGCGGGGGCCAGCGGTTCGCCGGCGCGCCCCTGGAAGCCCTGCGAGATGAGCGATTTCAGTTCTTCCACATGCGCGGTGCTGCGTTTGTCCTGCTGCCAGAACAGGTACGTCGCCGCGAAGGGCAACAGGATCCCCAGGCCGGCGGTGACGGATGCGAGCAGCATCCCGATGATGAAGGTGAGGACGAACACGACCACCAGCGCCTTCCACAGCGGGCGGCTGAGGCGGAACATCTTCGTCAGGTTGGCGTCCATCCAGTACGTCTCGCGGGTGTTGCGGTTGAACACACCCACCAGCGTCTCTTCCTTGCCTTCGGGCGTCGCCCACACGCAGTGCAGCAGCTGGTCCTTGCGCGCCGAGATGTCGACGTTCTGCAGCTTCAGCGAGAATTCATTGCCGTAGCGGTCCACCAGCAGCACCGTGTCGTGCACCGTGCTGAATGAGGACACCGACATCGCGCCCTCCACGCCCAGCGTGGATGGACCGCGACTGACATGCGTCTGCTGCGTGGTGTGCTTGATGATCTCGGTGACCTGGCCGACCCTCTCGGTGAGCCGCAGTCGGCGCTTGCCCAGCTGGATATCCATCGTTCCCTTCCTGTTGTTGTTGGTAGTTCTTGTGCGTGCCTGCCGGCCAGGCCCCGAGGCGGGTCCTTCCGGGATCCGGTATGGACGGATCATAGCCCACGGCAGCGGGAGGACGGCCAGCACCCGGCAGGGCCGGCCGGAATGAAAAAGGGGCCGCCCCCCTCACGGGTGCGGCCCCTGCGGGAAGGTTGGAGCTTCCTCTATGCGCCCACGGCCTTCCCGGCCGCCGGCAGCAGGCCGCGCGCATCGGCGCGGCGCACCGCCGAAAGCACCGCCTGGATGGAGGCGGTGATGATGTTGGAGTGCACGCCCACGCCGAACAGCGTCACGCGCGAGGGCGTGGTGATCTCCACGAAGCAGGCGGCCTTGGCCTCGCTGCCCTTGCCCATGGACTTCTCCTCGTAGGAGAGCACGTCGAAGGGCAGGCCCAGCGCATGCACCAGGGCGTCGATGGGACCGTTGCCGCGGCCGATGAGCTGCACCGGCTTGCCGCCGCGCACCACGTTCAGCGTCAGCGTCTCCCCGTCGCTGCCGTCGGAGGCGGTGACCAGGTGGTGGCCGCGGTACTCGAACTCGCGGCCCTCATGGGCGAGGTATTCTTTCTCGAACAGTTCCCAGATCTGCTGCGCGGTGACTTCCTTGCCGCTGGAGTCGGTGAGCGCCTGCACCACCGGCGAGAACTCGATCTGCAGCCGGCGCGGCAGGGTCAGGCCGTACTCCTGCTCCAGCAGGTAGGTGATGCCGCCCTTGCCGGACTGGCTGTTCACGCGGATCACCGACTCGTAGGTGCGGCCCACGTCGCGCGGGTCGATGGGCAGGTAGGGGATCTCCCAGACGCCATCCTCCTTCTGCTCGGCGAAGCCCTTGCGGATCGCGTCCTGGTGGCTGCCGGAGAAGGCGGTGAACACCAGGTCGCCCACGTAGGGATGGCGCGGGTGGATGGGCAGCTGGTTGCAGTACTCCACCAGCCTCGCCGCCTCGTTGATGTTGGAGAAGTCCAGGCCGGGGTGCACGCCCTGGGTGTAGAGGTTCAGCGCCAGGGTGACGATGTCCACGTTGCCGGTGCGCTCGCCATTGCCGAACAGCGTGCCTTCGACGCGGTCGGCGCCGGCCATCTGGCCCAGCTCGGCCGCGGCCACGCCCGTGCCGCGGTCATTGTGCGGGTGCAGGCTGATGATGGCGGCCTTGCGGTTCTTCAGGTTGCGGCAGAACCACTCGATCTGGTCGGCGTAGATGTTGGGCGTGGACACCTCGACCGTGGCCGGCAGGTTGAGGATCACCGGGCGCTCCGGCGTGGCGCCGAGCACGTCCATCACCGCCTCGCACACCTCGAGCGCGAACGGCATCTCGGTGCAGGAGAAGGCCTCGGGCGAGTACTCGAAGGTCCACTCGGTCTCCGGCGCGGCCTCGGCCAGCTCGCGGATCAGGCGCGCGGCGTCGGTGGCCAGCTTCTTCGTGGCTTCCTTGTCCTGGCGGAACACGATGCGGCGGAACACCGGCGCGGTCGCGTTGTAGTAGTGGAGGATGGCGCGCTTGGCACCCTTGAGCGCTTCGAAGGTGCGGCGGATCAGCTCCGGCCGGGCAGGGGTGAGCACCTGGATCTGCACGTCATCGGGCACCAGGTCCTTCTCGATGAGCTCGCGGATGAAGTCGAACTCGGTCTGCGAGGCCGAGGGGAAGCCCACCTCGATCTGCTTGAAGCCGGTCTCGACCAGGAGCTTGAAGAAGCGGTGCTTGCGCTCCGCGTCCATGGGCTCGATCAGGGCCTGGTTGCCATCACGCAGGTCCACGCTGCACCACTGCGGCGGGCGGGTGATGCGGTTGTTGGGCCAGGTCCGCTCGGGGAACGGCTCGATGGTCCAGGGACGGTACTTGGTCGACGGATCCTTCAACATGGCTGCTTACCTGCAAACTGCATGCCCCCTGCCTTGGGGCGGGTGGCGGAAGAACAATGGGAAAAATGATGCGCCCAAACGGGCGGGCAGTCGATCAGTGCGCCGGGCGGCGCAGGTGCAGGCGCGCAAGCGGCAGCTCGCAGCCGGGGATGGCGATCGCGATTGTGTGCTGCCGTTGACGCATGGCCCAAGACTAGCCCTTGTCGGGCCTTCCGGTAAATACCCGCGGGTCGGAGGGGGTCGGGATGTGCGCTGGATCAGGGATTCCCCGGGGGCAAGGCCCCCGGGGGAGGGCTTCAGGCCGGGCGGTCGATGCGCCGCACGCCGGACGGGGTGCCCAGCAGCAGCACGTCGGCGGGGCGGCGGGCGAACAGGCCCACGGTCACCACCCCGGGGATCTGGTTGACCAAGGTCTCCATCTCCACCGGCCGCTCGATGGCCAGCCCGTGCACATCAATGATGTGGTTGCCGTTGTCGGTGACCACGCCCTGGCGGTGAACCGGCCGGCCGCCCAGGGCCGCCAGCTCGCGCGCCACCAGGCTGCGTGCCATCGGGATCACCTCCACCGGCAGGGGGAAGCGGCCGAGGGTGCCGACCAGCTTGGACTCATCGGCAATGCAGATGAAGCGCCGTGCGGCCTGGGCCACGATCTTCTCGCGCGTCAGCGCGGCGCCGCCGCCCTTGATCAGTTCCAGCCGCTCATTGCTCTCGTCGGCGCCATCGATGTAGACGCCAAGCTCGCCGACCTCGTTCAGGTCCAGCACCGGGATGCCCAGCTGCCTGAGCTTCACGGTGGATGCCTCGGAACTGGAGACCGCTCCCTTGAGCCTTGGCGCCCAGTCATGGAGCTGGTCGAGCATGGCGTTGACGGTGGAGCCGGTGCCGACGCCGAGGATCATGCCTTCCTCGAGGAAGGCCAGCGCCGCGGCTCCGACCTGGCGCTTCAACTGCTGGGGATCGTTCATGGGTGTCCTGTTACTGGATTTGCCGGGTCCGGAAATGACTGTGCCCGCTTTCGCGGGCACAGGTAAGTAGCTTGTCTGGAAAACCGGCGGGAGGGTTGGACCCATCCCGCCGGTTACCAGAAGAAGTTACTTCTTCTTAGCGGCCTTCTTCTTGGCCTTCTTCTTGGCTTTCGCCATGACAGTTCTCCAGTTACAGGTTAGTCCGGGGACCGAGTATATACACACGTTGCCAAAATACAAGCAAGGTGGTAGCCACTTCGCGCCCGGTCGAAGCATCTTCGAGTGATGGATGGGCATCGCATCCGGTGCCGGATGCCACCTTCATCGCCTCATGCATCGCGCATGACGTGCTCATCGCTGCGCCAGCGAGAGGATGAACTTCCAGTGCCGGGCATCCACCGGCGTGATCGACAGGCGGTTGCCGCGACGGAGCAGGATCATCCCCGACAGCTTGCCGTCGCCATGCTCGCGCAGCTCGGCAAGGGGCAGCACCTGCTTCCATCGTTCCACCAGGCGCACGTCCACCGTGTACCAAAGTGGCTTGTTTTCAGGGCTTTTTGCATCGTAGTAGGGGCTGTCGCGATCCCATGCCGAGGCGTCGGGATATCCCTCGCGCACCACCTCGACGATGCCGGCGATGCCCGGCTCAGGGCAGGAGGAGTGATAGAAGAAGGCGAGGTCACCCACCTTCATCTGGTCGCGCAGCATGTTGCGTGCCTGGTAGTTGCGCACGCCTTCCCAGCTGGTGGTGCGCCGGGGGGATGCGGCGAGGTCGTCGATGCCGAAGACATCCGGCTCGCTCTTCATCAGCCAATGGTTCATCGGGGGGTGGTCCGGTGGAATCGCAGGGATGAGGATTCGGTCACAATCATGTCGAGGGGCACATCGTGCGGTGCGTCGGGCAAGGACGGCACCTGCTGCACGTCATAGGCGAGGCCGACCAGCAGCGGGCGGCGGCAATGCAGTTGCAGACGGCGGAACGCGAAGTGCCGGTCATAAAAGCCGCGCCCCATGCCGATGCGGTTGCCGCGTGCGTCGAAGCCGACCAGCGGCATGAACACCACGTCGAGCTCACGTGCAGCACGAGGCGTGCCATCGCGAGGTTCGAGGATGCCGAAGGCGCCGCGTGCCACCTTCGCTCCCTCGAAGAAGCGCATGCGGTCATGTCGCAGGCTGGTGACGCGGGGCAGCGAGATGGCGCAGCCGCGGCGGCGCGCCAGCGCGATCAGCGGGGCGGTATCGATCTCCTCGGCGGTGGCGAGGTACAGGCCGATGCGCCGGCCGGGACGAAGCAGGCGCAGCGCATCAACGCGGCGGGCCAGCTCGATGGCCCGGCGGGCGCGCCCGGCGCCCTGGATGGCGCGGCGCCGCGCCCTCAGTTCGCGGCGCAGCAGGCGCCGCTGTTCATCTGCGGGAGGCATGGATCAAGGCGGCGGGAAGGCCGCAATGAAGGAAGAAGGGAGGACGCCACCCGCCTGTGCCGGTGCGAACCGTTGCTCTCGAACCGGAGCAACAAGGTGGGACAGGCGTGCGGAAGGTAAGGCTTCCCGCGCGAGGCGGACATGCACAGCGCAACCGCAGAACCCGCCCCTGGGTGTTTCAATTAGGGTCCGAGGTAACCCGATCCGCGTGTCGAACACCGCAGGCGGCGCCAAGGACACTTTACTACAGTTCGAGCTGCTGTCCCTGCACCAGCGCACGTTCCACCCGCTCGCGCATCTGCCGCACGCGGGAGCCCAGTTCGCGGGCCGTGCGCTCCTCGCGCACCTGCGCCTTGCCGAGTTCATTGGCCATGTTCAGGCCCGCCATGATCAGCCAGCGCTCCATGCCCATGCCGCGGGCGCTCTCGCGGGCCTTCTTCAGGCGCTCCTCGAGCAATGCGGCGGCGCGCATCAGGTCGTCGCGCTCGCTGGGCGGGCAGGCGATCAGGTATTCCTTGTCCAGGATGCGGATGCTGACGGGTTCGGCCGCCGCCCCGCTCATATGCCGTTCTCCAGCATGCGAAGCCGCGAGATCATGGCCTCCACGCCGGCGCGGGCCTGCTCGTTCTTCTGCAGCAGGGCGGCGCGTTCGGCGGCAAGGCTGTCCTGGCGGTTGCGCAGGGCGCGGTTTTCTTCGGAGAGCTGCCGGACCAGCGAAAGCAGTTCGTTGATGCGCACTTCCAGGCGCTGCAGGTCGGCCTCGATGGCGGCGTTGCCGTTTTCCTGGCTCATTTGCGGGCAATACTGCCTGCAGCACTGCTCACCCGGCAAGTCCCGCGCCGGCCCGGCGGGACGCGAGGCATAATATGAGCACCCATGGCTTCTCCCGCCCAAAGCTTCGATGACCTGCAGCGCGCGCTGGTGCAGGCGCATGCGCTGACCGACGCGGCCGAAGCCCATGGCACGCTGGTCGGCTCGCTGTGCGCCTCGCGCTGCACGCTGGCGGACTGGCTGGCGGAGATCCTCCCCGAGGGCCGCGCCGAAGGCATGGCGGCCGAGCGGCTGCGGCAGGTGTATGACGCCACCGCCGGCGCGCTCAATGACGGCGCGATGTCCTTCCAGCCGCTGCTGCCTTCCGACGATGCGCCCATCGCCGACCGCACCCTGGCGCTGGGCGAATGGTGCCAGGGCTTCCTTTATGGCCTGGGCGCCGGTGCGGCGCTGCCGGATGCCTCCTCGCTCGACGGGGAAGCGGCCGAGGTGCTGCGCGACATGACCCAGATCACCCAGGTCGACGTCGATCCCAAGGACGGCGCCGAGTCCAACGAGGCGGCCTACGCGGAGCTGGTGGAATACGTGCGGGTGGGCGTGCAGATCCTCTACGACCACCTGCAGCCGCTGCGCGAGCCGCCCCCGGTCCGCCCGGCGCAGGAGCGCCTGCATTGATCCCGCCCGGTGCACCCCGGGGCACGGCCGGCACCGCCGCCCGCGCCGCCTCGCTGCGCGCCACCAATGGCGAGTTCGCGCGCCGCCGCCGCCAGCTGGCGCGGCTGATGGGAAAGAACTCCATCGCCATCCTGCCGGCCGCGCCGGTGCGCATCCGCAACAATGACGTGGAGTACCCCTACCGCCAGGACAGCGATTTCTACTACCTGACCGGCTTCACCGAGCCGGAGGCGGTGGCGGTGCTGGTGCCCGGTCGCGCCGCGGCCGAGTACATCCTGTTCGTGCGCGACAAGGATCCGCTGAGGGAGACCTGGGAAGGCCGCCGCGCGGGCCCGCAGGGCGCGGTGCAGCGCCATGGCGCCGACGATGCCTTCCCCATCGGCGACCTCGACGAGATCCTGCCCGGGCTGATGGAGAACCGCGAGCGCGTGTACTACGCCATGGGCACGCACCCAGAGTTCGACCAGAAGGTGCTGGGCTGGCTGCAGACGCTGCGGGGCCTGGCGCGCCACGGCAAGCACCCGCCGCAGGAGATGGTGGCGCTGGACCACGTGCTGCACGACATGCGGCTGTACAAGAGCCGCACCGAGGTGGCGCTGATGCGCGAGTCCGGGCGCATCGCCGCGGCGGCGCAGGTGCGCGCCATGCGCCACACCGCACCCGGCCGCTACGAATACGAGATCGCGGCCGAGCTGATGCACGAGTACCACCGGCACAATGCCACCGCGTCCTATGAGCCCATCGTCGGCGGCGGTGCCAACTCCTGCATCCTGCATTACCGCGAGAACGACGCCCGCCTCGAGGATGGCGAGCTGCTGCTGGTCGACGCGGGCTGCGAGTACCAGTACTACGCCTCGGACATCACCCGCACCTGGCCGGTGAACGGCCGCTTCACGCCGGCGCAGCGCGAGCTGTACGGGATCGTGCTGGAGGCGCAGAAGGCCGCCATCGCCGCCACCCGGCCGGGCAACCACTGGAACCAGGCGCACGAGGCCGCGGTCGAGGTCATCACCCGCGGGCTGGTGGACCTGGGCCTGCTCAAGGGCCGGGTGCCCAGGCTGATCAAGGATGGCGCCTACCGGAAGTTCTTCATGCACCGCACCGGCCACTGGCTGGGCATGGACGTGCACGATGTCGGCGACTACAAGGTCGGCGAGGAATGGCGCGTGCTCGAACCGGGCATGGTGATGACGGTGGAGCCGGGCATCTACATCCCCGCCGGCACCCGCGGGGTGCCCAGGCGCTACTGGAACTGCGGCATCCGCATCGAGGATGACGTGGTGGTCACCGCCACAGGCTGCGAGGTGCTCACCGGCGGCGTGCCCAGCGATCCGGATGAGGTCGAGGCGCTGGTGGGCTCGCTCGCCTGATCCCCATGGCCGCGCCGAGCCCGGACCAACCCGCCGCCTTCGACATCGCCATCGTCGGCGGGGGCCTGGCGGGCGCCAGCCTCGCCGTGGCGCTGAAGGACCTGCCGCTTTCCATCGCCCTGGTCGAGGCCTTCGCGCCCGACAGCAGCGCCCAGCCCAGCTTCGACGAACGCACCACCGCGCTGGGCAATGCCAGCCGCCGCATCTTCGAGGCCCTGGGCGTGTGGCCTGCGCTGGCCGCCGAGGCCGCGCCCATCACCACCATCCATGTTTCCGACGCGGGCCGCTTCGGCTTCGCGCGCCTGGAGGCCGCCTCGCTGGGGCAGCAGGCGCTGGGCTACGTGGTGCCCAACCGCGTGCTGGGGCGGGAGCTGTGGCGCGCGCTGGGTGATGCGCCGCGCGTCACCGCCTTCATGCCGGCGCGGCTGAC
Source organism: uncultured Steroidobacteraceae bacterium (assembly GCA_964455685.1). Classification (GTDB taxonomy): domain Bacteria; phylum Pseudomonadota; class Gammaproteobacteria; order Steroidobacterales; family Steroidobacteraceae; genus ZC4RG30. The sequence continues at coordinate 10,223 of CAYVZE010000013.1, forward strand.
CGGCATCGAGCAGGCCGATGGCCACATCGACCTGGCACTGGAGCACGAGGGCGGCACGCGTCGCCTGCGTGCGCGGCTGGTGGTGGCGGCCGACGGTGCCCACTCGCTGGTGCGCAAGGCCGCGGGCCTCACCGCGCAGGTGGATGACTACGAGCAGGTGGCCGTGGTGTCGGCGCTGCGCACCGACCAGGTGAACGACGGCACCGCCTACGAGCGCTTCACTCCGGCCGGACCAATGGCGCTGCTGCCCATCATCCATGGTGGCGCGAGTGCCGCCGGCGGCAATGCCTCGCCGCAGCGCAGGGCCGGCGCATGGCGCACGCTGGTGTGGGCGGCGAAACCCCATGACGCGGACAGGCTGCTGGCGCTGGCGCCGGAGCAGTTCATGGCGGAGTGGCAACAGGCCTTCGGCTATCGCGCCGGCCGGGCCGTGCAGCTGGGCACGCGCGGCCGCTATCCGCTGGCGCTGACCCGCAGCCGCGGCACGGTCGCGCCGCGCATCGTGTTGCTGGGCAACGCGGCACAGTCGCTGCATCCGGTGGCCGGGCAGGGCTTCAACCTCGCACTGCGCGACGTGGCCGTGCTGGCCGAACTGCTGGCGCAGGACGCGGGCGCCGATCCCGGTGCGCCCGAACGCCTTGCCGCCTATGCCGAAGAGCGCGAGCAGGATCGCGGCGGCGTCATCGGCTTCACCGACACGCTGGTGCGGGCATTCAGCAGCAATCGTCCGCTGCTGGCCGCTGCGCGCGACGCCGGCCTGCTGCTGTTCGACCTGCTGCCGCCGGCCAAGCGCGCGCTGGCACGTGTGAGCCTGGGCTTCGGCAACCGCTCGCCGCGGCTGGCGCGCGGGCTGCCGCCGGGAGGCGGGGCATGACGCGCGACTTCGACGTGGTCATCGCCGGTGGCGGCCTGGTGGGCTCGGCGCTGGCGCTGATGCTGGTGGACTGGACGCGCCTTGTGCCGGCGCGCATCGCGGTGATTGAACCGGATCCTTGCTCGCCGCCGCCGGCCGGCTCGCCCATCGGGCTGCGCGTCTCGAACATCTCGCCGGTGAACCGCGAGCGGCTGGAGCAGCTGGGGGCCTGGCAGCGCATGGACGCCTTGCGCACCGCCTCCGTGCAGGCCATGGCCATCTGGCACGAGGACGTGCCGCCCGACAGTCCCGACACGCTGCGCTTTGATGCGGCCGAGCACCATGCGCGCGAGCTGGGCGTGATCGTCGAGAACCGCGCGCTGCAGGCTGCGCTGCTGGCCGCCTGCCGTGATGCCGGCATCACGGTGATCGAGGACCGGCTCGCCGCGGCGTCCGTGGGCGGGGACGGCGGGCGCCTGTCGCTGGCCTCGGGCGCCACGCTGCGCGCCGAGCTGCTGGTGGGCGCCGACGGTGCGGCCTCGAAGGTGCGCGAGCTGCTGGGCCTGCCGGCCGGCATGCGCGACTACGGCCAGCGCGCCATCGTCGGCGTCATCGACGTGGAGCGCCCGCACCGCGGCACCGCCTTCCAGCGTTTCCTTTCCACCGGCCCGCTGGCGCTGCTGCCCTTGCCGGGACGGCAGTGCTCCATCGTCTGGTCCGCCACCGACGAGCTGGCCGGCCAGCTGCTGGCCCTGTCGCCGGAGCAGTTCAGCGCGCGGCTCACCGAGGCCAGCGCCGGCGTGCTCGGCAGGCTGTCGCTGGCGGGTGAGCGCGGCGCTTTCCCGCTGCGGCGCCTGAACGCCGGCCGTTACGTGGCGCCGCGCGCGGCGCTGGTGGGTGATGCCGCGCACGTGATCCATCCGCTGGCCGGGCAGGGCGTGAACCAGGGCTTCGAGGATGCGGCCGCGCTGGCACTGTCGCTGGCGCTGCGGCCGCCGCGCGAGAGCGTGGGCGCCGCCGCGGCGCTGCGCCGCTACGAGCGCGAGCGGCGCGCCGGCAATGCGCTGGTGGGCGCCGTGGTGGATGGCCTCGACCGGCTGTTCACGGCTTCACCCGGGCCGGTGGCCTGGGCCGCGCGCACCGGCATGGCGGCGGTGGCGCGTTCGGCGGCATTGCGCCGCCTGCTGGTCAGGCAAGCGGCAACTGGTCGATCTTTGCCGCGCAGATGAAGTCGTTCTCGGACAGGCCGCGGATGGCATGCGTGGTGAAGCGCACGCGGCAGTAGTTGTAGCCCACCTCCAGGTCGGGGTGGTGGTCCTCGATGTTGGCGATGTGGGCCACCGCGTTCACGAAGCTCATCGTGCGGAAGAAATCGCGGAAGCGGAATTCACGCTGGATCGAGGTGGCATCCACCGACAGCTGCCAGTTCTCGTCGAGCCGCTGCAGCAGCTCGTCGGCGGCGGCGCGCGACAGCGGCTGGACGCCGCCCTCGCAGGGCACACAGCGGCGGGTGGACAGGTCCTCGCTCATGGGGCAACGCTAGCACGGCGGCCCGCTGCCGCGGTAGCGGCGGGAGGCGCAACGAGGGCCGCGGTTCAGGCGGCCGGGGCGTTGGTGCGGCGCGGGTAAGTGCGCTCCACGTAGCGCTCGAGCAGCTCCTGGAACTCCTCGGCGATGTGCTCGCCCTTCAGCGTCACCGTCTTCTCGCCATCCTCGTACACCGGCGCCACCGGGCGCTCGCCGGTGCCGGGGAGGCTGATGCCGATGTTGGCGTGGCGGCTCTCGCCGGGCCCGTTCACCACGCAGCCCATGACCGCCACCGTCATCTCCTCCACGCCTTCGCGCTCGGCGCGCCACTGCGGCATGCGGTGGCGGATGTGGGTCTGGATGCGCTGCGCCAGTTCCTGGAAGTAGGTGCTGGTGGTGCGGCCGCAGCCGGGGCAGGCCACCACCATGGGCAGGAAGGCGCGCAGGCCCATGGTCTGCAGGATCTCCTGCGCCACGATGACTTCCTGGGTGCGGTCGCCGCCGGGTTCCGGCGTCAGCGACACGCGGATGGTGTCGCCGATGCCCTCGGCCAGCAGCACGCCGATGCCGGCGGTGGAGGCGACGATGCCCTTGCTGCCCATGCCGGCCTCGGTCAGGCCCAGGTGCAGCGGGTAGTCGCAGCGCGCGGCAAGGCTGCGGTACACGGCATGCAGGTCCTGCACGCCGCTGACCTTGGCCGACAGCACGATGCGCTCGCGCGGCAGGCCCAGGGACACGGCCAGTCCGGCGCTGTCGAGCGCCGAGCGCACGATGGCCTCGCGCATCACCTGCTGCGCGGGCAGCGGGTCCGGGCGGGCATTGTTCTCGTCCATCACCCGCGCCAGCAGGTCCTGGTCGAGGCTGCCCCAGTTCACGCCGATGCGCACCGGCTTTCCTTCGCGGCAGGCGACCTCGATCATCTCGGCGAACTGCGTGTCGCGCTTCGCACCGCGGCCCACGTTGCCGGGATTGATGCGGTACTTGTCCAGCGCGCGCGCGCATTCGGGGTGCTCGCGCAGCAGCTTGTGGCCGTTGAAATGGAAGTCGCCGATCAGCGGCACCGTCTCGCCCATGGCGCGCAGCCGGTCACGGATGTGCGGCACGGCGGCCGCGGCCTCGGCGCTGTTCACCGTGATGCGCACCAGCTCCGAGCCGGCGCGCGCGAGCTGGCGCACCTGGGCGACCGTGGCGTCGATGTCGGCCGTGTCGGTGTTGGTCATCGACTGCACGACGATGGGGGCCGTGCCGCCGATGGCGACCGGGCCGATGGAGACCTTCAGGGAGGGGCGGCGGGCTTGCAGCATGGCGGGCATTGTACTTGGTAGACTTGCTGCTCCATGCAACGACCCAAACTGGCCGGCGGGGCAAGGATCTGGCGGGCTTTCGGCGCCAGCGTCCGCGGGTTCCGTGGCGCTTTCCGGGGGGAGGCCGCCTTCCGCCAGGAGCTGGCGGTTGCTGCCGTGGTCATTCCCCTGGGGCTGTGGATCGGCGATGGCGGCGTCGAGAAGGCCCTGCTCATCGCCCCCATGCTGCTGGTGCTGGTCGTCGAGCTGCTCAACAGTGCCATCGAGGCGACGGTCGACCGGGTGGGATTCGAGCGGCATGAGCTGTCCGGCCTCGCCAAGGACCTGGGGTCGGCAGCGGTGCTGGCGTCGTTCGTTCTGCTTGGGCTCACGTGGCTGCTGGTCCTGGCGGTCTGATGGGCCCGTTTTCGACCAAGGAGTGCAAGATGAGGCAACCCCGGCGCCAACTGCTGGCCGCGGCCCTGCTGGCCATCGCCGCCCTGGCGGGCGCGCAATCCGTGGCGCCGCCGCCGGGCGCGGAAGTGGCACCGCCGGTGCCGGGGCAGGAAGTGATGCCCGGCGAGGTGCTGCCGGGGGACGAGGCGCTGGTGGCCCCGCGGCGCGAGGATCCCACCTGGTCGGCCACGCTGGAGCGCATCGCCCAGGCCGTGGTGGCCATCAAGATCGATGCCACGCGCGCCTTCGACACCGAGTGGAACACCTCTTCGCAGGCCACCGGCTTCGTCATCGATGCAGAGCGCGGCCTGATCCTGACCAACCGCCACGTGGTCACGCCCGGGCCGGTGACCGCCGAGGCCACCTTCCTCAACCGCGAGGAGGTCGAGCTGCGCGCGGTGTACCGCGACCCGGTGCATGACTTCGGCCTGTACCGCTACGACCCCTCGAAGCTGCGCTTCATCAAGCCGCCGTCGCTGGAGCTGTATCCGGAGGGCGCGCAGGTCGGCCGCGAGATCCGCGTGGTGGGCAACAACGCCGGCGAGCAGCTGTCCATCCTCGCCGGCACGCTGGCGCGGCTGGACCGCGAGGCGCCCAGCTATGGCACCGGCCGCTACAACGACTTCAACACCTTCTACATCCAGGCCGCCTCGGGTACCTCGGGCGGATCCTCCGGTTCGCCGGTGATCGACATCCGCGGTCGCGTGGTGGCGCTGAACGCCGGCGGCGCCAGCGGCGCGGCCTCGAGCTTCTACCTGCCGCTGGGCCGGGTGAAGCGCGCGGTGGAACTGATCCGCGAGGGCAAGCCGGTGACGCGCGGCACGCTGCAGACGACCTTCGTGTACGTGCCCTTCGGCGAGCTCCGGCGCCTGGGCCTGCCCGAGGAAGCCGAGAGCCGCACCCGCGAGCGCTTCCCCGACGGCACCGGCATGCTGGTGGTGCGCATGGTGCAGCCCGGCTCGCCGGCTCACGGCAAGCTGCAGCCCGGCGACATCCTGCTGGCGGTGAATGGCACGCCCGTGACCACCTTCGAGCCGCTGGAGGCGCTGCTCGACGACGCGGTGGGGCAGGAAGTGGAGCTGGCCCTGCAGCGCGGCGGCACCGACCTGGCCGTGAAGCTGGAGGTCACGGACCTGGAGCAGATCACGCCGGCCTCTTACCTGGAGTTCGGCGATGCGGTGGTGCATGACCTCTCCTACCAGCAGGCGCGACACTTCAACCTGCCCATCCAGGGCGTGTACGTGGCCAATCCCGGCTACACGCTGGCTGCGGCCGGCGTGCCGCGCGCGGCGCTGATCCTCGAGGTGAACAACCAGCCGGTGCGCAACATCACCGACTTCGCCGGCCAGCTGCAGCTGCTGGGCGATGGCGACCGCGCCACGCTGCGCTACGTGGTGATGGACGAGCCCAACAACCCGCTGGTGCGCTCGATGCGCATGGACCGGCGCTGGTTCCCGGTGCGCTCCTGCCAGCGCGACGATGCCTCCGGGCTGTGGCCGTGCGCGGACCTGCTGGCCGGGCCGCCGCCCAGGCCCGTGTCGGGCGGCACGGCCGCGCTGCCGGTGGTGCGCGACAAGCTGGTGGCGCAGCTGGTGCCCTCGCTGGTGCAGCTGACCTTCGACATGCCGTTCGCGCTGGCCGGCATCTCCGAGCGCAACTACTACGGCACCGGGCTCATCGTCGATGCCGAGCGTGGCTACGTGGTCACCGACCGCAACACCGTGCCGGCCTCGCTGGGTGACGTGCGGCTGACCTTCTTCGGCACCTTCGAGATCCCCGGGCGCGTGGAGTACATCCATCCACTGCACAACCTGGCGGTGGTGTCCTACGACCCGGCGCTGATCGGCAGCACGCCGGTGCGCGCAGCGCGCTTCAACCCGGCGCCGCTGGTGGAGGGGCAGGTGGTCACGGCGGTGGGCATGAACCGCGACGGCGACTACCGCTCGCGCGAATCCACCATCATCTCGGTGGAGCCGCTGAACCTGCCGCTGAGCCGCTCGATGCAGTTCCGCGACGCCAACATCGAGGTGGCGCAGCTGCTGAACCCGCCGGATGAATTCGACGGCGTGCTGGTGGATGCGCGCGGTGCGGTGCGGGCGATGTGGTCCAGCTTCCCGGTGGAGACCGGCCGCGGTGCGCCGGCACAGGTGAACCGCGGCGTGCCGATCGACATCGTGCTCGACATGGTCGAGCGCGTGCGCGAGGGCCGGCTGCTGCACACGCTGGACGTGGAGTTCGCCACGCTGACGCTGACCGAGGCGCGGCGGCTGGGCCTGTCGCCCGACTGGGCTTCCCGGCTGGAGAAGCAGAACCCCGAGGGACGACAGGTGCTGTCGGTGGCGCGCATCACCGGCGGCGCGGCCTCGGGCCAGGTGCTGCGCCAGGGCGACCTGGTGCTGGCCGTCGACGGCAAGCCCGTCACCCAGTTCCGCGACGTGGAGCGCGCCGTGGCCGACAGTCCACAGGTGTCCGTGACCGTGTGGCGCGGTCAGTCGGAGGCGACCCTCGACGTGCGCACCACCGCGCTCGACGGCCATGACATCGACCGGCTGGTGCTGTGGGCCGGCGCCATCCTGCACGCACCCCACCGCGCCATGAGCGCGCAGCGCGGCGTGGTGCCGCAGGGCGTGTACGTGGCGTACTTCTCCTATGGCTCGCCGGCTACCCGCTACCGGCTGTTCCCGGGACGGCGCATCGTCGAGGTGGACGGCCAGCCCACGCCCGACCTGGACGCCTTCCTGGCGGTGGTGAGGGGGCGGCCGGACCGCTCCTCGGTGCGCCTGCGCACGCTGTCCTGGAACGACGTGCCGGAGGTGATCACGCTGAAACTGGACCGCAACTACTGGCCCACGGCAGAGATCGTGCGCACACCGGAGGGCTGGGACCGCCGCGACCTGGAGTAGGGCCGGCGTTATGTGAGGCCGTCCACGGCACGGGGGCGATGCCGGCGTTGCCGGCCGGAAGCGGCTGGTAAACTTGCAGGATGGCTAAAGCGCTCCGGGCCACACAGGCCGAAATCGAAGCCGCCGTCGACGCGCTGCGCGATGGCGAGCTGGTGGCATTCCCGACCGAGACCGTCTACGGCCTCGGCGCCAATGCCTCCAACCCGGCGGCGGTGCGCAAGGTGTTCGAGCTCAAGGGCCGGCCGCCGTCGCACCCGGTGATCGTGCACATCGACCAGCAGAAGTACCTGCGCCGCTGGGTGCGCGAGCTCACGCCCGAGGCCGAGAAGCTGGCCGAGGCCTTCTGGCCGGGTCCGCTGACCCTGGTGCTGCCCCGCCACGAGAACGTGCATGACGTGGTCACCGGCGGGCAGGACACCGTGGCCGTGCGCATCCCCTCCCATCCCATGGCGCGCCAGCTGCTGGACGCCTTCGGCGGCGGCATCGCCGCGCCCTCGGCCAACCGCTACGGCCGCCTGTCGGCCACCCGCGCCGAGCACGTGGCCGACGAGTTCGGCGATGCGGTGAAGGTGATCCTCGACGGTGGCGAGTGCCAGCTGGGGCTGGAATCCACCATCGTCAGCTGCATCGATGGCGAGGTGCGGCTGCTGCGTCCCGGCGCGATCACGCTGTCGCAGCTGCGCAATGTGGTGGGCGAGGTGGGCATCGGCCCCGGCCGCTCGGCGCCGCGGGTGCCGGGCAGCACGGCCGCGCACTACGCGCCGCAGACGCCGGTGACCATCGTGCCCGGCGGCGAGCTGGACCAGCTGGCCGAGCAGCTCTCCGAAGGCGGCCAGCGCATCGCCGTGCTGGCGCAGCGCCTGCCGCTGAAGACCTACGAGACGGTGACCTGGATCAATGCCGGCATCCGTCCCGACGCCTACGGCCATGACCTCTATGCCAACCTGCGCACGCTGGACAAGGCCGGCTGTGCCCGCATCCTGGTGCAGGAAGTGCCGGCCGACGAGCGCTGGGATGCGGTGCGCGACCGCCTGGCGCGCGCCGCGGCGAACGCCTCCTCCGACAGCGGGCCGTTCGCGGCGCTGGGCACCGGTGTGCTGCCTTGAAGAAGGGTTTCATCGATCCGTTCCAGCCTGAGGAAATCCGCCGGCTGGTCGCGACCTTCGGCTCCCCGCTGCTGATCATCGACTGCGAGCGCGTGCGCGCGCAGTACCGGCGCCTGCACAAGGCGCTGCCGGGGGTGGACCTGCACTATGCCTTGAAGCCCCTGCCGGCTGCGGCGGTGGTGCGCACCATCGACGCGCTGGGCGGCTTCCTCGACCTGGCCACCACCGGCGAGGTACAGCTCATCACTCGCCTGGGCATCGATCCCTCGCGCTGCATCCACACCCACCCGATCAAGCGCGACCAGGACATCCGCAACGCGCTGCAGGGCGGGGTGCGCGTGTTCGTGGCCGACAACCCGGACGAGGTGCGCAAGTTCCGCGCCTTCCGGCAGGACGCGGAGCTGCTGCTGCGCGTGTCCTTCCGCAGCCCCGGCGCGGTCAGCGACCTGTCGCGCAAGTTCGGTTGCGATCCGGAGAACGCGCTGGAGCTGGCGCGGCTGGCCACCTCGCTGGGTGTGAACGTGCGCGGCTTCTCCTTCCACGTGGGCTCGCAGGCGCCGCAGCCGCTCAAGCACGTGGAGGCCATCGAGGCCTGCAGCACGCTGCTGCGCCAGGCGCGGCGCGCGAAGCTGGGCAAGCTGGACACGCTGGACATCGGCGGGGGCTTTCCCATCGAGTACACCCAGCCCGTGCCCGACATCGGCCGCTTCTGCGCGCCGATCAGGAAGGCCCTGGCCGCGGTGCCGAAGGGCACGCGCGTGATCGCCGAGCCTGGCCGCTACATCGCCGGCCCCGCCGCCATCGGCGTGGCCAGCGTGATGGGCCGCGCGCTGCGCGAGGGCCACTGGTGGTACTACCTCGACGACGGCCTGTACGGCTCCTACAGCGGCCAGCTCTTCGACCATGCGCGCTATCCCATCGAGAGCCTGAAGACCGGGGGCCCGCTGGCGCCCTCGGTGCTTGCCGGCCCGACCTGTGACAGCATCGACGTCATCGCCGAGAACCTGATGCTGCCGAAGCTCAAGGTGGGCGACCTGATCGTCGGCCGGGCCATGGGCGCCTACACCTGGGCCTCGGCCAGCGAGTTCAATTTCTTCCCGCGTGCCACCGTGGTGTCCGTCAACGAGACGCCAGGCGACACCGGCAAGGTGGAGGAGGACTGACGGTGGACAACAAGACCATCGCAATCGCGCTGGCGGTGGTGGCGGCGCTGTGCCTGCTGCGGGTCATCTCGCAGTGGCGCAAGTTCTCGGTCAAGAGGAAGCCCGTCGACTGGGATGCGCACTTCATCCAGGGCCTGCGCAAGGCAGGCGTGGACACCTTCGTCGAGCACACGGTGGATTTCTTCTTCACCTTGCCCACGCGCGAGGCCTCCGACGCGCTGGCGCGCGAGCTGGCCGGGCAGGGGTATTCGGTGGACGTGGTGGAGGCGCTGGACATCACCGGCCAGTACAGCCTGCACGCCAGCCGCAGCATGCGCCTGATCATTTCGGACATGCAGCAGCTCACCGCGCACTTCAACCAGCTGGCGGCCCGGCACGGCGGCCGCTACGACAGCTGGGCGGTGGTGACGAAGTAGATCCCCGCGGCGGGCGACGGGTACGTCGCCAGCCGCTACGATAGGCGCGTGGCCATGCAAGACGCGCTGCGACGGACGGGACCATGAGCGGCAACCTGTTGCTGGCCCTGAACTGCGGGTCTTCCAGCATCAAGTTCGCCCTGTTCGATGGCGACGCCTCGCCGTTGCCGCGCGTGCCGCTGTGGCGCGGCGGCGTACAGGGCATCGGCGGCCCGCATCCTGCATGGAGCGTCGCGGGCGCGCCGGCCGAACCGCTGGCGCTCGATGCCGCATCTCCCTACGAGTCGGCGCTGCACCACATCCGCACCCGCGTGGAGGCGTTCCTGGGCGCAAGGCGCCTGCGGCTGGTCGTGCACCGCGTGGTGCATGGCGGGGAGAAGTACAGCGAGCCGGTGCGCCTGGATGCCCGCGTGCTGGCCGACCTGGTGCAGTGCATCCCGCTGGCGCCGCTGCACCAGCCGCATGCACTGCTGGCCATCCGGCTGATGCTCCAGGCCGAGCCCGACGTGCCGCAGGTGGCCTGCTTCGACACCGCCTTCCATGCCCGCATGCCGCTGACCGAGCGCGTGCTGCCGCTGCCCTGGGAGGCCTGGCAGCGCGGCATCCGCCGCTACGGTTTCCACGGATTGTCCTATGCGTACCTGGCGTTGAGGCTGGCCGAGCGCTACGGCGAGGCCGCGCGCGGGCGCGTGATCGCGCTGCACCTGGGCAGCGGCGCCAGCCTGTGCGCGATGCGCGGGCTGGCCAGCGTGGCCACCACCATGGGGTTCTCGGCGCTGGATGGGGTGATGATGGGAACCCGCAGCGGTGCCATCGACCCGGGTGTGCTGCTGCACCTGCTGCAGGTGGAAGGACACACGCCCGAGCAAGTGGCGCGGCTGCTCTACCACCAGTCGGGCCTGCTGGGCGTGTCCGGCGTGTCGCCGGAGCCGCGGGTGCTGATCGCGCATGAGCAGGACGATGGCGAGCGCGGCGAGCGCGCACGGCTGGCGATGGCGCTGTACGTGCGATCCATCGTGCGCGAGGTGGGCGCGCTGGCAGCGCTGCTCGGCGGCGTAGACATGCTGGTGTTCACCGCCGGCGTGGGAGAGAACAGCGCGCCGGTGCGCGAGCGCGTGTGCGCGGCGCTGGACTGGCTGGGCGTGCGCCTGGACCGTGAGGCCAATGCCGCCAATGCGCCGCTGGTGTCCGCCGCGGACAGCCGCGTGCGCGTGGCCGTGGAACCGACCAACGAGGAATGGATGGCCGCCACCCAGGCGCTGTCCTGCCTTACCTGACCGAACCGGAAGGAGAATCCATGATGAGCCTCGAATCCACAGATCCGCTGGCCGCATGGCGGGCGGGCTACGGTCCCATCGAACATCGCCCCGGCACCATGGCCGAGGTGCAACGGCTGGTGGAGGAACTGGTTGCCGCAGGGCGCTGCACGGCGCGCGAGGCCTGGTCGCTGCTGGCCGCCGCCGACCGGCTGGCCTGCGCGGCCATGAACGTGGTGGCGCACATGAGCTATGCGCGGCGCATCGACCTGTCGGGCGCGCCGCTGGCGGCATCCGATTTCAAGCCCGCGCCCGAGGGCCACATGGGCGGTTCGCTGAACATGGTGCCGGCCTTCGTGGGCTACCTGCTGGCCAATGCGCTGTCGGGCACCACGCGCGGCTGGCTGATGGGGCAGGGCCACTGCGTGGCCGCCATCGAGGCGGTGAATGCGCTCACTGGCGACGTGTCGGAGACCCAGCGCGGCCGTTACGACCGCAGCGAGGCCGGCCTGTCGCGCCTCGTCGCCGACTTCTATTCCTATGCCATCGACAAGCAGGGCCGCCCGGCCGTGCCGGTGGGCAGCCATGCCGGTGCCCACACCGCCGGCGCCATCTCCGAGGGCGGCTACCTGGGCTTCGCGGCCCTGCAGTACATCCACATGCCGATGCCGGGCGAGACGCTGGTGGCCTTCCTCAGCGATGGCGCCTTCGAGGAGCAGCGCGGCTCGGACTGGGCGCCGCGCTGGTGGCGTGCCGAGGACTCGGGTTTCGCCGTGCCGGTGATGATCCTGAATGGCCGGCGCATCGAGCAGCGCACGCAGATCCTGCAGCAGGGCGGGGCGCCGTGGCTGGCCGAGGACCTGCGCCACAACGGCTTCGACCCGGTGATCATCGATGGCCGCGACCCGGCTGCCTTCGCCGTTGCCATCCTGCGCGCCGAGGCGAGGCTGGCGGCTTTCGCGGCGCAGCCCGAGCGCCGCTACCCGGCGCGCATTCCCTACGTGATCGCGGAAACCGAGAAGGGCTTCGGCTTCCCCGGCGCGGGCACCAATGCTGCCCACAACCTGCCGCTGGCCGGCAATCCGTCGGTGGACGAGGCGGCGCGCGCCGCCTTCAATGCCGGCGCGAAGGCGTTGTACGTGCCGCCGGCCGAGCTCGATGCGGCGCTGGCCGCCTTCGACGTCCACGAGCGCCAGCGGCGAGCGCGCGAGAGCCGCCATCCCATGGCGCATCGCCATCCGCCCGACCCGGTGATGCCGGAGCCGCGCTGGCAGCAGCCGGGCACGGTGGCCAGCGCCATGGTGGCGCTGGATGGCTGGTTCGCCGAGCTGGTGCGCGCCAATCCCGGCCTGCGCGTGCGCGTGGGCAACCCGGACGAGATGGCCAGCAACCGCATGGGCGGCTCGCTGGCGCTGCTGCGCCATCGCGTCAACGAGCCCGAGCCGGGCGTGCCCGAGGCGGTGGACGGCGCGGTGATCACGGCGCTGAACGAGGAGGCGGTGGCCGCGGCGGCGCTGGGCAACAAGGCCGGCCTGAACCTCATCGTCAGCTACGAGGCCTTCGCGGTGAAGATGCTGGGCCTGATCCGCCAGGAGGTGATCTTCGCCCGCCACCAGCGCGAGCTGGGCCGCCAGCCGGGCTGGCTGTCGGTGCCGCTGGTGGTCACCTCGCACACCTGGGAGAACTCCAAGAACGAGCAGTCGCACCAGGATCCCACCATGGGCGAGGCGCTGCTGGGCGAGATGTCGGACACCGCGCGCGTGCTGTTCCCCGTGGATGGCAACAGCGCCGTCGCGGCGCTGCGCGATGTGTACCGCGGCCGCGGCCAGGTGGCCTGCGTGGTGGTTTCCAAGCGCGACACGCCGCAGCGCGTGCCGGCGGCGCTGGTGGATGAGCTGGTGACGCTGGGCGCGGCGCACGTGGCCGGCGACCCGGCCCACGCTGCCGCCCAGATCCTGGCCATCGGCGCCTACCAGCTCGACGAGGCGCTGAAGGCGCAGGTTGCGCTCGGGGCCGAGGGCATCGTCACCTGCGTGACGGTGGTGCTGGAGCCGGGCCGGCTGCGCATGCCGCGCGATGAGCTGGAGGCGCGCTGGGTGCTGGACGATGCCACGCTGGCCTCGCTGTTCCCGCCGCACCTGCCGCGGGTGCTGCTCACCCACACGCGGCCCGAACCGATGCTGGGCATCCTGCGTCGCATCGACCAGGGCCCGCGGCGCATGGTGGCGCTGGGCTACATCAACCGCGGCGGCACGCTGGACGTGGATGGCATGCTGCTGGCCAACCGCTGCACGGCGGCGCACGCGGCCGACGCCGTGCGCGGATTGCTCCGCGACGGCGCGAAGTAAGGCAAGGGAGGGCTCAGCGCCGCTCGGTCTGGCGGCGCACAGCCTCGGCAGCGGCGGCGATGGCCTCCGGGTCGCCGAGGTAGCGGTGCCCGGTGGGCTTCAGCGAGGCGTCCAGCTCGTACAGCAGCGGCACGCCGGTGGGGATGTTGAGCTCGACGATCTCGGACTCGCTCATGTTGTCCAGCATCTTCACCAGCGCGCGGATGCTGTTGCCGTGGGCGACGATCAGCACGTTGCGGCCGGCGCGCAGCCTGGGCGCGATCTCCTCCTCCCACAGCGGCAGCACGCGGGCAAGGGTGTCCTTCAGCGACTCCGTGCCGGGCAGCAGCGCCGGGTCGAGCTCGGCGTAGCGCGGGTCGTTCTTCGGGTGGCGCGGGTCGGCGGCATCCAGCGGCGGCGGCGGGATGTCGTAGCTGCGCCGCCAGACCTTCACCTGCGCCTCGCCGTGCTTCTCCACGGTCTGGGCCTTGTCCAGGCCCTGCAGCGCGCCGTAGTGGCGCTCGTTCAGGCGCCAGCTCTTCTCCACCGGCAGCCACATGCGGTCCATGGTGTCCAGCGCGATCCACAGGGTGCGGATGGCGCGCTTGAGGACCGAGGTGTAGGCGTAGTCGAAGCGGATGCCGGTGGCCGCCAGCTCGCGGCCGGCCTGGGCAGCCTCGGCGCGGCCCTGTTCGGTCAGGTCGACGTCGGTCCAGCCGGTGAACAGGTTGGCGACGTTCCATTCGCTCTGGCCGTGGCGCAGCAGCACGAGTTTGCCGGACATTTGCGGGGCTCCGTATCCTTGATCTGAAGTGCGCCGAAGATTACCAAACGGACGGTGCCGTGAGCCGCATCATTGAACTGAAGGTCAAGCCCAATGCCCGTGCCAGCCGGCTCACCGCCCGGCCCGACGGCACCTTCCTGGCCGAGGTGAAGGCACCGCCGGTGGAGGGACGCGCCAATGCCGAGGTGATCGAGCTGGTGGCCGCTCACTTCGGCGTGCGCCGCGCGCAGGTCAGCATCCGCACCGGCGCGGGCGGGCGGCGCAAGCTGGTGAAGATCGAGGAATAGGGCGACTCCGGCCCGCCGGGCGGCCGAGGCGGCCTCAGGCCTTCTTCACGTACATCGACTTCAGCCCCATCGGCCCGATGCCCTCGATGCGGCAGTCGATGTCGTGGTCGCCCTCGACCAGGCGGATGTTGCGCACCTTGGTGCCGACCTTGACCACCGCCGAGGAGCCCTTGACCTTCAGGTCCTTGATCACGGTGACCGTGTCGCCGTCCTTCAGCTCGTTGCCGACGGCATCGCGCACCACGCGCGGGGCATCGGCGGCGGCTTCAGGCTCGCCCGCGGCCGGCCACTCATGGGCGCATTCCGGGCAGACGAGGTTGGGACCGTCCTCGTAGGTGTACGTGGACGCGCAGCGGGGGCAGGGCGGCAGTGTGCTCATGGGGGCGGGATGATACCCGCCCGCGCCGGTGGATGCCCGCGGCGGCCCCGGGGCCGCTACCCGGGCTTCTGCAGGTCCTCGATCACGGCCGCGAGGAAGCGCACGGCCTCGCCGCCGGTGACGCAGCGATGGTCGAAGGTCAGCGACAGCGGGATGCGCCGGTGCGCCTCGATGCCGCCCTCCACGGCCACCACGTCGCGGGTGATGCGGCCGGCGCCGAGGATGGCCACGGCCGGCGGCACCACCACCGGGGTGGCATAGCGACCGGCCCATACGCCGAAGTTCGACAGCATGATGGTGAAATCCTTCAGGTCCGCCGGCGAGAGCGTGCGCTCGCGCGCGCCCTTCTTCAGCCGGTTGACCTCGGCGCGCAGCCCGGCGGCGTCGCGGTTGCCCGCGTCGCGGATCACCGGCACCAGCAGGCCCTCGGGCGTGTCGACGGCGATGCCCACGTGGATGGGCTGGAATACGCGCCGGCCATGGGTGCTGCCATCGAACCAGGCATTCAGGCCAGGCTCGGCGCGGCAGCCGGCGGCGATGGCGCGCAGCAGCCGCACGGTGTAGTCGGCGCCCTGCTGCCAGCCCTCGATGTCCGCATCATCGAACACCGTGCACTCCATGACGTTGTCGCGCGCCAGGGTCATGCTCTGCGCCATGGCGCGGCGCAGGCTGCGCAGGATCTCCAGCTCGCCGGTGCTGGCGATGTCGTCGCTGACCGCAGGCCGCAGCGCGCTGGTGACGCGCGGCATGGCGGCGGCCTGCTCCGTGGCGGGCTGCGCCGCCAGCACGTCATCGAGGGTGACCACGCCGCCGGGGCCGGTGCCGGAGAGCGATTCGACGTCGACGCCGAGGCGGCGCGCCAGCTCGCGCGCCGCGGGCACCACGCGGTTGCGCGTGCGCGTGCCGCGGCGGGTGGTGGCGGGCGAGGGCGCCGCCAGCACCTCGTCGGTCTCGGGCATGTGGCCCACTACGCCGCCGTGCGCGAGGGCCGCGCCGTTGGCGGCCGGCGCGGCGGAGGCCTCCGGGGCCTGCTGCTGTGCCTCGTCGGCATGGAAGTCCACCAGCGGGGAGCCGGTGGCGATGGTGTCGCCGGGCTTGCCGTGCAATGCGGCGATCACGCCGGACCAGGGCGCAGGCACCTCGACCACGGCCTTGGCCGTTTCCATGGCCACCATGGGCTGGTCGACCTCGACCGTGTCGCCCACGCTCACGTGCCAGCGGACGATCTCGGCTTCCTGCAGTCCTTCGCCCAGGTCGGGCAGGTTGAAACGTCGCATGCTTCAGGCCTTCAGGGTTTCGCGGACGGCATCGGCGATGCGCGCCACGCTCGGCAGGTAGGCGCGCTCCATCGCGAAGTAGGGCATCACCGTATCGTATCCAGTGACGCGCTGGACGGGCGCCACCAGGTCGTACAGCGCCTGCTCGGCGACGGTGGCGGCGATCTCGGCGCCGAGGCCCGCATGGCGGGCGGCCTCGTGCACGATCACCAGCCGGCCGGTGTGCGCCACCGACTCCAGGATGGTGTCGTGGTCGATGGGCGACAGCGAGGTGAGGTCGATCACCTCGCAGCTCACGCCTTCCTGCGACAGCAGCTCGGCGGCCTGGCGGGTCTCGTGGATCATCGCGCCCCAGGTCACCAGCGTGACATCGTCGCCCTCGCGCACGATCTCGGCCTGGTCCAGCGGCAGCGCCGCGCCGTCGTCGACCACGTCCTGCTTCATCATGCGGTACAGGCGCGTGGGCTCGAGGAAGATCACCGGGTCGGGATCGCGGATGGCCGCCAGCAGCAGGCCGTAGGCACGCGCCGGCGAGGTGGGGCACACCACGCGCAGGCCGGCGTGGTGGCACAGCAGCACCTCCAGGCTCTCGGAGTGGTGCTCTGGCGCGTGGATGCCGCCGCCATGCGGGATGCGGATGACCACCGGGCAGGTCAGGCGGCCGCGGGTGCGGTTCCTCATGCGCGCCATATGGTTGGCGATCTGGTCCAGCGCCGGGTACAGGAAGCCCATGAACTGGATCTCGGCCACGGGCTTCAGTCCCTGCGCGGCCATGCCCACCGACATGCCGGCGATCAGGCCCTCGGCCAGCGGCGTGTCCTGCACGCGCAGCGGCCCGAAGCGCTGCTGCAGCCCGACGGTGGCGCGGAACACGCCGCCGTTGACGCCCACGTCCTCGCCCAGCACGACCACGTCCGGATCGTCCTGGAGCGCGCGCGCGAGCGCGAGGTTGATGCTTTCGACCAGCGTGACGCGGGGCATTGGAACCTTCAGTGTGCCGCGCCGGTGCCGTAGCGGCGCGCGATCTCCCGCTGGATGGCGAGCTGCGCGGGCGGCGAAGCGAACAGGTGCTCGAACATGTGGTCGGTGCCGGCCGGCGGGCGGTTCTGGTAGCCGTGCACGGCGGCCTCGATCTGTGCCGCACACTCCGCGCGCAGCGCTTCCTCGGCGGCATCGTCCCACCAGCCCTGGCTGGCGAGGTACTGGCGGGTGCGGACCAGCGGCTCGAGCTTCCAGGCCGCTTCCAGTTCCTCCGCGGGACGGTAGCGGCTGGCGTCGTCGGCGGTGGTGTGGTCGGAGAGGCGGTAGGTGACCGCCTCGACCACCATGGGACCGTCGCCGCGACGGGCGCGCTCCAGCGCCTCTTCCATGACCTTGCGCACGGCGATCACGTCGTTGCCGTCCACCTGCACGCCCGGCACGCCGTTGCCCAGGCCCTTCTGCGCGAAGGTGGCCGCGGCGGTCTGCAGCGAGGTGGGCACGGAGATGGCCCAGCCGTTGTTGACCACCACGAACACGGCCGGCAGCTTGCGCGCGCCGGCGAGGTTGACCGCCTCGTGGAAGGCGCCCTGCGAGGTGCCGCCGTCGCCGATGTAGGCCACTGCCACGCGCGGTTCATTCCTGATCTTGAAGGCCATCGCCACGCCGGCCGCGTGCGGGCACTGCGAGGCGATGGGCACGCACCAGGGGAAGTCCTGGCGCGGGCCGGCAAAGTCGGTGCCGCGCTCGTCGCCGGCCCAGTAGGTGAGGATCTCGGTCAGCGTGACGCCGCGCCACAGTTGCGTGCCGTACTCGCGGTACACCGGGCAGAGCACGTCCTCGGGGCGCATGGCCGCGCCCACGCCCACGTGCGTGGCCTCGTGGCCGGTGCAGGGCGCATAGGTGCCCAGCTTGCCGGTGCGCTGCAGGTTGATGGCCTTGGCGTCGAACAGCCGGCACAGCACCATCATCCGGTACATGGCCCGCATCTGCTCCGCGTCGCGGGCAAAGGGGGGAAGGTCCGCGCTGGCGCGGCCCTCGCCATCCAGTAGCTGCTCGTAGCCGATTGCGAACTCGGCGACTGTCTTCAACTGCTGCTGCTCCCCTCTGCAGGCCGGCGGACGGCGCCGCCGTGAGACACGCAAAATAACCGATTCAGCGGGCTTTGCGCATCTCGGTCAGCCGGCTGGCGGTGCGTTCGAACGCCGCCTTGAGCCGCTCGCCCCGGTACAGGGCCGCCGGCTCGGCGGCGGCGGCGATCACCAGCTGCACGCGCTGGTCGTACAGCTCGTCCACCAGCGCGATGAAGCGCCGCGCGGCATCGTCGTTCTGGCCGGTGAACACCGGCACGCCGGACAGGAACAGGGTGTGCAGCCGGTGCGCCAGCGCGATGTAGTCGTCGGCCGAGCGCGGTCCCTCGCACAGCTCGGCGAAGTCGAACCACGCCATGCCGCCGGCACGGGCGATGGTGGCGATGGGCCGGTCCTCCACCATGAGGCTGCCGCCGCGCTCCACCGCGGCCTTGCCGGCAAGGCGCTCAAACAGCTCCAGCATGCGCGATCCGGCGCCGGGGTCGGAGGAGTCGAGGTAGACCTTCGCCTCGGCCAGCTGCCGCTGGCGGAAGTCATCGCCGGCGCCCATCTCCACCACGTCGAGCATGCGCGTGATCAGGGCGATGGCGGGCAGGAAGCGCTCGCGCTGCAGCCCGCCCTCGTACAGCCGCTGCGGCGCGGTGTTGGACGTGAGCAGCAGCACCACGCCATGGCGCAGCAGCCCGTCGAGCACGCCGTACAGGATCATCGCGTCGCCGATGTCCTGCACCATGAACTCGTCCAGGCACCAGACCCGCGCCTCGCGCGAGAGCTGTCCGGCGATGCCCTCCAGCGGGCGCTCGTGGCCGCCGAGGCGGCGGCGGCGCGCATGCACCTCGCGCATGAAGTGCTGGAAGTGCATGCGGCGGCATTCGCCTGGCGCCCGGCCCGCGGCGAACAGGTCCATCAGCCAGGTCTTGCCGCGGCCCACGCCGCCCCAGAGGTAGATCCCGCGGCAGGACTGCGGATACGACTGGCGGCCCAGCAGCGACTGCAGGCGCCGCCGCCACGCGGCCGGCGGCGGTGTGGCGGCGAGGCAGCGCTCCAGTGCGTCCAGGCGCGCGGCCACCTCCCGCTGCGCCGGGTCGGGCACGCGCGCTTCCTCGCGCAGCGCGCGCTCGTATCGCTCGATGAAGGACATCAGGCCAGCGCGTTGCGGACGGCTTGCGCCAGGGTGTCGCCGGACTCGGGCAGGCGCGAGTGCCGGACCGACACGTCCGGGTAGCGCGTGGCGAAGTCCGCGGCCAGCTGCTCGGCCAGGTACACCGAGCGGTGCTGGCCGCCGGTGCAGCCCACGGCCACCGTCATGTACTGGCGGCTGGTGGCGATGAACTCGGGGATGCGCGCCTCGATGAAGCGCGTGATGTCCTGCTGCAGGCGGGTGACCGACTCGTGGCCGGCGAGGAAGCGCGCCACGTCCGGGTCGCGCCCGGTCAGCGGCCTGAGCGCGCGCTCCCAGTAGGGGTTGGGCAGCGAGCGCGCGTCGAACACGTAGTCGGCGTCGCCCGGGATGCCGTACTTGAAGCCGAAGGACTGGAACAGCAGCGCCAGCCGCGCGCAGCTGCGGCGTTCCACCCGCGAGCGCACCATCTCACGCAGCTCGTGCACGCCGGTGCTGGAGCTGTCGATGATGACGCTGGCGGCCTGCGCCACCGGCTCGAGCAGGCGGCGCTCCAGCGCAATGGCTTCGCGCAGGCTCTCGCCGCCGCGCGACAGGGGATGCCTGCGCCGCGTCTCGGCATAGCGCCGCAGCAGCGCATCCTCGGAGGCGGTGACGAACAGCAGCTCGCAGGCCAGGCCGGAGCTGCGCAGCTCGGTCACCAGTGCCGGCACCAGCGCGATCTCCTCGGGCGTGTTGCGTGCGTCGAGGCCGACCGCCACGCGCTGGTAGCGTTCGTCGGCGCTGCGCAGGGTGTGGGAAACGAAGGCCTTCAGGAGCGCCGCGGGGATGTTGTCGACGCAGTACCAGTTCAGGTCCTCGAGCATGTGCAGCGCCACGCTCTTGCCCGAACCGGACAGCCCGCTGACGACGATCAGGCGCATGCGGCGCTCCGAAGGCCGGTCCGGCGGTGCGCTTCAGTGGCGCGCCGCACGTCCCTCCAGGGCGTGGTGGTCGACGGCCTTTTCCTTGTGCTTGAGCACGCACCGGTCGAGCTTGTCGGCCAGCGCGTCGATGGCGCGGTACATGTTGTCGTCAATGGCATCGGCATGGATGTCGCCACCGCACACGTGCACGGTCGCTTCCGCCTTGTGGGTGTTCTTCTCCACCGACATGACCATGTGCACGTCGATGACGCGGTCGAAATGCCGCCGGATCCGCTCAAGCCGCTTCTCGGCGTAGGCGCGCATGGCGGGCGTGATCTCCACGTGGTGTCCGGTCAGGTTCAACTGCATGACGACCTCCTTCGCGTTTCACTCGCTCAAGTCTTTGGACGCCTCAGGCGCGCTTGCGTTCATTCGAGGGAGCAATGCCCATGGACTCGCGGTACTTGGCGACCGTACGGCGTGCCACGGGGATGCCCTCCCTGGAGAGGATCTCGGCGATGCGGCTGTCCGACAACGGCGCGTTCGGCGGCTCGTCGCGGATCAGCTTCCTGATCTTGGCGCGGATGGCGGTGGAGGAGGTGCCGGAACCATCGGCACCCTCGACCTGGCTGGAGAAGAAGTACCGCAGCTCGAACACGCCGCGCGGCGTGTGCATGTACTTGCCGGAGGTGACGCGCGAGACGGTGCTCTCGTGCATGCCGATGGCCTCGGCGATGTCGCGCAGGATCATCGGGCGCATGTATTCCTCGCCGTGCTCGAGGAATTCGTGCTGCCGCTCGACGATGGACCGCGCCACCTTCAGCAGCGTCTCGTGGCGGATCTCGAGGCTCTTGAGCAACCAGCGGGCCTCCTGCAACTGCGCGCGCATCGTGGCGTGGCTGGACGCCCGCCCGATCAGGCTGGCGTAGCTTTCGTTGACGCGCACACGTGGAAGCGTGGCCGAATTTATCTCTACCGTCCAGCCATCGGTGCGGCGGCGCACGAAGACGTCCGGGACGACATATTCCGGCGCCGCGGAGCTGATCTGCGAGCCGGGGCGGGGATGGCAGCTGCGCACCAGCGCCAGGGCCTGTTCCAGCTCCTCGTCGGAGACCTTCAGCGCACGCTTGAGTGCGCCCATCTCGCGGCCGGCGACCAGCTCGAGGTGCGATGCGGCAATGGCCAGCGCGGTGTCCCGCCCCGGGATGTCCGGCTGCAGTGCGGCAAGCTGCAGGCTGACGCATTCGGCCACATTGCGCGCGCCCACGCCCAGCGGGTCGAAGCCCTGCACGACCTCGAGCATGGCCGCGATCTCATCCTCGCCGGCTTCGATCTCGGGCTTGAGCGTGGCGGCTATGGCGTCGAAGGGTTCGATCAGGTAGCCATCGTCGTTGATCGCGTCGATGATGGCGCGGCCGATGGCCACCTGCCGCGGGTCGAGCCGCGACATCTCCAGCTGCCAGAGCAGGTGTTCATGCAGGGACTCGCCGCGTTCATCGGTGAATTCCTGCTGGCGGTCCTCGTCCTCGCCCTGCCAGGGCGTCTCCCCCGGCGCGGCGGAAGCCTCCTGCCAGCCGTCCTCGATGATCTCCACCTCGGGTGCGGCGCGTTCCTCCTCGCCGGCGGCGGCCTGCGGGCCGTCCTCGCCTTCGCCGGGCGGCACGTCGATCTCGTTGGGGGCGGCGCCCAGCGCTTCGAAGGATTCGGTGGCCTCGGTGTCTTCCTCGGCCTCCAGCATCACGTTGGTCTCGAGCAGTTCGCGCAGGTGCGCCTGCAGTTCCAGCGCCGGCATCTGCAGCAGCCTGATCGCCTGCTGCAGCTGCGGGGTCATTTTCAGCTGCTGGCCGAGGCGAAGCTGCAGGGAGGTTTTCAGCATCGGATCACATACGGAAGTTCTGGCCCAAGTACACCTCGCGCACCCGCTCATTCGCAAGGATCTCGTCCGCGGTTCCGGCCGCGATCACGGTGCCGCGGTCGACGATCACCGCCCGGTGGCAGACTCCAAGGGTTTCCCTGACGTTGTGGTCGGTGATCAGCACGCCGATGCCGCGCGCGGACAGGTCGCTGACGATCTTCTGGATGTCCATCACGGAGATGGGATCCACGCCCGCGAAGGGCTCGTCGAGCAGGATGAACCGGGGCGCGGCCGCCAGTGCCCGGGCAATCTCTGCCCTGCGTCGCTCGCCGCCGGAGAGGGCGATGCCGAGGCTCTTGCGCACATGCGTGATGTGCAGCTCCTCGAGGATGCGCTCCAGCTCGGCCCGGCGGCCGGCCTTGTCGAGGTTGGCGCGGGTCTCGAGGATGGCCAGCACGTTCTGCTCCACCGTCAGGCGGCGGAACACCGAGGCTTCCTGCGGCAGGTAGCCCACGCCCTGGCGGGCGCGCTTGTGCATGGGCAGGTGCGTGAGTTCGGTGTCATCGAGGCTGATCGAGCCCGCATCGGCGCTGACCAGCCCGACGATCATGTAGAAGGATGTGGTCTTGCCGGCGCCATTGGGGCCGAGCAGGCCCACCACCTCGCCGGATTCCACGTGCAGTGACAGGTCCTGCACCACCACGCGGCCGCCATAGGCCTTGCGCAGGTGGCTGGCGCGCAGCACCGAGCGGGACGGGGCGCTGGCGGCGGCAATGGCGTCGGGCGCGGCGCTCATCGGGCGCTCTCCGGGTCGGGCGGGCGCGGCGGCGGCACGCGATCGTCGCCGGCTTCCTCGGGGTCGGCGCTGCCGCCGAAGCGGATCACGCCCTGGCCGCGGGTGCCCGGGTCGCGATCGTCGGTGGCCACGCCGCGGTTGATGTCGTAGTTCAGCACCGTCTCGCGCAGGTCGCGGCGACCGTCGGTGAAGAAGGTGTTGCCGGCCAGCTGCACGTTGCCCGAGGTGGTGTCGAAGCGGATGACGTCGGCCTGGCCGTTGATGCGGCGGGAGTAGCCCTCGGGCTGGTGCGAGAAGCGCGCCTGCGAGCCGGTGACCTCCACGCTCAGCAGGCGGTCGCCGCGGAACTGCATCACCGCGGAATCGGCATCCAGCGTGGCGCCGCGGAACTCGATGTGCACGCCCTCGGAAAGGTCGAGGCGGCTGCGGTTGCCGGACAGCTCGGTGCGCACCGCCAGCCCCGCCTCCACGCGCGTGTCGGTGCCGTGCGTGATCAGCGGGCTGCGCAGCGACATGGTGCCCTCGCGGTAGTTGTACTCGAGGTCGGTGTAGTCGCGGATCTCCAGCACGCCGGTGAATTCGGCGCCGGCCAGCAGCGGCGCCATCAGGGCAAGCGTGGCCGCCACGGCGCCGCGCGCGAGGGGACGCCGGCAGCGGTCAGAGGGGAATCGTGCCATGGATGCCTGATTCTAGCCGCATCACGCCGTCGGCGATATTCACGCGCAGCCCCTTGCCCTTCAGGCGGATGCCGCCGCGGATGAACTCCACCTCGCCACTGCTGTAGACCTCCTGCGCGTCCAGGTCGTAGCTCAGTTCGCCGGCGAGCAGTTCCACCGCCACGCCATTGCTGCCGGCAGGGACGCTGCGGGCATGCACCGAGCCGCTCAGCATCACCACCCGGCCATCGGGCGGGACCCGCGCCTCCTCGGCAGTGACCACCCATTGCTGCGGGCTGCCCGGCGTGGTGCCCGGCGGGTCGTGGCGCAGCGTCAGCCGCGAGGCCACGATGCCGCCGGCATTGCGCAGCTGCGCAATGCGCTCGGCCTCGATCTCGTAGCGCAGCCGGCCCTCGGCATCCAGCTGGCGCAGCACCACGCCTTCGGCCTCGAAGTCGTACTGCAGGGTGTCGGCCGCGGCGGCGGTTTCCGTCTGCCGCGCGGCGCGGTACTGCATGGCGAACCACGTCGCGCCGCCAAGTACCGCCACCAGGGCCAGGGCCGTGAGGGATTTCTTCATGCGCGCTCCTACACCACGCCCGCGCGCAGCAGGTCGTGGATGTTCAGCGCGCCCACCAGCCGGCCGGCCTCGTCGACCGCCAGCAGTGCGGTGATGCGATGTTCCTGCATGTGGTTGACCGCCTCGGCGGCCAGCTGGCCGGGGCGGATGGTGCGCGGGGTGCGCGTCATCACCGATTCGATGCGGGTGGCGCGCAGGTCGGCGCCGCCGTCCAGCGCGCGGCGCAGGTCGCCGTCGGTGAACACGCCCAGCAGCCGCTCGTCGGCACCGACCACGGCGGTGAGGCCCAGGCCCTTGCGGCTCATCTCCACCAGGCCTTCCTCCAGCGTCACCGCCGGCGCCACGCGCGGCAGTTCCTCGCCGGTGCGCATCACGTCGGCCACCCGCAGCAGCAGGCGCCGCCCCAGGCGGCCGCCGGGGTGCGAGCGGGCGAAATCCTCGGCGGTGAAGCCGCGCGCCTCGAGCAGGGCGGCGGCCAGGGCATCGCCCATGGCCAGCGCCGCGGTGGTAGAGGCGGTGGGGGCGAGGTTCAGCGGGCAGGCCTCGGCGGCCACGCTGACATCCAGGTGCACGGTGGCGGCGCGCGCCAGCGGCGAGGCGGCGTTGCCGGTGAGGGCGATCACCGGCACCGACAGCCGCGCCATCTGCGGCAGCAGCGCCAGCACTTCGGCACTGTCGCCGGAGTGCGAGACCGCCAGCAGCACGTCGCCGCGCACCACCATGCCGAGGTCGCCATGGCTGGCCTCGGCGGCGTGCAGGAACAGGGCGCTGGTGCCGGTGCTGGCCAGGGTGGCGGCGATCTTGTGGGCCACATGGCCGGACTTGCCCAGGCCCGTGACCACCACGCGGCCGCGGGCCGGCGGGTCGGTGGCGGCAAGGCACAGCCCGCAGGCGCGCGCGAAGGCGGCATCCACGCGCGGCGGCAGGGCCGCCAGCGCCTGGGCCTCGATGGTCAGCGCGCGCCGCCCGGCGGCGATCAGCGCCGCTTCGCTGCGCGGGTCCTGGCGGCTGGCCGATAGGGTCTGCATGGCCGATAGCTTACACTTGCGCCTCTTTCGCGAAGGTCACCTGATGAATCCAAGCCAGATCGAGGAGCTGATCCGCGCCGGCCTGCCGGGCGCCCGGGTCGCAGTGCGTTCCGAGGACAATGTGCATTTCGAGGCCCTGGTGGTCAGCCCCGAGTTCGAGGGCAAGCGCCCGCTGCAGCGCCACCAGATGGTGTACCGCACCCTGGGCGAGCGCATGGGCGGGGAGATCCACGCCCTGCAGCTGACCACGCTGACGCCGGCCGAGGCGGGGGGCTGATCCCGGTGGATCGCCTGCAGATCACCGGCGGGCGCCGGCTCGACGGCGAGGTGCGCATCTCCGGCGCCAAGAACGCGGCGCTGCCCATCCTGGCCGCCACGCTGCTGGCCGAGGAACCCGTGT
This sequence comes from uncultured Steroidobacteraceae bacterium, assembly GCA_964455685.1. GTDB lineage: Bacteria > Pseudomonadota > Gammaproteobacteria > Steroidobacterales > Steroidobacteraceae > ZC4RG30. Next base: position 35,649 of record CAYVZE010000013.1, read on the forward strand.
CAGTGGGCAACGTGCCGCACCTGCACGACGTGACCACCATGATCCAGCTGCTCACCGGCATGGGGGTGAAGGTCACGCTGGGCGAGAAGCAGCGGGTGGAGGTCGACCCGCGCGGCATCCGCGAGTTCTTCGCGCCCTACGAGATGGTCAAGACCATGCGCGCGTCCATCCTGGTGCTGGGGCCGCTGGTGGCGCGCTTCGGCCAGGCCGACGTGTCGCTGCCCGGCGGCTGCGCCATCGGCGCGCGGCCGGTGAACATCCATGTGGCCGGCCTCACCGCGATGGGGGCCGAGATCCACGTTGAAAACGGCTACATCCGCGCGCGTGCCTCGCGCCTGAAGGGCGCGCGGCTGGTGCTGGACACCGTCACGGTGACCGGCACCGAGAACCTGATGATGGCCGCGACGCTGGCCGACGGGCAGACAGTGATCGAGAACGCCGCGCGCGAGCCGGAGGTGGTCGACCTCGCCGATTTCCTGATCGCGATGGGCGCGAAGATCCACGGTGCCGGCACCGACCGCATCGTGGTCGAGGGCGTGCCGCGGCTGCATGGCGCGCACCATGAAGTGCAGCCGGACCGCATCGAGACCGGCACTTTCCTGGTGGCCGGCGCGGCCACCGGCGGGCGCGTGCTGGCGCGCCATACGCGCCCCGAACACCTCGACGCGGTGCTGCTGAAGCTGGCCGAGGCCGGCGCGGTCATCAAGACCGGCGAGGACTGGATCGAGCTGGACATGCAGGGCCGCAGGCCGAAGTCGGTGGACGTGCGCACCGCGCCATATCCGGCCTTTCCCACCGACATGCAGGCGCAGTTCGCGGCGCTGGACTGCATCGCCGATGGCGTCGGCACCATCACCGAGACCATCTTCGAGAACCGCTTCATGCACATGCTCGAGATGCGGCGCCTCGGCGCGGAGATCCGCCTCGAGGGCAATACCGCCATCATCAAGGGTGTGCCGCACCTGACCGCCGCACCGGTGATGGCCACCGACCTGCGGGCCTCGGCCAGCCTGGTGATCGCCGGACTGGTGGCGCAGGGCAGGACCGAGATCGACCGCATCTACCACATCGACCGTGGTTACGAATCGATCGAGGAGAAGCTCGCGCAGCTGGGCGCCGAGATCAAGCGCGTCGCGGTACCGGCCGGGCGCTGATCAGCGCGCCGGCGTATCCATCACCGACAGCTCGACCGTCAGCGGCGCATCGCCGCGTGTGGCCTGCAATGTGATGCGGCTGCCGGGCTTGCGGCCGGCGATGCGCGCCAGCGCATCGCGCGCGCTGCGCACCGGCACGCCATCGATGCTTTCGATCAGGTCACCGCGCGCCAGTCCCGCGCGCCGCGCCGGCGAATTCGGATAGAAGTTGGTGATCACCACGCCGCCATGCGCCAGGCCCGCGACGCGCGCATGTTCGTCGGCCACGTCTTCCAGCACCATGCCGAGCCAGCCGCGGATCACGCGGCCATTGGCGAGGATCTCGCGCATCACGCCGCGCACCATGTCCACCGGGATGGCGATGCCCAGTCCCTCGGCATTGCGGCCGCGGCCGAGCACGGCGGTGTTGATGCCCACCAGCTCGCCGCGCGCATTCACCAGCGCGCCGCCGGAATTGCCGGCATTGATGGCGGCATCGGTCTGGATGAAATCCTCGAAGGTGGCCACGCCCAGCTCCGCGCGGCCGGTGGCGCTGACGATGCCGGCGGTGACCGCCTGCGACAGGCCCAGCGGGTTGCCGATGGCCAGCACCACATCGCCGACGGCGAGGCGGTCGGAACGTCCCAGCCGCATCACCGGCAGGTTCTCCAGCTCGATGCGCAGCACGGCAAGGTCGGTGTCCGGGTCGCTGCCCACCACCTCGACCGCGGCCTCGCGCCCGTCGGTCAGCTGCACGCGGATCTGCTCGGAATCCTGGATCACGTGCGCGTTGGTGACGATGTGGCCGGCGTCGTCGACGATCACGCCCGAGCCCAGTCCCTCGGTGTAGCGCGGCCGCACGGGGGCATCGAGGCGTTGCTCGCCGGTGCTGGTGGCCGGGGTCAGGCGGCGCGCGTAGATACTGACGACGGCAGGCGCGCTGGCGCGCACCGCCGGGGCGAAGCTGCCGGTGAGCAGGTCCGGCAGCGGCGGGCCCTCGTCGTCATCGGCCAGGTCGGCGGCGGGCGCGGCGCGGGCGCCGCGCGGCGCCGGGTCCGGCAGCAGCTGCATCAGGACCAATGCCACCAGCACGGCCCCCAGCACCGAGCCGGCCAGGAACAGTGCGTACTGTCTTGCGGTGCTGGACATCATCAGGAGGTGGAATGGGCGGGTCGGAGCCGTAGTGTATAATGCGCGGCTGACCTGCATCGCAGGGCCGGGGAGAACCTCATGGCCATGCGAAAAAAGCCCAAATACATGCCAAGTCTTCGGAAATCTTGATGACCAGAGACCCTATCGACGCCGTAGTCCCCATGCCCGAGGTCGACCAGGACCGCCGTGGCTTCCTCACTTTCGCGACCACGGCCACCGGCGTTGTCGGCGCGGCCTTCGCTGCCGTCCCGTTCATCGCCTCGTGGTCCCCGTCGGAGCGGGCACGCGCGGCCGGCGCCCCGGTGGTGGTCGACCTGACCAAGATCGAGCCGGGCCAGATGGTCACTTATGTGTACCGCAAGAAGCCCATGTACGTCGTGCGCCGCACGCCGGACATGCTGCAGCGTCTTTCGGGCCACGAGGGCTCGCTGAAGGACGCCGAATCGCGCTCCTCGGTGCAGCCGGACTACGCCCGCAACGAGGCCCGCGCCGCGCGGCCGGAATTCCTCGTGGTCGAGGGCACCTGCACCCACCTGGGCTGCCTGCCGAAGGCCCGCTTCGATGCCGGTGCCTCGCCTGAACTGGGCGCCAACTGGCCGGGCGGCTTCTTCTGCCCCTGCCATGGCTCGAAGTTCGACCTGGCCGGCCGTGTGTTCGAGGGCTCTCCCGCCTCCACGAACCTGTCCATCCCGAATTACTCCTTCCCTGACGAGAACACGCTGGTGATCGGTGTCGACGCGAACACGGAGGCTGCATAAATGGCTTCCACCGGAACTTACCCCGAGCGCAAGGGTTTCATGGGCTGGCTGAACAAGCGCCTGCCCGTCGACCAGTTCATCGACACCCAGCTCACCGGCTACTACGCGCCGAAGAACTTCAACTTCTGGTACTACTTCGGTGTGCTGTCGATCGTGGCGCTGGTCATCCAGCTGCTCACCGGCATCTTCCTGACGATGCACTACAAGGTCGGTGAGCTCACCGCCTTCGACTCGGTCGAATACATCATGCGCGAGGTGCCCTTCGGGTGGCTGCTGCGCTACATGCATTCCACCGGTGCCTCGTTCTTCTTCATCGTCGTCTACCTGCACATGTTCCGGGCGCTGCTGTACGGGTCGTACAAGCAGCCGCGCGAGCTGCTGTGGCTGTTCGGCATGCTCATCTACCTCGCGCTGATGGCCGAGGCCTTCATGGGCTACGTGCTGCCGTGGGGCAACATGTCGTTCTGGGGCGCGCAGGTGATCGTGAACCTGTTCGGCACCATCCCGGTGATCGGACCCGGCCTGGTGGAGTGGATCCGCGGCGACTACGGCATTGCCGACGCGACGCTGAACCGCTTCTTCTCGCTGCACGTGGTGGCGGTGCCGCTGGTGCTGCTGCTGCTGGTGACGCTGCACCTGGTGGCGCTGCGCCACAACGGCTCGAACAACCCGGACGGCATCGAGATCAAGGAAAAGAAGGACGCCAACGGCAAGCCGCTGGACGGCATCCCGTTCCACCCGTACTACACCGTCAAGGACCTGGTGGGCGTGGGCGTGTTCCTGATCTTCTTCGCGGTGGTGGTGTTCTTCGTGCCGACCTTCGGCGGCCTGTTCCTCGAGGCGCCGAACTTCGAGCCGGCCAACCCGCTGTCGACGCCGGAGCACATCGCGCCGGTGTGGTACTTCACGCCGTTCTACGCGATCCTGCGCGCGGTTCCCGACCAGCAGCTGGGCGCGCTGCTGATGGCGCTGTCGCTGATCTGCCTGGTGGTGCTGCCGTGGCTCGACCGCTCGCCGGTCAAGTCCTCGCGCTACCGCCCGCTGACCTGGAAGATCGCGCTGGCGGTGTTCGCGGTGTCGTTCGTGGTGCTGGGCTACCTCGGCCTGAAGCCTGCCGAAGGCATCTACGTGCTGATGGCGCGTATCTTCACCACGCTGTACTTCGCGTTCTTCGTGCTGATGCCGTTCTACACGCGCGGTGAGTCCACCGCGCGCGTCCCCGAGCGGATCACCTCTTCCTCGCATTAAGGCTTCGATGATGCACATGGGCTTTGTACGTAAACTGGTGGTGGTGGCTGCTTTCGCCTTCGCGGGCGCTGCGGCGGCCTCCGAGAGCGGCCACGACGCGGGCGTGAACTGGCAGGGCTGGCGCGCCGGCAACGACGTGACCAACACCAAGTCGCTGCAGCAGGGCGCGGCGAACTTCGTGAACTACTGCATGCACTGCCACTCGCTGCGGCTGGTGCGCTGGTCGCGCGTGGCGGAAGACCTGAAGATCCCGTCCGAACTGCTGCAGAAGACGCTGCTGCCGGCCGGTGCCAGCATGACCGACTACATCCACAGCAGCTTCCCGGCCGCCGAGGCCGAGGCCTGGTTCGGCAAGACCCCGCCCGACCTGTCGCTGACCGCACGTTCGCGCGGCACGGACTGGATCTACCAGTTCCTGAAGGGCTTCGTCGCCGATCCCTCCAAGGTCACCGGCACCAACAACCTGGTGCTCGATGGCGCCTCGATGCCGGCCGTGCTGTCGGACCTCGAGGGCGTGAAGGTGGCGGTGTTCGCCGAGCATGGCGCCGAGGCCGGTGGCCATGGCGGCGGCCCGGCCGTGGAGCGCTTCGAGTACATCCAGCAGGGCAGCATGACGCCGGAGCAGTTCGATGGCTTCGTGCGCGACACCGTGAACTTCCTCGACTACGTCGGTGACCCGACGCAGGCCGAGCGCCGGCACCTGGGCGTGTGGGTGCTGTTGTTCCTGCTGGTGTTCACGGGCTTCGCCTGGATGCTGAAGCGGGAATACTGGAAGGACGTGCACTGAGGTCGCCCCCGAAGTGATGACGCTGTTCTCGGCTCCGGATGAGGTGGCCAGCCACCGGACCCGTATCGTTCTGGCAGAAAAAGACGTCGAGATCGAGATCGTCAACGTCACGCCGGGCCGTTTCCCGGAGGACCTGCTCGACCTCAATCCGGACCACACGCTGCCGACGCTGGTCGACCGCGAGCTGGTGCTGTACGACTCGCGCATCATCATCGAGTACCTCGACGAGCGTTTCCCGCACCCGCCGCTGATGCCGGTCGATCCGGTGTCGCGGGCGCAGTTCCGCCTCGCCCTGCACCGCATCGAGCGCGACTGGTACAGCCTGGCCCGCCAGCTGGACAAGGCGCCGCCGGGCAGCCCGGATGTCGAGAAGGCCCGCAACGAACTGCGCGACCTGGTGGTGCAGTTCACCGACTTCGTGCGCGGCAAGCCTTACTTCATGAGCGGCGAGCTGTCGCTGGTGGACGTGACCGTGGCGCCGATCCTGTGGCGCCTGCCGCGCTACCGCATCGACATCCCGAAGGACCTCACGCCGCTGCTGAAGTACGCCAACCTGCTGTTCTCGCGGCCGGCCTTCCGCCTGAGCCTCTCGCCGCAGGAACGGGAGATGCGCATTGCCTGAGCTCTCGCGACGCCCCTACCTGTTGCGAGCGATGCTGGACTGGATCGTGGACTGCGGCTGGACGCCGCACCTGATCGTCGATGCCACCTCCGATGACGTCGAGGTGCCGCGCCAGTTCGTCAAGGAAGGGCGCATCGTGCTGAACATCTCGGCCTCGGCGACCCAGAACTTCTCGATCGGCTCCGACACGGTCGAGTTCAACGCGCGTTTCTCCGGCGTGAGCCATCGCATCCGCGTGCCCTGTGACGCGGTGCTGGGCATCTATGCGCGCGAGACCGGGCAGGGCATGGTGTTCACCGAAGAGCCGCCGTCGCCGCCGCCGGAAGACACCAGCGTGTCGGGCAGCCACGAGCGTCCGCCGCCGCCGGACAAGCCGCCGGGCGGTCCGCCGCGCAAGGGCGGCCGGCCCAGCCTGAAGGTGGTCAAGTAAGGACCTGAAGCGCCGGTGATCCCGGCGCTTCGTTTATCCGGGCGTCGCCTCGAAGGCGTGCCGGATCCACTCGATGCGATAACCCTCGGCGCCATCCGGCGCCAGGTCGAGCACGTCGAAGCGCATCGGATTGCGGCCCAGCGCGGGCTGGCGCGCCAGCAGGTGGCAGGCGGCGCGCCGGATGCGGCGCTGTTTCTTCCAGTCGACGCTGGCGGCTGCACCGCCGTAGCGCGTGTCGGCGCGCAGCCTCACCTCGGCAATCACGATCACGCCGCGTGCATCCTGCGCCACGATGTCGATCTCGCCGGTGCGGCAGCGGTAGTTGCGCGCCAGGATGCGCAGTTGCCGCGATTCGAGGAAGCGGGCCGCGGCCTCTTCGGCGGCGCGGCCGATCTGCTGGCGGTCGGGTGCGGCGGCGGGGCGGCGCACCGGGCAGGTCAGGGCGCCAGCGGGTCGGCCGGCTGCACCGCGCCGTCGCGGATGCGCGCCCAGTTCAGCTGGCGCTCGATGCGTCCATCCGGCGCCAGCGTCAGGCGGCCGGTGAGGCCGTCGATGGGCCAGTCGACGAAACCGCGCCGCAGGGCGGCCGCCAGCATCGCGGCGTCGTAACCGAAGGCGAACAGGCGGGTCTCGCGCGGTCCGCCCTGGCCGCGCCACTGGTGTTCGGTGGCGAGGCGCACGTCGTTGGCATTGCCGAGGGTGTCGAGCACCCACGGGGTCTCGAGCACCCGCATGCCTTCCAGGTCACGGATGCCGGCGCGTTCGAGCGGGATGCCATCGCTGGTCACATAGGTGGGCAGGTGGCCGACGTTCATGTAGCGCAGCAGCGGATTGATCTGCTGCAGGGCCAGCGGCTCGAAACCGGCGACGAACACCGCGTCGATCTCGGGCGCGGGCCTGACCTCGGCGATCACGCGCGTGCCGATGGCATTGCTGACGCGGTCGATGCGGCTGCGGCTGCCGGAAATGCCCAGCGCCGCCGACACGGTGGATTCGATGTCGCCGCGGTACAGGTCGTAGGTGCCTTCGGCGTGCACGCGGCCGCCGGCGTGGGACAGTTCATCGCGGAACGCCGCGGCCACGCGCTGCCCCCAGTCGCCCGCGGGCGTCAGCACCACCACATTGCCGCGGCCGCTGCCGGCGATGTGGCGGGCGATCTGCCGGGCTTCGTCCTCGGGGGCGAGGGCGTATTGCCAGGCGCCGGCGCTGCCGCCACCCGGCACGGTGTTCAGCGCCAGCATCGGCAGGTTGGCGGGGCGCGCATCGAGAGCGGCCTGCACATCTTCCTTGATCAGCGGGCCGACCACGAAGGTGGCACCTTCCGCGGCGGCGGTGCGCAACGCGGTGGCCACCGGCGTCGCCGCGGTGTCATAGAAACGCACGTCGGTGAGGCCGGCATCGGCAAGGCGGGCAGCCGCGGCCTGGAAGCCATCGCGGATCAGCGCCGCGCGCGGGCCCAGCGAGCGGTCGGACAGCGGCAGCAGCAGCGCCACCGGGCCGGAGACGCGCGCCAGCTGCGGGCCGCCCGCCTCGGGGCGCGCGGCCGGATCGAGGATCTCGCTTTCGACGATGGTCGAGGCGGGATGGCCGGGGAACCGCTGGCGCCAGCGATCGACCATTGAATTGGCGCTGAGCGGGCTGCGTCCCACGGTGGAGGCGATCTGCGCCAGTTCGAGCCAGCCGCGTTCCTGCGCATCGCGGCTGGCGGCCGGATCGACGCGCACGCCGCGGTCGATGGCGGCGCGCAGGTCGGTGAGCAGGTCACGGCGGGCGCGGTTGCGGCCGGCGTCGTCGTCGGCGGTGCGCTCGCGGGCGATGCCGGCCTGCACTGCGGCGGCCGGTTCCCCGGCGCGCAGAGCGACCTGCTGGCGCAGGTAGAACAGGCGCGCCGCGTCTTCGCGGCGCGCCGGCTCGGCCAGCTGCGACACCTGCCGCCAGGCGGCCTGGTACTGGCCCTGGGCAGCGGAAATCTCCACACGCAGCAGCTCCCGCTCGAAATGCTGGGCATCGGGAAGCTGCAGGCTGGCAATGGCCAGGGCGCGCTCGGCGTCCTCGGCGCGGCTGGCATCGAGCCAGGCACGCGCGGCCGACAGCGCATATTCATCGCGGTCGGGCGGCGGATTGCCGATGGCGAGGTCCTCGTACATGCGCGCCGCTTCGACGAGGCTGCCCTGGCGCAACAGGCGTTCGGCGCGGGCTTCGGAGGCGGGGCCGGGGCCGCTGGGCGCGGCGGCGCAGGCGGTCAGCAGGAGGATCAACGCGCCCGCGACGAGCGTCCTGAAAGTGGCGTGTCGGAGCGGCTGCATGCTTAAGATTATAGGATGGCTACGGGGCGAATCGAACTGATCGCGACGCCGATCGGGAATCTTGCAGATCTGTCGCCCCGCGCACGCGAGGTGTTGGCGGCTGCCGACATCATTGCTGCCGAAGACACCCGCCACACTGCAGGACTGCTCCGACAATTGGGCATCGAGCGGCCGCTGGTGTCGCTGCATGAACATAACGAGGCCTCGCGCAGCGATGAGCTGGTGCGGCGCGCGCAGCAAGGCGCGGTGGTGGCGCTGGTCACCGATGCCGGCATGCCGCTGGTGTCTGATCCCGGATATCTCACCGTGCGCGCCGCGATTGCCGCGCAGGTGCCGGTGGGCGCGGTGCCCGGGCCCTCGGCGGTGCTGCTGGCGCTGGCGCTGAGCGGCTTGCCGGTGGAACGGTTCTGCTTCGAGGGATTCCTGCCGGCGAAGGCGGCGGCGCGACGCACGGCATTGCGCGCGCTGGCGGGCGAACACCGCACGCTGGTGTTCTTCGAGGCACCGCATCGCATTGCCGAAACTCTCGAGGACATGCAGCAAGCCTTTGGCGCCGACCGCGCAGCGGCGGTGGCGCGTGAACTGACCAAGCTGCACGAGAGCGTATATCGCGGCAGCCTTGCCTCACTGATCGATATCTGCGCGAAGGATCCGAATTTCCAGCGCGGCGAGATCACCGTGGTGGTGTCCGGCGCGCCCGCCGAGGCGCCGCCGGATGATGCCTTCGTGCGCCGCGCGCTCGACCTGATCGCCGCGGAGATTGCGCCGGGCCGTGCCGCCGCGCTGGTGGCGCAGCTCACCGGCCGCAAACGCGCCGAGATCTATGCGCTGCTGCACCAGGGCAGCGGCGATTCCTCCAACGAAGAAGTGGAAGCACCGTGAACAGCACCGCACTGAAGATGATTTCCTCGATGGCCACGCGCGAACTGCTCTCGCAGCTGGCGGAGAAGTTCTCGCGCGAGACCGGCATTGCCGTGCTGGCCGAGGCCGCCGGTGGCGTCGAGGTCGCCAGACGCGTCAGTGCCGGCGAGGCCTGCGACGTGGTGGTGCTGGCATCGAACGCCATCGACAAGCTGATCGGCGAGGGTCGCGTGACCGGCGCGCGTGTCGACCTGGTGCGCTCCGGCGTGGCGATTGCCGTGCG
>CAYVZE010000014.1:0-44608 GCA_964455685.1 uncultured Steroidobacteraceae bacterium
TCCAGCCCCTCGACCACCATCTCCGGGTCCAGTGCCGCGGTGGGCTCGTCGAACAGCATCACTGCCGGGTCCATGGCCAGTGCGCGCGCGATGGCCACTCGCTGCTGCTGTCCGCCGGACAGCCGTGCCGGGTGGCGATCGTGCAGCCCGGCGAGCCCGACGCGTTCCAGGTAGTGCAGGGCGCGCTGGCGGGCTTCCTCGCGGCTGCGTCCCAGCACGTGCCGCTGCGCCAGTTCGACATTGCCCAGCGCGGTCAGGTGCGGGAACAGCTCGAAGTGCTGGAACACCATGCCGACGCGGGCGCGCAGGCGCGGCAGGTCGGTGGAAGGCGAGGTGACCTCGGTGCCGTCCACCACGATGCGGCCCTGCTGCACGGGTTCCAGCCCGTTCATCACCTTCAGCAGCGTGGACTTGCCGGAGCCGGAGGGACCGCACACCACCACCACCTCGCCACGCGCGACTTCCAGGCTGCAGCCGGCCAGCACCTGGGTGCGCCCGTACCACTTCGACACATGTTCCAGCCGGATCATCGGCGTGCTCATGCGGCCCCCCTGGCGGCACGGGGGGTGAAGCGCCTGGCGAGGCGGTTGGCGGCAATCTCCAGCGTCGTGCAGAAGGCGAAGTACACCAGCGCCACGAACAGGAAGATCTCCGCGGCATGCACCATGGTGCGGTTGTTGACCTGGGTGGCAAGGAAGGTCAGCTCACCCACGCCGATCACGTAGGCCAGCGAGCTGTCCTTGGTCAGCGCGATCCACTGGTTGATGAAGGAGGGCGCCATGGCCGGCAGGGCCTGCGGCAGGATGACCCGCTGCAGCGTCTCGCGGCGCGACAGTCCCAGGGCCAGCGCAGCCTGCCACTGGCCGGCCGGCAGGCTGAGGATGCCCGCTTGCACGGAGCGGGCGAGGTAGGCGCCGCCGACCAGCGACAGGGCCACGCATACCGTGGCGAAGCCGGGCACGGCCAGGCCGAAGACCAGCGGCAGCAGGAAGTAGATCCAGAACATCAGCAGCAGTACCGGCACGGAGCGCAGCAGCGCGATGAGCGCTGCGAGCGCGCCGCGCAGCCAGGGCCACAGACGCGCGCGCGGCGAGGCCGGCCACGACAGCGCAACCCCGCCCGCCAGTCCCAGCACTGCAGAGGCCAGCGCCGAGGTGAGGCTGAGCAGCAGGGTCAGCGCCCCGCCGCCCAGGGGGCCATCGGGGGCGCGGCCGCGCAGCAGGTAGCCCAGGTTGTCCGCCACCACGGAGAAATCCATCAGCGGCTCCAGCGCCAGTGGTGGCGCTGCCAGAGTGCGCCGCCGGCCTCCACGGCCAGCGCCAGCAGCACGTACAGCGCCGTGGCCACCGCGAAGGCCTCGAAGGCACGGAAGGTCTCGGTCTCCACCTGGCGGGCGCGGTAGGACAGCTCGGCCACGCCGATGGCCATGGCCAGCGAGGAGTTCTTCACCAGGTTCAGCCACTGGCCCACCAGCGGCGGGAAGGCATTGCGCAGGGCCTGCGGCAGCACCACGTGGCGCCAGGCCTGCAGCGGGGCAAGGCCCAGGGCGGCAGCCGCGCGGCGCTGGCCGGCGCCCACGGCGTTGACGCCGGCGCGGAACTCCTCCGCAATGAAGGCCGCGGTAAACAGTGTCAGCGCAGTGAAGGCGGCAACGTATTCATAGGGCGGCCATGGCAGGCCGAAGGCGGCCAGCTGCAGGCGGCGCGGGGTGTTGAGCCAGCGCAGCACCTCCGCTGGCAGCAGCGAGGCCACGCCGAAGTACCAGAAGAACAGCTGCACCAGCAGCGGTGTATTGCGCAGCACCGACAGCAGCGCCAGTACCGGCCATGACAGCAGGCGCGAGGGCGCCAGCCGCGCCATGCACAGCACGAACCCCAGCAGCGTGGCCACCACGCCCACCAGCGCGGCCAGTGCCAGCGTGACGCCGAAGCCTTCCAGCAGCCACCGGAAGTGGTGCGGCGCCAGCCACGAGGCAGGCATCAGTGCATGCCGGCACCCGGCGGCGCGGCCTGCTGGCCGATGCGGTAGAGGCGCGGCAGCGGCGTGCGGGTGTCGGGTCCGAACCAGGCGTCATGGATCTGCTGCGCGCGGCCGCTGGCTTCCAGTTCCAGCAGCACGGAATCGACGAATTCCTTCAGCTGCAGCTCCCCCTTGGGAATGCCCACGCCGATCAGGTCGTCCGAGATGCTGAAGGGTGGGATCTCGTACTGGCCGGCATCGGGCACATTGGCCAGCAGTCCCACCAGCTTCGGGCCGTCCTGGGTAATGGCATCCACGTTGCCATTGCGCAGTGCCGTGAACGCGAACGGCGTGTCGTCATAGGCGATCAGCGTGGCGCCGGGGTACTTCTGCCGCAGCACGGCTTCGTTGGTGGTGCCCTTGTCCACGCCGATGCGCAGGGCGTCGAGCTGGTCCGGGCTGGAGAGCGTGCCCTTGCGCGCCAGGAACTGCTGGCCGGAAGCAAAGTAGGGGATGCTGAATTCCACCTGCTGCGCGCGCTCCGGCGTGATGGTGAAGTTGGCCAGCACCAGGTCGGCGCGTCCCGACTGCAGCAGCGGGATGCGGTTGGCCGGATTGGTGGGAACGAGCTCCAGCTTCACGCCCAGCCGGTTCGCCAGCTCGTGCGCGATGTCCACGTCCAGGCCGCGGATCTCATTGCTGCCGGAGTCGATGAAGCCGAAGGGCGGATTGCCGTCGAACGCCGCCACGCGCAGCACGCCGGCCTCACGGATGGCCTCGAGCCGGTCGTCTGGCGCCGATGCCTGTCGGCTGCAGCCCGACAGCAGTGCAAGGAAAGGGAACAGCAGCAGGATCGCGGAACGCGCAGCAGGTTTCATGTTTGTCGCGCTTTGCGCCCGGAGGCGCAAGGCTTCCTCACGGCAGGAAAGGTTACGGCAGGGGGATCTCGAACTTCGCGGTGAACAGCTGGCAGGTGCCGTCCGTGAGGTAACACGTCTGCCCGCGCAGCGTGCCGGTCACGCGCGTCACGCCCTGGGATACCGCGATGAGCTGGGTGAGGTGGACCTCATCCTCGAAGTAGGTGTAGGGCGTGTCGAAGGCCTTGTCCTTGCCTTCCCGGGTGCCGATGGACTCCAGCCCGTCGCGCAGCTCGACCGCCTGGTCCTTGTCCAGTCGCAGCCGCGTGGGGTTGGGTCCCAGGTCGGCCTTGAAGTCCGAGCCATAGACGATGTAGCCGGGCTGGATGCGGCCGTCGAAGTGCAGGCGATAGAGCTTCTCACCGCCTTGCGACTGCACTGCAACAGCACGATGTGTCCAGTCGACCGCCCCGGGAGTGCCCTGCGCATGCACGGGGAATTGCGCCATGGCCATCAGCGTAGCGGCCGCCAGGGACAGGTGGATGCGCGTGTTCATGGGGGTGAGCTTAGCCACGCCCAGGCATGACGCGTCATTCCAGATCGATATGTGAGGTTCCTTTTCTGCTCATGCCCGCGGGCAGTGGTGACATTGCCAGCCTTCATTTCAGCGCGCGCCAGCCATGCCGCACTCTGCATGGCCACAAGTCAGGCAGGCGCCACGTGGCGCATGGAAGGCAAGGATGGGCAAGGCGAGGGTGTTGGGCATTGCGATTCCGGCGCTGGCGGTTGCGGCGGTGGCGGGATGGCTGGTGGCGAGCCGCGGTACCGGGGCAGCGGACCCGCCGCCGGATGCACGCGCCATCCACGATCGCCTGCTGGTGCTGGATGCGCACGTGGACGTGATCGTGCCGCAGGTGGCGCAGTATGCGGATGACGATGGCGAATCGCATGCCACGCTGGCCAAGCTGCGCGCCGGCGGCGTGGACTCGGTGGTGTTCGCCATCGCCGTGGGCCCGGGCGGGCGCGATCCGGCCGGCGCGCACGAGGCACGTGCCGAGGCCGATGCCAAGCTCGCGGCGATCCGCAGGTTCGTGGACGACAGCAACGGCGCCGCGGTGCTGGCGCTGTCGGCCGACGAGATCGAGGCCGCGCATCGTGCCGGCAGGATCGCCGTCACGCCGGGGTTCCTCAATGCCCGCTCGCTGGGCAAGGACCTGGCTGGCATCGACGAATTCCATGCCGCCGGGGTGCGTGTTTTCGGGCTCGTGCATGCGGGCCACAACGACTGGGCTGATTCCTCGCGTCCCTCGGGCGGGCCGGATTCGGAGCACGGCGGCCTCTCGCCGCTGGGCCGGCAGGCGATCGCCCGCCTGAATGACCTGGGCATCGTCATCGACGTCTCGCAGCTCACGCCCGAAGGCGTGAGCCAGGTGCTCGAGCTCACCCGGGCGCCGGTGATCGCAAGCCATTCGGGTGCGCGCGCGCTGGTGGAGAACACGCGCAATCTCTCGGATGAGCAGCTCGATGCCATCAAGGCCAATGGCGGCGTGGTGCACGTGCCGGCATTCAATGCCTACCTGCTGAAGGTCACGCCGGAAGCGCGCCGGCGCCTGGCCGTGGTGCGCGCGCAGTACGGCCTGCCGCCCGAAGTCGGTCCGGGCGTCAGCCCCAACGACGGCTATCCGACCCTGCCCGAGGACCAGCTCCCGGCGTTCAACGCCGCCGTCACGGCCGCCATCGGCCGCGCCAGCGTCAGTGACCTGGTCGACCACATCGACTACATCGCGCGGCGCATCGGCATCGACCACGTGGGCATCGGCACGGACTTCAACCATGGCTCGGGCATCGTCGGCTTCGAGAACGAGGCCGACGCCCCGAATGTCACGGCGGAGCTGCTGCGCCGTGGCTACACCGAGGGACAGATCGCGAAGATCTGGAGCGGCAACTTCCTGCGCGTGCTGCGCGCCGCGGAGGCCGCCCGCGGTTCCCGCGGCTCCTGAGCATCGCGCGCCAGATCGGCAGACCAGAACAGACGAAGGACGGAGAGAACATGTCGAAGTATGGAAGGGCCACCGCGTCCGCGCTGGCCGTGGGACTGGTATTGCAGGCAGGTGGCGTCGCGTCCGGCGCCGAGCCGGATGAACTGGAGGAGGTGGTGGTGACCGGGCGGCGCGTATCCGAGGCCGCCGTGGCCATCGGCACCGACCAGGCGACGGCCACGGTGGCGATCACGCGCGATGCGCTGCTGTCCGCACCGGCGGGCATCACCGGGCTGAAGGTGCTGGAGTCGCTGCCCGGGTTCAACGTGCAGGCCAATGACGCGCTGGGCATGTACGAGTTCGGGAACTCAGTGTCGGTGCGCGCCTTCACCTTCCGCCAGATCGGTTTCGTGCTCGACGGCATTCCGCTGGGACGCAGCGACCAGTTCGGCGGCAGCCCCATCTACCGCTACGTGGACAACGAGAACCTGCTGCGCGTGACGGCCTCCTCCGGCGCTGGCGACGTGGCACTGCCCAGCTACGCGTCGCTGGGCCCCATCGTGAGCTACACCACCATCGCCCCGGCTGCCCAGGCCGGCGTTGCGCTCAGCCAGACCTTTGGCAGCGATGACCTGCGCCGCACCTTCGTGCGGCTGGAGTCCGGCCAGGTGGGCGGCCTTTCGGCTCATGCCAGCGGCTCCTTCGTTCGCGGCGACGTGTGGCGCGGTCCCGGCCATTTCGACCGCGACCACTACGAAGGCAAGCTCCGCTATGACTTCGGCGGCCCGGCGCTGACCTTCCAGGTCACCCACAACAAGTACTTCGACTACGACTCGCCGTCGATCAGCCGCGCCCAGTACTGGGGAACCGCGGGTGATGCCTTCGGCCGTGCGGGGCGCGAGTTCGCCTACCTGGGCGAGGTGCCGGTGCTGCCGGAGACCGTGGCCGGCGTGCCGTTCTCCAATCCCCTGTACAACCAGTACTACAAGCAGGCGCTGAACAGCCGCAAGGACACGCTGTACGGCCTCGGGCTCGAGGCGCCCCTGGGCAGCGCCTGGCGGCTGCGCGCGGTGGCGTACTACGAGGACAAAGACGGCTACGGGGTCTCGCCAGAGGCCTATTCCACCTCGCTGGGACGCTACCAGGTGCAGCAGTCCGTGATTCCCGGGCTGTTCGCCCCGCTCGGCCTGCAGTACGGCCTGTCCACCGTGGGCGGCACGCGCCGCGGCCTGAATGCCTCGCTGGAGTGGAGCAGTGGCATCCACACCGTCACCGCCACTGCCTGGGCAGAGCGCGACAACTACCACCGCACCCAGGCCCGATACAACCAGGTCGACGGCGATCCGGATGGCGCGCCGCTGCTGAACGAGCCCGTCCACCTGCAGAAGGACCACTGGTCGCGGCGCGAGGCGCTGCAGCTTTCGGTGAAGGACGTGATCAGCCTTGCCGACGGGCGGCTGAAGCTGGAGCTGGGCCTGAAGTCGCTGGACCTGGATTACCGCATCCGCGGTTACCGCCGGCCGCAGGACTACGATGCGCAGATCCGCCCCACCATCGAGGATGGCTGGAAGGACAGCCTGCTGCCGCAGGTGGGCCTGGTCTACAACATCACCCCGCGCGACCAGGTCTTTGCCTCCTACTCGGAGAACCTGGCGCTGCCGCAGGGTGCGGACGACATCTACGCCGCCGCCAGCCCGGCGGTGCCGGGCCCCGAGGCCGAGCGGGCGCGCAACTGGGAGCTGGGCGTGCGATCCAACCGTCCCACCTTCAATGCCGCACTGGTGCTCTACCACACGGCCTTCACCAACCGCCTGCAGTCCTTTGCGTCGCCCGTGCCAGGGTCCACCACCACCGAGACCTTCTTCCAGAACGTCGGTGACGTGGAATCCTGGGGCCTGGAGCTCAGCGGCCAGTGGAAGCCGGCCTTCCTCGGCGGCCGTGCTTACCTGAACACCAATGCCTCGTGGAACCATGCCGAGTTCAAGGACAACTTCGGCACGGTCACCATCGCCGGCAATGACGTACCGGACTTCCCGCGCTTCGTCTTCCAGGGCGGCGTGACCTGGGAGGTGCTGCCGTCGGCGCTGGTGAATGTCTCGGCACGGCACATCGGCGCCCGGTACACCAACTTCGGCAACACCGAGCGGCTGGGCAGCTACACGCTGTTCAATGCCTACGTGGAGGTGGGCGAGGGCTTCAGGGTCGGGCCGCTGGAAGAGGTCAAGCTGAGGGTCAATGTCGACAACCTCTTCGACAAGGACTACCTCGGCACGATCAACGTCAACCAGGCGTCCGCGCCGGCGACCTTCCGGCCGGGTCCGCCGCGCACCGTGCAGGTCACGCTGTCCGCGAGCCTGTGACGCCGAAGGCGGTGATGCGGCTTCGTGCCGCTTCACCGCGCGCGTTGCGCGCCATCAACCCGGGTTATCGCAACGTGTCCAGGTTGCGGCGGTATCGGCGCCTGGCTGGCGGCAGGGCCGATGCAGTCCTGCACCGCCATCGCGCTTAGAACCATCCGGAACCCCGGCATCCCGGACGGCAATCACTGAGAACCTTCGCGCCGGGGTTCATTGCAACACGCCATTTCCGGGCGCATTCCTGTGCTCCATATCCTCTGCTGCCCCGGATTCCACACAGCAGGGAGCAGCATGAACAGGACCAATCTCGCGTGGTCGCCGGTCGCCTTGGCCGTCGCCGCCCTCCTCGCGCCGCAGGCCCAGGCCGCCGGCGCGCAGGCGCAGCATGCACCAGGGCAGGAGCTGGAGCAGATCATCGTGACCGGGACGCGGCGCGCCGAACGCACCGTGCTCGAATCAAGCGTGCCCATCGATGTCGTGTCGGACGAGGATCTGGAGAAGACGGCCTCGGCCGACCTGAACACCAAGCTGCAGGCGCTGGTGCCATCCTTCAACGTGCGACGGATCCCGACGGCCGACGGGTCGATCTTCGTCAGGCCGGCGTCGCTGCGCAATCTCTCTCCCGACCACACGCTGGTGCTGGTCGACGGCAAGCGCTTCCACCGCTCGGCCTTCGTCGACGTGACGGCGCGCGGCGCGCAGGCGGTGAACCTGCTGGTGCTGCCCTCGGGCGCGTTCAAGCGCACCGAGGTGCTGCGCGACGGCGCGGCGGCGCAGTACGGCTCGGATGCCATCGCCGGCGTGATCAACTTCATCCCGCGCGACGAGCCTGGCACCGATGCGTGGGTGCATTTTGGCGAGTTCACCAAGGGCGATGGCCGCAGCCTGCAGGCGGGCCTGTCCCATGGCATCGCCTTCGGCGAGCGTGGCAGCCTCAATGTCTCGGCCGAATACGTCGATGGCGGCGCCAGCAACAACGGCATCCAGCGCGCTGATGCGGCGGCCATCGCCGCGCAGGGCGAGCCCTGGGCGAGCGCCGTGCGTTCCATCGGCAGGGTGGTACAGCGCTACGGCCTGCCCGATCTCACCAGCAGGAAGCTGTTCGTGAACGCTCGTTACGGGCTGTCCGGCAGCGCCGAGCTGTATGCCTTCGGCAATCTCTACGACGACAGTGGCGTGGCGGACTTCAACTACCGGCCCTCGCTGACCGTCACCGGCCCGGATGCGGACGGCAACATCGTCACCTTCGCGCGCAATGGCGGGTACAACCTCAAGGCCAACGGCAAGCACTCCATTTACCAGACGGATGGCTCGGACGCCTCCGGAAGCTGGTCGGCCATCGATCCGGATTTCAACCTGCTCGACATCTATCCCGGCGGCTTCACGCCACGGTTCGGGTCCGACACCCGCGACTACAGCTTCGCCGCCGGCATCCGCGGCACGCTCGGCCAGAACCTGGACTGGGACTTCTCCGCTTCGGTCGGCAGCAACCGCATCGACTACTGGCTGAAGGAGTCGATCAACCTGTCGCTGGGCTCGCGGTCGCCGACCCAGTTCGAGAACGGCGGGCGGGAGCAGCGCGAGCAGACCGTGAACCTGGACCTCGTGTACCAGTGGAACACCGCGCTCGCACGGCCCGTCAACGTGGCGTTCGGGGCGGAGTTCCGCCGCGAGGAGTTCCGCATCATCGCCGGCGAGGAGGCCTCCTGGGTCGTGGGACCGCTGCGCGACCTCTCGCCGGGATCCAACGGCTTCCCGGGCGCGCATCCAGCGACGGCCGGCGCGTGGGACAGCCACGACTTCGCCGCCTACCTGGACCTGGACCTCGACCTCACCGACCGGCTCAACGTGGGTGTTGCAGGCCGCTTCGAGGACTACTCGCTGTTCGGTTCCACTACCAATGGCAAGCTGTCGGCGCGCTTCAGGTTCAGCGACGCGTTGAGCATCCGCGGCGCGGTCAGCACGGGCTTTCGCGCGCCCACCCCGGGACAGCAGTACCTGCAGAACATCGGCCAGAACCCCAACCTGGACCCGTTGATCCCGCGGTCGGTGGACGTGCGCGCGCAGCTGCCTTCGAACTCCCAGGCCGCGGCGCTGTTCGGCGGCCGCCCGCTGGAGCCGGAGACCTCGGTGAACCTGAGCGCCGGCCTGGTGCTGCAGCCCGTGCCCGGGCTGTCGGTCACCCTGGATGCCTACCGGATCGACGTGGATGACCGCATCGGCCTTTCCTCGGACTTCGAGCTCACCGACGCGCAGCGTGCGCAGCTGGTGGCCGCCAACGTGCCGCTGGCCAACGAGCTGACCCATGTGCGCTTCTACACCAACAGCTTCGACACCCGCACCACCGGCGTGGACCTGGTGGGCAACTGGCGCCTGCCGGCGGGGCCGGGACGCCTGGTGCTCACCTGGGCCGGCAACTACAACCGTACCAGGTACCGCAGGTTCGATCCCGCGCTGCTGAACGAGCCCACCCGCGTCGGGTTCCTGCGCACCCTCCCGCGTACCAGCGGCAGCGTCTCGGCCGACTATGAGGTCGGCGCCTGGAACCTCACCGGACGACTGCGGCATTTCGGTAAGTGGATCTACGTGGCGAACACCACGCCGACGAATCCCGTGTACGAGGACATTGGTGCAGAGACCTTCGTCGACCTGGTAGGCAGCTACGCCTTCAACGAGCGCGTGCGGCTCACGGTGGGCGTGGAGAACCTGCTGGATAACTACATCCAGCGCGCGCAGCTGGTCACGGTGCGCAACAACGGCCGCCTGTATCCCGGTGGCGCGCCGTACGAGAACGATGGCCGGCACGTGTTCACGCGCGTCGGCATCCATTTCTGAGAACCGGCCGCTGAAAGCGCAAACGGCTCACCCTCGCGGGTGAGCCGTTTGCGCTGGAACTGGTGGCCTCTCAGAGTCCGGCAACAGCGCTTGTTGGCGGGTCGACGGAATCACCCGAGGGCCGGAGTCCAAAGTAGCTTCTTTGCGCGCCGGTGTGAAGTCACAAATCGGTTACCGGCCGATTAAATTCCTGTGGTGGTATGGATGCATCAAGTGTTGCATCCAGGCAGCGGATCATTGCCCGCCGGGCACGGGCGGCAGCGGCGCGGCGTTGCCGCCGGGACCCTCGGCGCCGGTGGATCCGCTGAAGAACACGCGGCCATCGGGCAGTGTGACGCGCTGGCCGTCTATCACCCGCTTGCCGCTGCGCGCCAGGTAGCCGTCGACCACCAGCGTGTCGCCGACCTTCACGTCGCCCTTGTTGAAGCCGCGGCGGGACAGCGCACCGGGACCGGCGCCTTCCACCGACCAGGTGGTCACCTCGCCATTGCTGCCCTTCACCTCGAGCACGAAGTGCGCGTGCGGGTTCACCCATTCGACTTTCACCAGCTTGCCCACGAGGCGGATGGGGCGGTTCGCGTCGTACATCGCCGCGAAGGAGTGGTGCGCGTGGGCCGGCACCAGCGGGGTGAGCGCGGCGGCGACCAGGTAGAGGAATCTGCTGCGTGCCATGGACGGCATCGTGGCGCGGGCGGGCCGCGGCAACAAATTCCATTGCAGCATGTGTCATAGCGACTTCGCCCAAGGCGCATCGCGATGCGCAGGTACGATGCCGTGTCATTCACATCATGGGATTCGAAAGAGATGGCAGCTGTTCGTGGCAGTGCGTGGCTGGCAGGCCTGTGCCTGGCTTCGACACTGGTGGCCGGCTGCGGCCGCACCGAGGCGGTGGGCCAGCAAGCCTCCGCGGCCGACGTGCTGCTGGGCCGTCCCTGGACCGGTGCCACCCGGCCCACGCCCCGGGACGCGGAAGGAAGGCCGCTGTTCACCGGCTACTGGAAGCTGCTGCGTGAGGAAGGCAAGCCGGACGGCAACCTCGGCAAGGACCGCCCGGGATTCCAGCTGCCGTATTCGCAGGCCGGCCGGCAGATGCTGGAATTCAATCGCACGCAGACCATCGACCCGGAGGCCCGCTGCCTGATCAGCGGCAATCCGCGCCTGACCACCAGCGTGCTGCCGTTCGAGATCCTGCACACGCCGAAGCGGCTGGCCTTCTTCTACTACCTGGGCTGGCACCGCTGGGTGTGGCTGGACGGGCGGGAGCCCGAAGAGGACCCGGATCCGCGCTACCTGGGCAACAACGTGGGCCACTGGGAGGGCGATACGCTGGTGATCCATTCCCACGGCTTCAAGGACAGCGCCGACGGCAAGTTCTGGCTGGATGACAACGCCAACCCGCAGAGCTCCGCCGCCACCATCGTGGAGCGCTGGACGCGACCAGACTACCACCACCTGCAGGTGACGCTCACCTACACCGATCCCGTCTACTACACCGAGCCGATCGAGTACTCGCGCCGCTGGGTGCTGGCGGCGCCGGGGGAGACGCTGCCGGAGTTTTCCTGCGAATGGAACACGCCCTGGGTGCTGCAGCACCTGGAGCCGGGCCCGGGCCGCATCGGGCCCGATGGCAACCGCGGCTTCGGCCCGGACGGCGAAGTGGTGCCGGACCTGCCGCTGGGCGCGGTGGACGGCCGCGACTCGCGCGGCACCGGCTACTGGCTGTACCGGCGCAACAAACCCAAGCCCTCCGACCCGCCGCCGGAACTGGCGGCTGGCGCGGGCGCCCCTGTGGAGTGAACCGGACATGCGTGCAGCAAGACTGATCGCCGCGGCGGTGGCGCTGGCCGTCGCTGCTTCGTCTGCGACGTCACAGCAGGCTACCCAGCCGCTGGGCGCGGAGGAGCTGACCTCGTCCCTGATGCGCGGCGAGCCCTACCAGGGGCCGTCGCTGCCGGCGCCGCGGGGGCTCGACGGCAAGCCGGACTTCACCGGTTTCTGGCGGCCGGTGCGCGAGCCGGGCAAGCCCGGCGGCAACCTCGGCAAGGACTTCCCCGGCTTCGCGCTGCCCTTCACGGAGGAGGGCAGGCGTGCGGTGCTGTACTCGCAGAACCACACCGTGGACCCGGAGGCGCTGTGCATCCTCGGGGGCATCCCGCGCCACAACGGCAGCGGCCTGCCTTTCGAAGTGCTGCACACGCCGGGCCGCATCGCCTTCACCTACAACTACAACACCAGCCGTCGCATCAGCATCGATGGCCGGCTGCGGCCGGACCCGCGCGCGCCGCGCCGCTACTTCGGCACCGCGGCGGCGCGCTGGGAAGGCGACACGCTGGTCATCGAGACCATCCGCCTGTTCGACAGCTCGCACGACCGCATCTGGCTCGACGAGAACGGCAATCCCACCAGCGACGACACGCGCGTGATCGAGCGCTGGACGCGACCGGACCGGCATCACCTGAAGCTGTCGATGCGGGTGGAGGATCCGCGCTACTACAGCCGGCCAATCCTGTTCGACCGCACCTGGACGCTGGCGTCGGAGGGGCTGGGGCAGCAGGAGTACGCCTGCAACGAGGAGAACCTGGCGGTGGACAACATCGGCCCGGGCGCGGGCGTGATCGGGCCGGACGGGAATCGCGGCTACGGCAAGCCGGCGCCGCTGCCGGAGGTTCCGCCCGGGCCGGAAGCCTACGGGCTGTAGGCTTGCGGCGCGGGCGGGAGGATCTCAGCGACGAACCGCCGACAGGCGGGCGTCGGCGGGCGCTTCCTCGGCGAGCAGCTGCTCGATGCGGCTGGTGAATTCCTTGTCCTGCCGCTTGTAGAACTCGCCTGCCGAGGGCGAGGCGAAACCGGCATGCACGGCCCGCACGGTGCCGTCGCGGCCGATGAACACCGTGGCCGGCCAGGTGTTGAGGTTCAGCAGCTGCGGCACCTTCTCCCACATTTCCTCAGGGGCACCGGCCTGCAGGTAGGGATAGGTCACGCCGTACTGCTTCACGAAGGCACGGGCACGCTGCAGCGATTCCTGCTGCTCCACCTCCTCGAAATTCAGTGCCACGATGGAGAGGCCGCGGTCGCGGTACTTGCGGTCCAGCTCCACCAGGTACTGCGCCTCGTCATGGCAGTTCGGGCACCAGGTTCCGGTGACGATGGCCAGGATCACGTTGCCCTTGAAGAAGGGATCGTCCTGGGTGCGCAGCTGGCCATCCAGGTCGGGGAAGGCGAAGGTGAACTTCTCGTTCGGGTCACGCGGCACGGTGTGGGTGAGGTGGTTAGCCGGTTCCGGGAAACCCTTCTCGCGCGCGACCTCGGGGCGGTACGCGACCAGCGTGGGCGCGTAGCGGCCATCCGGGGCGGAGGCATAGGCGTTCTCGGTGGCGGCGCCCGGGCGGTCCACGCGCTGCTGGATCTCCAGCGTGCCGGCAGCCGTCGGGGTGACCACGATCACGCCGGGACGCGAGCCGTCGTAGTGCGACAGCACCCACTTGCCGTCCTTGAACACGCCGCTGTAGGCCCCGGTGTCGCCATCGACGCGCAGGATGGTGGCGGCTACTTCGGCGCCCTTCTGCTCGACGATGAAGCGGAAGGCCTTCTCGCCCTTGGAGGAAGGGGCAGACAGCGGGATCTCCCACACGCCCGCGATCACCGGGGCGGGCGCGGCGGCGACCCTGGCGT
Organism: uncultured Steroidobacteraceae bacterium; assembly: GCA_964455685.1. Taxonomy (GTDB): domain Bacteria; phylum Pseudomonadota; class Gammaproteobacteria; order Steroidobacterales; family Steroidobacteraceae; genus ZC4RG30. Next base: position 13,660 of record CAYVZE010000014.1, read on the forward strand.
AAGCCTCGGCGTCGTGGCGCGTGGCGACGAAGTCGTAGTCGGCGCTGCTGCCGCGGTTCTGCGAGCGCACCTCGCCCACCAGCCGGCCGTCCTCCAGGCGGGCCTCGATGGTGGTCAGGTAGTGCTCGATCTCCAGCCGCAACCGGCCGTCGCGGTAGCTGGCGCTGGTGGTGTACTCGTAGGGGCGGAAGCCGTCGTACAGCGTGCCCTTGAGCGTGTCGCCCTCGCCGCTGATGTCCAGGCGGAAGGGAATGGAGTCCTGCCCGCGCACCAGCTGCGCGTCCCAGCGACCGGATATTGCAGGATCGGCGAATGCCACCGTGCTGCCTGCCAGCAGCACGGCCATCGCGGATGCCATCGACCAGGGTTTCATTGAGTGTCCTCCCGACTTGATTGGCGGAAAACAGTGGCCAGTGGGCTGTATACCCTCGCCATGCCGTGGCACCTCATGATGTTTCGGCGCTGCATATAGCCATCCGGACGCGAGCCGTGCAGATCCGCCGGGTCGTATTCCGCTCAACGGCGTCGGCTGGCAGCCCTGATTCCGGCCGCGGCATGTCCCGGGCGGCAGTCAGTGCCGGCCGTTCATGAGCGCGTCCAACAATTCATAAGCGGGGCGGCCCCTGCGGGCCGGCGCCTGGCCTACATTCACCCCGGGCAGAGAAAGCTGGAAGGTCCATGGCGAGATTGCGCGTGACAGTCCTTGCGCTGGTGGCCGGTGTGCTGGCCGCCGTGGTGTCCGCGCACGAATCCGGCGCGGCGGCAGGCGATGCCGCAGCCCGCCCCGGGCGCCCCGTGAACCTGAAGGTGCTGCGCAAGGACATTGCGCCGGCGCGCCTGGAGCGGCTGATGAAGCGCTACGAGCGCGAGCTGGGCGTGACCTGCAGCTACTGCCACGTGGAGAACCGTGACACGGGCGAGCTCGATTACGTCTCGGACGAAAACCCGAAGAAGGAAACGGCGCGGATCATGATCGCCATGCTCGATGAGATCAACGAACGCCACCTGGCGCAGCTGGGCGGCGACCAGCGTTACGCGGCGGATGTCTCCTGTGGCAGCTGCCACCAGGGCCGCGCCAACCCGCCGGTGTGGGAGGCGCGACGGCGATGAGCAGCGGGATGCCGGGACGTGCCAGCCGGCTGGCAGCGGTGCTTGCACTGGCGCTGCCCGCGCTGGCGCTGGTGGCCCTGGTGCGCGAGGCCGGCGCACAGATCGCGGTGCGCAACCAGGGCTACATTCCCTACAGCGACGCGCCCATCCACTACCGCTCCGATGAGATCAGCGACCCGGTGGCGAAGCTGCAGCACAGGCTCGACGCCGGCGAGGCGAGCCTCACGCACGACGGCAGCGCGCATGGCTACCTGAAGTCGGTGCTGGAACAGCTCGACATCCCGGTGAGCTCGCAGACGCTGGTGTTCTCCAAGACCAGCTTCCAGTACCCGAAGATCTCGCCACGCCATCCGCGTGCGCTGTACTTCAACGACGACGTGTACGTGGGCGTGGTGAACGAGGGCAAGGAGATCGAGGTGATCTCCTTCGACCGCAGCCAGGGCGCGATCTTCTACATCCTGCATGAGCAGAAGGTCGAGAAGCCGCGGTTCGAGCGCGCCGAGCTCGATTGCACCCAGTGCCACATCGCGGCCGGCACGCGCGGCGTCCCCGGCGTGCTGCTGCGCTCGGTACACGCCTCCGGCAATGGCACGCTGGTGCCCGGCGCGCGCTCCTGGATCACCGACCAGGACAGCCCGCTGGAGCAGCGCTGGGGCGGCTGGTACGTCACCGGCCGCCTGGCGGCGGGCACCATGGCCAATGCCGTCACGGCGCCGGGCGCCACCGCGAAGACGGCGAAGGCCGAGGTGCCGGCGGAAGGCTTCGACGCCAGCGCCTACCTCGTGCCCACCAGCGAGGACGTGGCACTGCTGGTGCTCGGCCACCAGACCCAGGCCCACAACCTGATCACGCTGGTGAACTACCGCACGCGCATCGCGCTGTACGAACTTGGCGGCGAGGCACTGGTGTCGGCGCCGCCGGCCTGGGATGAACTGCCCGACGACGTGCAGGACAAGCTCGATCGTCCCGTGGAGCAGCTGCTGCGCTACCTGCTGTTCGCCGACGAGCAGCCGCTGCCGGGCCTGGACGGCGGGAAGATCATTGCCGGTTCGGCCTTCGCACGTGACTTCGCTGCCCGCGGGCCGCGCGACTCGAAGGGACGCTCGCTGCGCGACTTCGACCTGGGCACGCGGCTGTTCCGCTACCCGTTGAGCTACCTGGTGTACTCGGAAGCCTTCGATGCGCTGCCGGAGCCGGCCAGGGGATACGTGTTCCGGCGCCTGCTGGAGATCCTCACCGGCGAGGACGACGGCGATTTCCATGCGCTCTCGCCGGAGGACCGGCGCGCCATCTTCGAGATCCTGGTGGAAACCCGGCCAGGCCTGCCGAAGGCCTGGCTGGAGCATCCGCTGGCCCGCGGGCTGCGCCCGGCTGCCCGGGCGCAGTGACGCTTACTCGGTATCGATGCGCAGCCGCGCCTCGCCGGTGACCGGGTCGGCGTACTCGCGGTTGTCCTCGCAGACGTACTCGTACATCTTGTAGCCGGGCTTGCGCTGGTAGGTCCACTTCCAGCTCCACGGCCCGGTGAGGTATTCCGGGTCGACGATGGTCACCTCGTTCTCGAAGTGGTCGGCGTCGAGCATGCGCATGCGCTCATGGATGCGCATGTTGGGCGAATGCGGCGCATCGCGGAAGCGCACGTACTCCTTGATGCCGATGGTCTCGACCACGAAGTCGTTGCCTTCCCAGTGGCCCACCGAATGGCCCCAGAAGCCGGGCTCGGCATCCTCGACGGGTGGCAGCGTGTCGTCGAGGTAGATGCGCCGCACCTGGTTGTAGGCCTCCTGGATGATGGTGACCTGCCGCGGCGTGATCAGCACTTCCATCGGGAACATGGCCATCATCATGGCCGGCATGCCGTCGGGAATGCACTGCGTGTAGTGCGTGGCGATGGGGCGGCCGGCGGCATTGGCCTCGTCGTGGCGCCTGCGCTCGGCTTCCCACTCGGCCTTGTACTCTGGCTTCAGCGGCGGCGCCGGGATGCCGGCCAGGCCCACCGGTCCGGAGGGCGCGACGACGCTGGGGTCGCGCGCGGTATCGGTCGGGATGGGATAGCGCTCCCAGGTGCCGCTGAAATCACGCGGATCGAACCCGCCCGCCTGCGCGGCATCGCCACTGCCTGAACAGGCGGTGAGCGCCATCGCGGCAACCAGCATGCCGCAGAAGGTGACCGCGCGGCTCATTGCCCGGCTCCCGGCAGCGGCGAGCCGTCCTCGATGCTGATGTTCGGCGGGCCCGCCGGTCCGCCGTTGCCGAGGATGCGGCCGTCGGCCAGCTTCACCTGCTTGAGCAGTGCGCCGGGCTCCCCGGTGCGCAGCGGTGCCACCACCACGGTGAGCGTGTCCTCGGGCTTGATGATGTTGAACTTCCAGCCGCTGCGATTGAGGATGCCCGGGTTCGCGCACTCGATGGTCCAGTGGCGCATGCGGCCCTTCGGGTCCGGCGCCTCCAGGTGGATGTACACGTGCGGGTTCTGCCAGCGGAACTCGGTGACCTTGCCGACCAGGCGGATCTGGTCGTCGCTGTCGAACATCGCGAACGAGTGGTGCGCACTGGCGCTGGCGGCACCGGCGCACAGGACGAACAATGCGAGCAGGCTGCGCAATCTCACGAAGACCCCCTGTGATTTATATGCGGTTATCGCCATGCAACCGCTTTGGGGATCAATGTACTCCCGCGTCGCGGGAGGCGCAAAACGCCCCGGCGGGGGCAGGGCCCGGGCAGGATACCCGGGCCCGCTGGGACTTCAGGCCAGCGCCCTGGCGAACAGGGCCAGCTTGCGCTCCCAGGCGCGCTCGGCCTGCTCGCGGTGGTAGGCCTGCGAGTCAGGCGGCACCCAGCCGTGGTTGGCGCCCTTGTACACCTCGATCTCGGCCGGCAACTTGGCCTCGTCGAAGGCCTTGCGCAGGATGTTCTTGGACTCCGGTTCCTTCTCGTCGTCGTTGTCGGCGATGGCGATCAGGAAGCTGGCCTTCATCTTCGGGATCAGCAGGTGCGGGCTGTTCTCGTCATTGGTGGTGAGGCCGCCGCCATGGAAGGAGCAGGCCGCGCCGATGCGCTCGGGCACCGCGGCCGCGGTACGCATCACGATGGGGCCGCCCATGCAGTAGCCCGTGGTGCCGATCTTGCGGCGCGTGTCCACGGCGCGCTGCGAATCCAGCCAGGCGACGAAGGCCCTGGCGTCGGTGACATGCGTGGTCGGGTTCAGCGTGCGCGCCACCGAGAAGGCGGCCTCGCGGTCGGCGGGCTGGCCCTTCAGCGAACGGTAGAAGGGGTTGACCGTGAGCACGGCATAGCCGGCCTCGGCCAGGCGCTTGCCCATGCTGCGGAAGGCGGGGCGCAGCCCGAAGATGTCCGGCCACACCAGCACCGCGGCCGTGGGGTTGGCGGGATGCACGAAGTGCGCATCGCAGGTGCCATCGGGCGTCTTGATCTCGACTTCGGATTCCGTAACTTCCACTGCGCCGGCCACGGGCGGCAGCAGGGCGGCGAAACCGGCGCCGAGTCCCAGCGCGCCGAAGCGGCGGCGGGAGAGTTCATTGCCTCGCAGGATGTCGTCGTTCGAGTCGCGTTCGCACATGAGAGATCCCTCCGCTGGAGCGTGAACGAACGATTCTAATCAGTTCAGTCTTTCCACGTCGCGCAGCGTCGGGAACAGCCGCATCCACAGCAACGCCACCAGCACGCTGCCCACGCCGCCCACCACCACGGCCGGCAACGCGCCCCACCAGGCGGCGGTGACGCCGGCACGGAACTCGCCCAGCTGGTTGGAGGCGCTGATGAACAGGAAGTTGATGGCGCCAACCCGCCCGCGCATCGCATCGGGCGTGGATACCTGCACCAGCAGGTTGCGGATCACCACGCTGATCTGGTCCGCGGCGCCCATCACGGCCAGTGCCGCCAGTGACAGCACCAGGCTGGTCGACACGCCGAACACCACCGTGGCGATGCCGAACACGATCACCGCCTGGAACATGCGCATGCCCACGCGCCGCTCGAAGGGCCTGCGCGCGAGGATTGCGGTGGTGACCAGCGCGCCGGCGGCGGGTGCGGAGCGCAGCAGGCCCAGGCCCATCGCGTCGGTGTGCAGGATGTCCTTGGCGTAGATGGGCAGCAGTGCGGTCGCGCCGGCCAGCAGCACCGCCACCAGGTCCAGCGAGATGGTGCCGAGGATGGTGGGATTGCCGCGGATGAAGCGCACGCCGGCCAGCTGCTCGCGCCAGCTGGTGGAAGGAGCCGGCGCGTCGCGCACCAGCGTGGGCAGCGCGCCATTGAAGATGCCGCCCAGAAGCCAGAAGGAGGCGATGGACGCGTAGCACCCTGTGGGCGAGGCCGCGAAGATGAATCCGCCCAGGGCCGGACCGGCGATGGTGGCGAGCTGCAGCGCGCCGCTGGACAGTGCGATGGCCTGCTGCAGCAGGCCCAGCGGCACGAGGTTGGGCAGCATGGCGCCGGTGGCCGGGCGCTCATAGGCCGAGGCCGCGCCGAAGATGGCCGCTGCGGCGTAGATGTCGAGCACGGTGATGCTGCCGGTGAAGCTGCGCCAGGCCAGCCATGCGGCGGTGATGCCCTCGGCCAGCTGGCAGAACTGCACCACGCGCTTGCGGTCGTGGCGGTCGGCGACACTGCCGCCATGGAGCACGAACAGCAGCGCCGGCACGAACTGCACCAGGCCCACCATGCCCAGGTGCAAGGCGCTGCCGGTGAGATCGTACACCTGCCAGCCCACGGCCACTGCCACGATCTGGCGGGCGAAGTTCGAGAACAGGCGGCCGCCGAAATAGAGCAGGAAATTTCGCTGGCGGAAGAGTTCCGGGGCGTTGGACAAGCAGGCGCGGGAGGGGGGGGAGGGGAGTTGCTAAGATTACCCGATCGCGAAGCGCGGAATGAACAACAAGGAGGATCGGTGATGCGCGCAGGTCTTTCACGCAGGTGGTCCGCGTTGATGGTGCTGGCCTGGCTGGCCTGTGCGTGGCCGGCGCGGCCGGCCGTTGCGGCGGCGGCTGCTGCGGGCACGCTGCAGCAGGTGGAGGTGCACGGCGCCAGCCTGGAGGGCAACCTCGCCGGCGACAGCGCCACGCGCAAGGTGTTCGTGTACCTGCCGCCCGGCTATGCGGACGATGCATCGCGCCGCTACCCGGTGCTCTACTTCCTGCACGGCTTTGGCGCCACTGCCGCGATGTACACGGGGTTCCTCGGCCTGCCGGGCGCGCTGGACGCCGCCATTGCCGAGGGCCGTATCCCGCCGCTGCTGGTGGTGATTCCCGATGTGCTGAACCGTTTTGGCGGTTCGATGTATTCGAACTCGCCCACCATCGGCGACTGGGAATCCTTCGTCGCCCGTGACCTGGTGGGTTACATCGACCGCAACTTCCGCACGATCCCGCAGCGCGGGTCCCGCGGCCTGGCCGGCCACTCGATGGGCGGCTACGGCACGCTGCGCGTCGGCATGAAGCATGCCGATACCTTCATCGCGCTGTATGCGATGAGTTCCTGCTGCCTTGATCCGCGTGGTGTCACGCCCGCCGACGCAGGCCTGGACAAGCCGCTCACGCTGGAGGAAGTGGACAAGATGCCGGTGATGGGGCGCACCACGCTGGCAGCCTCGGCCTCGTGGGCGCCGAACCCGCAGTCCCCGCCGCTGTACATGGATCTGCCGGTGCGCGGTGGCGCAACCCAGGCCGACGTGCTGGCGCGCTACACTGCCAATGCGCCCACGGTGATGGCCTCGCAGTACGTGCCGCAGCTCAAGAGCTTCTCGGCCATCAAGCTGGACATCGGCGAGCAGGACACCCTGATCGGCGGCAACGTGGAGATGGTGCGGGTGCTGGCCAGGCTCGGCGTGCCGCATGAGTACGAGACCTACCAGGGCGACCACATGAACAAGGTGGCCGAGCGCTTCGCGCAGCATGTGCTGCCCTTCTTTGCCCGGGAGCTGGCCTTCTCCGACAGACGGGAAGGGGCCGCTCCGCGGTAAGCTGTACGACCCCCGACGGTACGGAGCTCCGAAATGCGCGCCTTCAAGATCATCGGCATCATCCTCGGCAGCCTGGCGGGACTGCTGGTGCTCGCCGGGGTCGCCATCTGGCTGTTGTTCGACCCGAACGACTACAAGGACCGCATCTCCGCCGCCGTGCAGCGGTCTACCGGGCGCACGCTGTCGCTTCCGGGCGAGCTGAAGCTGTCGCTGTTCCCGTGGGTCGCCATCGAGACCGGCGAGGCCTCGCTGGGTAATCCGCCCGGTTTCGGCGAGGAGCCCTTCCTGTCGCTCAAGCGCGCCCGCCTGTCGGTGAAGCTGATGCCCCTGCTGAGAAAGCAGCTGGAGATCGGCCGCATCGAGATCGACGGCCTCGACCTGCGCCTGAAGCAGGATGCGCAGGGCAAGGGCAACTGGGAAGAGTGGGGCGGCGATGACACCGCAGAGCCGGAGGTGGACGAATCCACCGGCGGCCCGACCTCCTTCGACCTGGCCGGCATTGCCATCACCGACAGCCGCATCGCCTTCCAGGACCTGGTCGCAGAGGACGTGGAGGTGGACATCGGCCGCGTGGCCAGTGGTGTGCCGGTGAAGGTGTCGATGAGCACCCGCCTCGTCACCGCGCCCGGGGAGAAGCCGCTGCCGCTGTCGGCGGACTTCGCGCTGGTGCCGGACCTCGACGCACAGCGTTACCAGTTCGCCAACCTGGTGCTGAAGGGCCGCCTGCAGCCCGAGGGTGTGCCCTCGGAACTGGACTGGCGCTTCGAAACCCCCGCCGCCGACCTCGATCTCGCGCAGCAGACGCTGGCCACCACCGACTTCACCGCCGCGTTCGGTGCAGCGAAGCTGGTGGGGCGCATCGAGGGCACGAAGCTGATCGATTCCCCGGCGCTGTCCGGCATCTTCAGGCTGGAGGAGGTCTCACCGCGCACGCTGATGCGCCAGCTCGGCATCGAGCAGCCCGAGACGCGCGACGAGACGGTGCTCACGCGCCTGGCCGCGCAGGGCGCATATGCCTGGCAGGGCGGGGTGATGCGGCTGACCAACCTGGCGTTCACCCTGGATGACAGCAAGCTGGCTGGCCGCTTCAGCTACGACACCGGCAACAGCGGCATGGACTTCGCGCTGAACCTCGACCGCATCGACCTCGACCGCTACCAGCCGCCGCCGACCGAGGAGACGGCCGACAGCGAACCCATCGAGCTGCCGGTGGAGCTGCTCAAGCCGTTGCGGGCAAAGGGCATCTTCGAGGCAGGCGAGATCAAGGTGGGCGGCGCACGGCTGTCGCAGCTTTCCGCAGCCGTGTCGCTGGCAGACGGCGTGGGCCGCTTCGGCCCGCTGCGCGCGCAGCTCTATGGCGGCACCTACAGCGGCGACATCGGCCTGGACATGCGGCCTGAAGTGCCGCGCCTGACCATGGACGAGCACATGCGCGGCATCGACATCGCCGCGCTGATGAAGGACTACGTCGACAGCGAGCGGCTGTCCGGCAGGGGCAACCTCGACATGGTGCTGTCGGCGCGCGGCCGCAGCGGCGATGCACTGCTGGCCACGCTGACCGGCCGCATCGGCCTGGACCTTCAGGACGGTGCGGTCGAGGGCATCGACATCTGGTATGCCATCGAGCAGGCGCAGTCGCTGATCAAGAACCGCCAGCTCTCGGCGGCCGCAAACACGCGCCGCACGGCTTTCGACACGTTCAAGGCCAACGCCGAGCTGGTCGACGGCGTGGCGAGTACCCGCGACCTGGTGGTGGCCTCGCAGCTGCTGCGCATCACCGGCCAGGGCAGCACCAGCCTGGTGTCGCAGGAGCTGGACTTCACCGTCACGGCCACGGTACTGCGGGCGCCGCCGGAGGCGGATGCGGACATCGCCGAGCTGACGCGGGCGGCCATCCCGGTGCGCATCACCGGCACGCTCGCCGACCCGAAGATCCGTCCGGACCTTGCCGGCCTGGTGAAGGACCGCGTGAAGCAGGAGATCGACGAGCGCAAGGAGGAACTCCGCCAGGAGGTGGAGGAGAAGCGCCAGGAACTGGAAGAGAAGGTCCGCGACAAGGTACGCGACCGCCTCAACAACCTGCTGAACCGCTAGCGCAGCGGCTGCGGGACTTCGGGGTGGCGCCGGGGTGGCGCCACCGCTCTCAACCGCGGTAGCCGTGCGGCTCGATCAGGCCCAGCTTCCAGCCGATCACGATCGCGACGAACAGCAGCACCGAGATGGCGATGCGGCGCGTCAGCGCCCTGGCTACCGCGCCCGACTCATCCGGTCCCCTGGCCATGGCGAACAGCGCCTGGCCGAGGCTGAACACGGCGAACACCAGCGCGCCGATCATCACGATGCTCATTTGTTCCGCTCCTCACGAATGCGGCGGACGAGGGCCCACGCGGCCAGCCCCATCAGGATGATCTGCACCCCGATGATGGTCACCAGCCCGCCAGCCAGGCGCCAGGCTTCCGTGACGCCGATGGCCAGGGCGATGGGCGTCAGCACCATCAGCATGCGGGTCGAGAACTTCATCTGCCTTTGGTTGCTCATGCAGTGAATCATACGCCGATCTGCTATGGTGGGGGTGTGCAGATTGGCATTCCAGAAACCGTATCAGATGGGCTCCAATGAACCGCTACCAGCGCTATGCGAACGAGCTCGAGGCACTGATCCACAGCGGGGAGCTCCCCGCCGGGGCGCGCCTGCCCTCGGTGCGGGAGGCCAGTCGCCAGCGCCGCGTCAGCCCCTCCACGGTGTTCGAGGCGTACTACTTGCTGCAGGCACGCGGCCTGATCGAGTCCCGGCCGCGCTCGGGGTTCTTCGTGCGGGCGGATGCAGGCGGCCTGCCCGCGCCCAGGGCGGCCTCGCCGCGCAGCCGGGCGGTGGCGGTCAGTGACCTGGTGTTCGAAGTGCTGGAGGCCACGCGCCGGCCGGGACTGGTGCCGCTGGGTTCGGCCTTCCCGGGTGCCGAGCTGTTTCCGCTGCAGCCGCTGGCGCGGGCGCTGTCGGCCGGCATGCGCCGCCTGGAGCCGCTGCGCATCGTCGAGGACCTGCCGCCCGGCCATGAGCCGCTGCGCCACCAGATCGCGCTGCGCTACGGATTGTCGGGCACGCGGGTTTCGGCCGACGAGATCATCATCACCAATGGCGCGATGGAGGCGCTGACCCTGTCGCTGCAGTCGGTGACGCGCCCCGGTGATGCGGTGGCGGTGGAAGCGCCGGCCTTCTACGCGGCGCTGCAGGCGCTGGAGCGGCTGGGCCTGAAGGCCGTGGAGATCCCCTGCGACGCGCAGCGCGGCCTCGACCTCGACGCGCTGGCCGATGCCCTGCAACGCCAGCAGGTGAAGGCCTGCTGGTTCATGCCCACCTTCCACAATCCCACCGGCAGCACGCTGGAGCTGGCGGGGCGGCGCGAGCTGATGCGCCTGCTCGAGGCGCACGAGGTGCCGCTGATCGAGGATGACGTGTACGCGGAGCTGTACTACGGCGCGCATCCCATGCCGCCGGTGAAGTCACTGGATACGCGCGGCCTGGTCATGCACTGCGGTTCGTTCTCCAAGTGCCTCGCGCCGGGTTACCGCGTGGGCTGGGTGGCTGCGGGGCGCTACGCGGAAGCGATCACGCGCGCCAAGACCATGACGACGCTGTCCACCGCCGTGCCCTCGCAGCATGCACTGGCGCACTACCTGGCTGGCGGCGGCTACGAGCGCCACCTGCGCAAGCTGCGCCGCACGCTGGCGCGGCAGTACGAACTGGCGGCGAGGCTGGCGGCCCGCTACTTCCCGGCCGGTACCCGGCTGGGTACGCCGGCGGGTGGTTACTTCCTGTGGGTGCAGTTTCCCGAAGGGGTGGATACGCTGGCCATGCAGCGCGAGGCCCTGACGCGCGGCATCAACATCGCACCCGGGCAGATCTTCTCCAGCTCGCGCCAGTTCGCCAATTGCCTGCGGCTGAACTTCGGGCATCCGCGCGACCCGCGCTTCGAGCCCGCGCTGCGCGAGCTCGGCGCCATGGCGGCGCGCATGCTGCGCGATCAGCGCAGCTGACTGTCCTTGCTGCCGCGCCGGTTGTAGCCGGCGACCGGCTGCATCTTCGCGTCGGCGGCGCTCTGGCAGGCCAGGCACAGCCTGACGCCGGGCAGCGCCGCGCGCCGCGCCTCGGGGATTTGCTCGCCGCATTCCGCGCAGGATTTCAGGCTTTCGCCGGCCGGCAGCTGGCTGCGGGCGCGCTCGATCGCGTCCTTCACCGACGCCTCGATCTGCTCGTTGACGGCGCCTTCGTGTGCCCAGCCGGAGGCCATTGCTGCATTCTACCGCCGCGCAGTAGGCTTGGGCCCATGGTCCCGCGTCGCAAGGCAGCGTTGCTGGTGGCCGCCGCCCTGATGCTGGTGGCGGGTGCGGCGTGGGCAGAGCGCGAGTTCCGCGTGCTGCGCGGCTTCGAGGCGCATGCCGACTACACCGATCTGCCGCCGGACTGGAACCAGCCGGCCGGCTTCGTGGTCGCGCGGCTGATGTATCCGCCGGGTGGCTGGGGCCGCTTCGGCTGGGGTCGCGGTGGCAACTGGCGCGAGGGCGGCACCACCTGGGCCGTGGATTACCCCAAGGGCGACCGTTACTACGCCAGCATCCTGCGCCGGCTGACCACCATCGACGTGCGCTCGGTGGAGCAGCCGGTGAACCTCGAGGATGGCAACGACGTGTTCGACTGGCCGTTCCTGATCGTCGGGCTGGCCGGCAGCTGGAACCTCGACGACGACATGGTGGTGAAGCTGCGCGATTACCTGGAACGCGGCGGCTTCCTGTTCTGCGACAGCTTCTTCGGTTCGCAACAGTGGGAGGGCTTCATCGAGGGCATGCGGCGGGTGTTCCCGGACCGCGAGATCGTGGACCTGCCCGACGAGCATCCGCTGTTCCACACCGTGTACGACCTGTCGCAGCGCGGGCAGGTGCCCAACATGAACAGCCTGCTGGGCGGTGGCGGCGGCTACCTCGATGACGGTGCGATACCGCGCTGGCGCGGCATCCTCGACGACCACGGCCGCGTGATGGTGGCGATCGCGTTCAACAATGACATCAGCGATTCGTTCCAGTGGGCGGATGATCCGGACTATCCGGCCGATGCGGCGACGCTGGGATTGCGCCTGGGCGTGAACTTCGCGGTGTATGCGCTGACGCACTGAGGGGCGTGCCGTGCGCACGCGCGGTGCGCCGCGCTACGGGAGTGGTGCCCCCACTCGGAATCGAACCAAGCTCTGCGGTTTACAAAACCGCTGCATCACCACAATGCTTTGGGGGCGGCCTTGGGGATTATACCGCCGCCCTCGCAGGGGCCTGGCCGGATGTCCCGTTGCCGGTGGCAGTGGAGGCGGCCGGCCCGTCATGGCCACTGCCGCAGGCATCCACCTGCAGCGCGGAGGTATCGATGCCTTCCGCGGCCAGGCGCTCCATGTCGAACCGGTCCGGCGCCACGCCCGGCAGCTCGAACCAGTAGCTGGTTTCCCGCGTCATCCGCTCGGTGACATGCGGCTCCAGCTGCAGCGCGCGCACGGCATTGGCGCGCACCTGCGCGCGGGACTGGTCGGTGAACACGCCCACGGACACGCGGAACTCGGGATCATCGGGCATGGCGAAGGCATCGTTGATGCCCGACTCCACGATGGAGCGCAGCACCCGCGCCTGCGTCGCCGCATCGGCCGTGGGGACGTGCACCCACCAGCCATTGCGCACCTCGGCCGTGGCGGTGTGTTGCACGGGCACGATCTGCATGTCGCGCAGCAGCTGTTCGACCTCGCGGGCGCGCGCCTCGCCGGCCAGCGGGCCGAGCAGCGAGCAGGCGCCGGAGGTGGCCGGGGCAGGGCTGTTCGCGGTGGTGATCGGCGCACCGGCAGCCGGCTCGACCAGCCGCGGGGCTTCCTGGCGCACCCAGCGCGACCAGCCGAAGTACAGCAGGTTGGCGGCGGCGAGCACCAGCACGAGGATGCGGATCATGCCGCGAAGCCTATCAAGCCCGGCGATGGATGGGCACGTCGGCGATGACCGCCACGCCGCGCAGCACCAGCTCCTCGCAGGGCCTGCAGGCGGAGCGGATGCGTTCGATGACCGGCGTGGCGGCGCCGCCGGTGATGAACACCACCGGCCGTTCCTTCAGCGTGCGGGTGACCTGGGTGACGGTGCGGTCGATGAAGCCCGCGGCGGCCGCCAGGCAGCCTTCCTGGATGGCGCTGCGGGTGGCACCGGCGAGCGGTGGCACCAGCGGGCGCGAGCCCGGGGAACGGCGGGCGCGGCGCGCGCCATCCAGCGTGGCGCGGGTGGCGATGTCGGCGGTGCGGCCGAGCAGCGAGTCCAGCATCAGCGAGGGACCGGGCGCGATCAGGCCGCCGCGGTGATGGCCATCGTGGTCGACCAGGTCGAAGGTGAGCGCGGTGCCGATGCCGATGGCGCATACGCTGCGGTAGCAGCCGGCGCGATGCCAGGCGCCGATGGCGGCCGCCCAGCGGTCCGCGCCCAGCCGTTCGGGGCGGGCATAGGCATTGCGCACGCCGGCGGCGGTGCGCGTGCTGGTGATGAACTGCGGGCGCGGCGCGCCGGCACCACGCAGTATGGAGCGCAGCTCGCGCTCCAGGCGCGTGCCGGCGACGTTGACGCCGACCACGCGGTCCAGCCCGGGCGCCCGCGCCAGCCAGCGCGTGAACTCCGCCAGCTCCTCGCGCGCCACCGCGCGCTGCGGGCCCAGGCGGCCATCGCGCACCAGCGCCCACTTGAAGCGGGTATTGCCCGCGTCGAACAGCAGTGTGTTCATGAACCTCCCTGTCCGGGCCGCACCGAGACCTCGCCGGCCACGATGGCATGCAGCCGGCCTTCGTGCTCGACCAGCAGCGCGCCGTCGGTGTCCACGCCACGGGCGATGCCCGAGGGAATGGCCGCGCCACCGCCCAGCACCTGTACAGGCCGGTCGCGCAGTGCGTCGGCGGCGAGGTAGGCCTCCCGCACGGCGGCGAAGCCGGTGCGCGGGAAGCCGGCCAGCAATGCGACATTCTCCTCCAGCACCGCGGCCACCAGCGCCTCGCGCAGCGGCGGATCGGCAGGGGCGACCAGCTCGGCGAGGTCGGCCGCCTGGTTGCCGCCGGCGGCGCCGATGAAGCCGCGCAGCGCCTCGCCCAGCGTGACATTCAGTCCCAGGCCCACCACCACCTGCAGCGGCCCGGCGGCCTCGGAACGCATCTCGATCAGGATGCCGCCGAGCTTGCCGCGCGGCGTGACCAGGTCATTGGGCCACTTCAGGCCCACGCCGGTGATGCCGAGGCGCTGCAATGCGCGCAGCACCGCCACGCCGGTGGCCAGGCTCAAGGCGCCAGGCCGTTCGCCCATGCCCTCGAAGCACCACGACCAGGACATGCAGATGGCGCCGCCGGGCGGCGCCAGCCAGCTGCGTCCCAGGCGGCCGCGGCCGGCGCTCTGGTATTCGGCGGTGAGGAAGTCGAAGTGTCCCGGCGGCGGCGCACCACGCTCCAGCAGCGCGCTGTTGGTGGAGCCGGTCTCGGTGAGGCACTGGCCATCCCGCAGGCGCGCGCGCGCTTCCGGGGAGAGTCGCTGCAGCACGCCCTCGGCGGTGAGCGGGGAGGCGGGGCGCACCAGCCGGTAGCCGCGATGCGTGGTGGCCTCGATCTCGGTGCCGCGCTCGCGCAGCACGCCCATGGCTTTCCAGATGGCACTGCGCGTGACCGCGAATTCCTCGGCCAGCGCGGCGCCGGAGACGAAGCGCGGCGTGCCGTCCTCGGCAGCGCGCGCGCTGGCCAGCCGCTGCAGCACCTGCATGGCCAGTGTCATGCTGCGTTCCCTGCCAGGGGGACCTCGGCCAGCATGCAGCGCACGCTGCCGCCGCCGAGCTGCTCGATCACCGGGATTGCGGCGACCAGCGGTTCGCACTGGGCGCGCCGGATCTGCGCCTGCTGGCCCGCATCAAGTGATGCGGCCGCGCGGGCCGACATCACCAGGTGGCGCATGCCGTCGGGCGCGCGCACCTCGAGCATGTTGCCGGCGAAGGACTGCAGCTGCGCGCCGCGCAGGTGCAGCACGTCGCGACCGGAGGCGAGCAGCCGGCGCGCCAGCGCATCGCGCTGGCCGGGTGCGACCCATTCCAGTCCCACGCCGGCGATCCCGGTGCCGATCCACATGACCACATTGGTGTGGTAGACGGGCGTGCCATCGGGCGTGGCGGCGTCGAACAGGAAGGGTTCGTAATCCATCAGGCGCGCCCACTCGGCCAGCAGCGTGGCGTCGGTACGCGGCGAGCGGCAGGCGTAGGCCACGCGGTTGCGATGGTCGAGCACCAGGCTGCCGGTGCCCTCGAGGAACCGGCCGCGTTCCTCCTCGGAGCTGAGATCCACGCGTCGCCGCTCGATGAAGTCCAGTTGCCGCTTCACCTGCTGGATCACGGTCTCGCGCCGCTCCGCACGGCGCACCGGGTCATGCATGGGATACAGCACTACCGTGCCGTCGGCGTGGAAGCTCACCCAGTTGTTGGGGAACACGGCGTCGGGCTTCGGCGGATGCGGTGTGTCCTCGGCAATGGCCAGCGGTATGCCGGCGCGGCGCAGTGCGGCTGCCAGCGCGGAGAACTCGCGCCGCGCGGCGGCGGCGGCATCGGCAGCCGCCAGCTGCGGCAGGGGACGCTGGAAACGGTTGGTCGTGGCGGTCTGGGCGTTGAAGCCGAAGGCCGCGGGTTCGACCAGGCAAAGCCCGGTGGCAGGCGCGCTCATGCAGCGGGACGCGCAGTCCGGTTGCGCCCGGGGAAGGAGGTAATGGCGGGTCGCCCGGCGCGCCCCTTCAGCGCGCGGCGTAGGCTTCCATCATCAGTCCGGTCCCGCCACCGGAGACATGCGCCACCACGGCAGTGCGCCGGTGCAGCTTGGTGATGGATCCCAGGTTGATGGCGAAGGCCAGCTCGACCTTCTGTCCTTTGCGCAGACCGAGGCCTGAAGTCCGGATGAACACCCCCGTGGCGCTCAGGTTCACCGCCTTGCAGAGCGAGCGGCGACCGTCCGGCATGATGATGTACACCAGCGTCCTTGCACGGTGTCGGGTGTGAAGGCGACGTTCCACTAGGTTTCTCGTGTGCATGGGTCCGGAACTGCGTCACATTATGCATTCGTATGGTGCAGCGCGAAGCCGGGACTTCACTTAACAAGGTACTACAGGGCAGTTCCGGCGGTCAGCGAAACCCTGATCGGGCAGTGATCCGCCAGCCGGAACCGGATGGATTTCGAAATGGGAAAGGGTAACTGGACGAAGCCCTCCGCGTGCAACTGGGGCAGCAGCGCGCGGTCGACCAGGATGTGGTCGATGAATTCGCGATAGGGCGCGCCGAACACGCAGTTGCGATAGGCCAGGTGCGAGGCGGCGGCCTCGAAGGTGTGCGCGCCCAGCAGGTCCCAGAACTCATCGCCCTGCCGTGGCACGCCGGCACGGTTCAGGTCCCCGAGCACGATGAAGGGCTCGCCGCCGGCGACGCGGGCGGCAATCCATTCGCCCAGGGCCTCGGCCTGGCGGGCCAGCAGCCGGCAGGAGGCATTGGCTGATTCCAGTGGCTCGCGCGAGCAGCCGGACTTCAGGTGCACGGACAGCAGGTGCCAGGGCGGCCCGCCGGGCACGTGCAGCGTGAGCACCTGCCCGCTGCGGCCGCGACCACCGGCGGCCAGCGTGTCGAGGGGCGCCTCGCAGCGCGCCTGGAGGTTGCGGCGGATGGCAAAGCCCGCATGCTGCACGCCATGGCCAGGTGCGATGCAGATGTCGTAGCCGCGGAACACGCGCCGCGCAACGGCGGCATCTTCCACTTCCTGGAAGGCGATGACATCGGCGTGCAGCCTGCTGGCCTCCCGCGCCAGTGCGCCGAAGTCGGCGCTGTCGCGCGCATGGCCGCGCGCCACATCGCAGGGCAGCGGCGACGGCCGTCCCTCGCGGCAGGCGATGCGCGCCGCCCGGGCAGTCCCGGGTGACACCAACCATTGCAGGTTCCACGTGGCCAGGCGGATGGTGCGCGTGGTGGAAAAAGCATCCCCGCCCCGGGCCCAGGTGATCAGGCCGAGCGCCAGGGCGAGGACGAGGGCGAAGACAACGGGTCGGGTCGGGATCGTCACGCCCGCAGCGTGGCAGTGCGGAACGTGCTCGTGGCCGGGGAAAACTGGCGGGTTCGCAATGAATCGGGCGCGACCGGCAGGAAAGTTGCATCCTCGGGCGTGATGAGCACCGTGGCCCCCCTGACCCAGAATGCCGACATCCGCTACCTGGGGCGGCTGCTGGGCGAGGTGATCCGCGCCTTCGGCGGGCAGCGGCTGTTCGACCGCATCGAGTCCATCCGCGCCACCTCGGTGAAGGTGCACCGCGGGCTGGCCGACGAAGCCGCGCTGGGCCAGTACCTGGCCGAGCTCTCGCCCGACGAGCAGCTCGAGTTCGTGCGCGGCTTCATGCTGTTCTCGATGCTGGCGAACCTGGCCGAGGACCGGCAGGGCGGCGCCACCGAGCAGGGCGCCACCCTGGCCGCGGCGCTGGAGGAACTGGCCGCCGCCGGCGTGGACGCGCGTGCGGTGTCGGACCTGCTGGACTCGGCCCTGGTGGTGCCGGTGCTCACCGCGCATCCCACCGAGGTGATGCGCAAGAGCATGCTGGATCATCGCGCGCGCATCGCAGCCTTGATGTCGCTGCGCGATGGCGGCGCTGCCGAGGCCTCGGGCGGCGACGTGATCGAGCAGGCACTGGTGCGCCAGATCGCGCTGATGTGGCAGACCCGGCCGCTGCGCCGCGAGCGCATGCAGGTGCGCGACGAGGTGGAGATCGCGCTGGCCTACCTGCGCGACGTGCTGGTCGAGGTGCTGCCGGCGCTGTATGCGCGCTGGGACCGGCTGCTGCCGCGTCGCGCCGGCACCTTCCTGAGGCTTGGCTCATGGATCGGCGGCGACCGCGACGGCAATCCCAACGTGGACGCAGGCACGCTGCGGCATGCCTTGCGCACGGCTTCGCGCGCCGTGCTCAGCAGCTTCCTTTCGCAGTTGCATGCGCTGGGCAAGGAGCTGTCGGTGTCCACCGAGAGGGCCGGCGTCAGCGAGGAAGTGCAGGCGCTCGCCGACGCCAGCGGCGATGACCATGCGGGGCGCCGCGACGAGCCCTACCGGCGCGCGCTGGTGGGCATTCATGCGCGGCTGGCCGCCACCTATACGGCCATCACCGGCCAGCCGCCCGCCCGGCCGCCCGCCGCGCAGCTTGCACCCTATACCCAGGCGTGCGAGCTGCGCGCCGACCTGGCCGCCATCGCGCACAGCCTTGCCTCGCATGGCGCGGGCCTGCTGGCCAGCAGCGGTGCGCTGGGGCGGCTGATCCGGCTGGTGGAGGCCTGCGGCTTCCACCTCGCCACCATCGATCTGCGGCAGAACTCCGATGTGCATGAGCGTGTGGTGGCGGAACTGCTGCGCGTGGCCGGCGTGGAGGCGGATTACGTCGCGCTGGATGAGGCGCATCGCGTGGAGCTGCTGCGGCGCGAGCTCGCCAGCCCGCGGCTGCTGTGCAGTCCGTTCGGTGAATACAGCGCCGGATGCCTCTCGGAGCTGGAGGTGGTGCGCGAGGCGGCGGCCTCGCACCAGCGCTACGGGCCGGAGTGCATCACGCACTGCATCATCTCGAAGACGCAGAGCGTGTCGGACATGCTCGAGGCCAATGTGCTGCTGAAGGAGGCCGGGCTGTACCGGCCGGATGAGCCGGCCGCGGCGGCCATCATGGTGGTGCCGCTGTTCGAGACCATCTCCGACCTGGAGGCGGCGCCGGGCATCATGCGCCAGTGGCTGGCGCTGCCCGAGGTGCGCGCCGCCGCCGCGCGCCGCGGCGTGCAGGAAGTGATGGTGGGCTACTCCGACTCGAACAAGGACGGCGGCTACCTCACCTCGGTGTGGAGCCTGCACGAGGCCGGCCGCGCGCTGGCACAGGTGTTCGAGGAGGCCGGCGTGCGCATGCAGCTGTTCCATGGCCGTGGCGGCAGCGTGGGCCGCGGCGGGGGCCCCTCGGCAGCGGCCATCCGCGCCCAGCCCGCAGGCACGGTGCAGGGGCGCATCCGCATCACCGAGCAGGGCGAGGTGATCGCGGCCAAGTACGGCACACGCGAGAACGCCGCCGCCAACCTCGAGACCATGGCGGCCGCCACGGTGCTGGCCTCGCTGGCGCCGCGCACCCGCGGCCCTGACGCGGAGCGTTTCACCGATGCCATGCGCTGGCTGTCGTCGCAGGCGTTCGCGGCCTATCGCGGACTGGTGTACGGCGATGATGCCTTCCGGCGCTTCTTCCGCGAGTTCACGCCGCTGCAGGAGATTGCCGCGCTGAAGATCGGCTCGCGGCCGGCGTCCCGCACGAAGTCCGACCGCATCGAGGACCTGCGTGCCATCCCGTGGGTGTTCTCCTGGGCGCAGGCGCGCGTGATGCTGCCCGGCTGGTACGGCGCCGGCCATGCACTGGCAGCCTTCCGGGACCACGGCCTGCTGCGCGCCATGGCGGAGGAATGGCCGTTCTTCCGCGCCACGCTCGACAACATGGAGATGGTGCTGGCCAAGAGCGATCTGGCCATCGCGCGCCGCTACCTCACGCTGGTCACCGAACCGGGCCTGGCCGCGCATTACTTCGGCCGCATCGAGGAGGGCTGGCATCGCACGCGCGATGCGCTGCTGTCGGTGAGCGGCCAGTCCCGGCTGCTGGAGAAGAACCCGCGCCTGGAAACCTCCATCCGCCTGCGCCTGCCCTATATCGAGCCGCTGAACCTGGTGCAGGTTGAACTGCTGCGGCGGCACCGGTCCGGCGACACCGACCCGCGCGTGGCCGAGGGTATCCACCTCAGCATCAATGCGGTGGCCACGGCGCTGCGCAACAGCGGCTGACCGGCGACCCAAAGCGGGGCAACGAAGGCCCGGGTTGCCCGGTCCTGGTGCGCCCCGGGTGCGGCGAGGTCCGCCAGGGGCTTGCACGTTACTTGCAGGCCATCTGGTGCCTGCTGCAACAATTCCAGGGGAAGCATGCTACAGCCAGCCGACACGCAGGGCGTCGCCGCGCGCGATGCCTTCAAGCACGCCTTTCTCGACAACCTCCTGTATACGCAGGGGAAGTTCCCGGCGCTGGCCACGCAGAACGACTACTACCAGGCGCTGGCCTACACGGTGCGTGACCACCTGCTGCACCGCTGGATCAGCACCGCCGCGGCCTACACGCGCCTGGGTTCGCGCACCGTGGCCTATCTCTCGGCCGAATTCCTGATGGGTCCGCACCTGGGCAACAACCTGGTCAACCTCGGCATGTACGACGAGGTGAAGGCCGCCATCACCGAGCTGGGCCTGGACTTCGACGCGCTGCTGGCCATGGAGGCCGAGCCGGGCCTGGGCAATGGCGGCCTGGGGCGCCTGGCGGCCTGCTTCATCGACTCGCTGGCCACGCTGGAGATTCCCTGCCTGGGTTACGGCATCCGCTACGAGTTCGGCATCTTCCACCAGGAGATCGTCGACGGCTGGCAGCAGGAACGCACCGACAACTGGCTGCGCTGGGGCAACCCGTGGGAGATCCAGCGGCCGGAGTGGTCGGTGCCGGTGAAGTTCCGCGGCCACACCGAGCACTACCGCGACGAGTCCGACCGCCACCGCGTGCGCTGGGTGCCGGGCAAGGAAGTGATCGGCGTGCCCTACGACACCCCCATCCTCGGGTACCGCAACAACACCGCCAACACGCTCAGGCTGTGGACGGCGCAGGCCACCGAGTCCTTCGACTTCGCCATCTTCAACCGCGGCGACTACTTCGGCGCGGTGAACCGCAAGGTCGACTCCGAGAACATCAGCAAGGTGCTGTACCCGAACGACGAGCAGCTCTCGGGCAAGGAGCTGATCCTCGAGCACAATTAAATCTACGACAGCTGTTAGCATCACTACAAGATCCGCATACAGCGCACGCAGCGCATCCCGGTGGAGCGCTTCCACGAGAAGTTCGCCATCCAGATGAACGACACGCACCCGGCCATCGCGGTGGCCGAGCTGATGCGGCTGCTGGTGGACGAGCACCTGATGCCCTGGGAGCCGGCCTGGGAGATCGTCACGAAGAGCCTGGCCTACACCAACCACACCCTGTTGCCCGAGGCGCTGGAGTGCTGGCCGGTGGACCTGTTCGGCCGCGTGCTGCCGCGGCACCTGGAGCTGGTGTACGAGATCAATGCGCGCTTCCTCGACGCCGTGCGCATCCGCTTCCTGGGCGAGGAGGAGCGGCTGGCGCGGCTGTCTCTGATCGACGAGCACGGCCCGCGCTCGGTGCGCATGGCGCACCTGGCCTGCGTAGGCAGCCATACCATCAACGGCGTGGCGGCGCTGCACTCGGAACTGCTGAAGTCCGACGTGCTGCGCGACTTCCACGAGCTCTGGCCGGAGAAGTTCCAGAACAAGACCAATGGCGTGACACCGCGCCGCTGGATGGTGCTGGCCAACCCGCGGCTGGCCGGCCTGGTCTCATCCGCCATCGGCACGGACTGGATCACCAACCTCGAGGACCTGCGGCGGCTGGAGCCGCTGGCTGATGATGCGGGCTTCCGCGCCAGCTGGCGCGACATCCGCCAGGCCAACAAGCGCGAGTTCGCCGAACTGGCGCGCGAGCGCACCGGCGTGGCCATCGACCCGGACTCGCTGTTCGACGTGCAGGTCAAGCGCATCCACGAGTACAAGCGCCAGCACCTGAACATCCTGCACGTGATCGCGCTGTACCTGAGATTGAAGTCCGGCGTGGACACGAACGAGGTGCCGCGTACCTTCATCTTCGGCGGCAAGGCGGCGCCTGGCTACCGCATGGCCAAGCTGATCATCAAGCTGATCACGGCCGTGGGCGACGTGGTGAACCGCGACCAGGCCGTGCGCGACCGCCTGAAGGTGCTGTTCCTCCCCAACTTCAACGTCGGCAACGGCCAGCGCATCTACCCGGCGGCGGACCTGTCCGAGCAGATTTCCACCGCGGGCAAGGAGGCCTCGGGCACCGGCAACATGAAGTTCACCATGAACGGCGCACTGACCATCGGCACGCTGGACGGCGCCAACATCGAGATCCGCGAGCAGGTGGGGGCGGAGAACTTCTTCCTGTTCGGCCACACCACCGAGGAGGTGGCGGAGCTGCGGCGCCGGGGCTACCGCCCGTGGACCTGCGCGTCGGCCGACCCTGAGCTGGCCGAAGCGCTGGAACTGGTGGCCGACGGCTTCTTCTCGCGCGGCGACACCACGCTGTTCCGCCCGCTGCTGGACAACCTGCTGCACCATGACCCCTACCTGGTGCTGGCCGACTTCGCGGCCTACCGTGACTGCCAGCGACAGGTGTCGGCGGCCTTCCACGACCAGGAGTCATGGACGCGCATGTCCATCCTGAACTCGGCCCGCTCGGGCATGTTCTCCTCCGACCGCACCATCCGCGAGTACTGCCGCGACATCTGGCGCGCCGCGCCGGTGCCGGTGCGGCTGCTGTCGGAGGAGGAGGTGAAGGTCGGCTTCCTGCAGTAGCCGTCGTGCTCAGCCGCGCGCGCGCCGCTTCGGGCGCGGCGCCTGGGCGGCAGGCCGCACGTAGTGGCCGTATCCCTCGGCCAGCATGCGGCCGAACTGCGCGGGCGGCACGGCCGGGCTGTGCAGGAAGCCCTGCGACTTGTCGCAGCCGAGCTGCTGCAGCAGTTCCAGCTCCTCAGGCTTCTCCACGCCCTCGGCGACGGTGAGCATCTCCAGCGCGCGCGCCAGCGCGATGATGGTGCGCACCAGGCTGCTGCCCTGGGCGCCGTCGGTGCAGCGCGTGACGAAGCTGCGGTCGATCTTCAGCGTGTTCACCGGCAGCGCCGCCAGGCGCGCCAGCGAGGAGTAGCCGGTGCCGAAGTCGTCGATGGCGATGCGGCTGCCTGCATCGCGCAGGCGCTGCAGCAGGGCAACCTCGTGCGGGGAGTCCTCCTGCAGCAGGCCCTCGACGATCTCGATGTCCAGGCCCCAGTCCGGCGTGGACCACGACGCCACGGCGTCGAGGAAGCGTTGCTCGAAGTCCGGGTCGCGCAGCTGCAGCGGTGAAATGTTGACCGCGATGCGCGCCGGCGGCAGGCCGGCGCGCATCCACTCCTGGCAGTCGCGCGCGGCCTGCTCGATCACCCAGTAGCCCACCTGCACGATCAGTCCGGTGGACTCCAGCGACGGCAGGAACTGCGCCGGCGGCACCAGTTCCTCGTCATGCCGCCAGCGCAGCAGCGCCTCGGCGCCCTGGATGCGGCGCGAGGCCAGGCTGACCTTGGGCTGGTAGTGCAGCTCGAACTCGCCGCGCTCCAGCGCGAAGCGCAGCCGGTGCTCCAGCGCCAGCCGGCCGACGCGGTTGGAGCGCGAGGCCGGGCTGTAGCGCACCAGGTACTCGCCGGACTCGCGCGCGTGCTGCGCCGCCGCCTCGGCGTTCTGCACCAGCGTCATCGCGTCCTCGCCGTCCTCCGGCCACAGCGCGTAACCGCCACGGGCCCGTACCGGGATCTCGTGGCCCTCGATCACGAACGGCTCGCTGAAGATCCTGTCTGCCTGCCGGCGGGCGCTGGCGTGGACCTGCTGGTCGGTGCGCTCGCCCTGGGTGCGCACCAGCGCGAAGGTGCCGCCGCCGAAGTGCGCGACCTGGCCGCCGGGGAAGGTCTGCCGCAGCCGCTCGGCCACGTGCTGCAGCAGCAGGTCACCGATGCGACGGCCGAAGGAGTCGTTGATCACGCTCAGCCGCTCGATGTCCATCACCGCCACGGCGTGGCGGGTGCGCGGGCTGACCGGCAGCGAGATCAGCCGCTGCACGCGCTCGCAGAACAGCGGCCGCTTGGCCAGGCCCGTCTGCGGGTCGAAATGCGACAGGAACCGGGCGCGGGTGTCGCGCTGCAGGTACTGCAGCCCGAAGGAGAGGTTGCCGGCCACCTCGCGCAACATGGACAGCTCCTCCTCGCCGGCCATGCCGCCTTCGTGCGCAGCCAGCACCAGCACGCCGATGGCGGTGCCATCCACCATCAGCGGCAGCACCACCAGCGTGCGCAGCCCGGTTCCCTCGAGCAGTGCGCAGGGTCCATCCGGGTCTTCCGCCGCGGATGGAACGCCAGGGGCAGTGACGTCCTTGCACACCGCCTCACGTCCGCTGGAGATGACGCCGCTGATGAGCCCGCGCTCGCGGGCGGCCGAATCGGCCACGCGGTCGGAGAGCGCCTGGGTCTCGTCCGGGTCGACGCCGCTCCAGGCCACGGGCTGGATGGTGGCCGGACCCGGCACCTCGGCGGCTGCGATGGCCGAGGCATAGCCGCCTTCCACCACCGCCAGCCGGCAGGTCTCGCGCAGCAGCTCGTTGCGGTCGCGGATGCGCAGCACCAGCCCGTTGATGCCGCCCAGCATGCGCAGCACCCGGTTCAGGCGCGCGATCTGGGCTTCCTGGCGGATGCGCTCGCGGTGCGCCTCGGCCTCGGCGATGGCGCGGCGGATGGCGGGTGCGAGCCGCACCATGTTCTCCTTGAGTACATAGTCCACGGCGCCGGCGCGCAGGGCCTCGATGGCGCGTTCCTCGCCGATGGTGCCGGACAGGAAGATGAAGGGAATCTGCGGCGCCTCGTTGCCGGCGATGCGCAGCGCCGACATGCCGTCGAACCGGGGCAGCGAGAAGTCGGACAGGATGATGTCCGGCGCGAAGCTGTGCAGCTGCTCGCTCAGTTGCCGCTCGGTTTCCACCCGGCACCACTCGCAGGTGATGCCGGCGCGCTGCAGCTGGTACACGGCGCGCTCGACATCCTCCTTCATGTCCTCCACGAAGAGGATCCTGATGGGTGCGGTGCTTTCCTCTCCCATTGCTGCAAAGCTAACACGCAGTGCGGAATTGCTGTCCCGCCCGTGCCCGATGGGAGGGAACGGATGATTCGCATAGCGAGTGGTACTTGACGGAATGAGGTCAAGCGCGAGATTGATTGGTCAACGGGCTTTTTTCCGTGATGCGCTGCGACACATAATGGCTGGCGCGATCCTGCCGTCGGGAGCGGGGCCGCGTTTCACTGAACGCCTGGGGAAACGAATGGCCACCCGCAAGGGAAAATCTCGACAAGTCCGGGATGTGCCGCGCACGCCGCCGCATGGGGCCTGCGTTGCTGCCATCGAGGAGCCGGTGCGATGAACACGGAAGTCCGGGGGCGCCTGCTCATCGTCGACGACGAGCTCCTCCAGCTGGCGGCGCTGTGCGACACGCTGGAGATGGAGGGCTATGCCACGCGCGGCTTCAGCTCGGCCCGTGAGGCGCTGACGGCCCTCAAGCCCGGCCAGTACGACCTGCTGCTCACCGACCTGATGATGCCGGAGATGGACGGCATCTCGCTGATCGACAACGTGCGAGCCATCGACCCGGGCATGGCCGCGGTGGTAATGACCGGCCACGGCACCATCGACACCGCGGTGCTGGCCATGCAGGCTGGCGCGCTGGACTACATCCTCAAGCCCTTCAGCCTCAACATCGCGCGGCCGGTGATCGCGCGTGCGCTGGACCTGCTGCAGCTGCGGCGCGAGGTGGCGGCGCTGCAGGCGGCCGAGCGGAGGCGGGCCGAGGAACTGGCGGCGGCCTACGCCGATCTGGAATCCTTCTCGTACTCGGTCTCGCATGACCTGCGCGCGCCGCTGCTGTTCGTGAAGGACTTCGCGCTGCGCCTGAAGGAGGACTTCGGCGGGCAGCTCGGCGAAGAGGGCCGCCGCATCGCCCAGCTGGTGTACGACGGCAGCGTCAGCATGGACCGCATGATCGTCGGCCTGCTGGCGTTCTCGCGTTCCACCCGCCAGCCGCTGGAGCTGCTGCCGGTGGACATGGAGTCCATCGTGCGTCCGCTCATCGCCGAGGCGCGCGCCGTGTACGAGGGACCGGAGCCGCGCATCGACGTGGAACCGCTGCCCCGCGCGCTGGCTGATTCCACGGTGATCCGCCACGTGTGGTCGAACCTGATCGGCAACGCGCTGAAGTTCAGCTCGCGCCAGAGCGAGCCGCGGGTGCGCATCAGCGCGAGGCTGGAGCAGGGCGGGCGCGCCGGCGAGGGCAGGGCGGTCTACACCGTCGAGGACAATGGCGTGGGCTTCGACTCCAGGCACGCCGACAAGCTGTTCGGCGTGTTCAAGCGCCTGCACAGCGTGGATGAGTTCCCGGGCACCGGCGTGGGACTGGCCATCGCGCACCGCATCGTGACCCGGCATGGGGGCCGCATCTGGGCCGAGTCCTCGCCGGGACAGGGCGCGCGCTTCCACTTCACCCTCCCGGCGGTGCCGGAAGAGCGAAGGCAGCAGGCGGTGCGCTGAAGGGACGCCGGGGGCTCTCAGCCCGCGGCGTCGTTGAGGAAGCCGCGGATCGCGGCGTCGAAGCGCGGCAGGTCGACCAGGAAGGCGTCGTGCCCCTCGATCGACGGCAGTGGCGCGAAGCGCGTGTCGATGCCGGCCGCCTCCATGTCGCGGGCGATGGCCGCCTGCTCCTCGATGGCGAACAGGAAGTCAGATTCCACGCCCACCACCAGTGCCTTCTCGATGCCGGCGCGGCGGTACACCTCGGCAGGCGTGCCATGCTCGGCGATGTCGAAGCAATCCATGGCGCGCGAGAGGTACAGGTAGCAGTTCGGGTCGAAGGCGCGCACGAACTTCTCGGCCTGCGCCTCCAGGTAGGTCTCCACCGCGAAGCGCGGACCGAAGCCCTCGGGCACGCGCTTGAGTGCCTGCTCCACCTGCCGCCGGCCCACCTCGCCGATGCCCTGGCGGGCAAAGCGCTTGGACCACTCCGCGGCGGAGCGGTAGGTGATGGTGCCCAGCTTGCGCGCCACACGCATGCCGGACTGCGGGCCGGTCTCCGGGCTGGCGTACTGGCCGTTCTTCCACGCCGGGTCGCTCATCACCGCCTCACGCTGCACGCTGCGCAGCGCGATGGCAAACGGCGAGGAGGCCGAGGAGCCGGAGATGGAAACCAGCCGGCGGGTGCCGTTCGGCACCATGGCGGCGAAGGCCACCACCACCATGCCGCCCAAGGAGGGGCCAATCACGGTGTCCAGCTTCTCGATGCCCAGTGAGCGCGCCGCCTCGAAGCCTGCGCGGGCGATGTCCTCCACCGCCAGTTCGGGGAATTCCAGCCGGTACGGCCGGCCGGTGGCCGGGTTCACGGACGCCGGCCCGGTGGAGCCGAAGCAGCTGCCCAGCGAGTTCACGCACATCACGAACCAGCGGTCGGTATCGATGGCGCGGCCGGGGCCGATCATTTTCTCCCACCAGCCCGGGCTGGGGTCGGCGGGTGAGGAGGCGGCATGCGACGAGGGTGACAGGCCGGTGAACAGCAGGATGGCATTGCTGCGATCCTTGTTCAGCTCGCCCCAGCACTCGTAGGCCACCTGGGCGCGCGTGAGCGCCCCTCCCCGGTAGAGGGCAAACGGGTTCGGCAGCGGGGCGATCCGCACCGCCGAGCCGGAGACATCCTCCTTGCGCACTGCGGTCACGGCTTCAGGGCTCAGGGTCGCTGCCCTCGTTGATGCCCTCGGCCAGCACCGTGGACAGGTAGCGCTCGCCCGTGTCGGGCAGCATGGCGAGGATGACCGAGCCGGGCGCGGCCTGGCGGGCCACCTGCAGTGCGGCCGAGAAGGTGGCGCCGGAGGAAATGCCGCAGAAGATGCCTTCGCGGGTGGCCAGCGCGCGCGCGGTGGCGATGGCGTCGGCGTCGCTGACGTGCACGATCTGGTCGGCCACCTTCGGGTTCAGCACCTTGGGCACGAAGTCCGGGGTCCAGCCCTGGATCTTGTGCGGGGTGAAGGCCTTGCCTGACACCAGCGCGGCGCCCTCGGGCTCGGCCAGCACCACCTTGGTCTCCGGCCGGGCCAGCTTGATCATCTCGCCGGCGCCGGTGACGGTGCCGCCGGTGCCCCAGCCGCTGACGAAGTAGTCCAGCCGCTTGCCTGCGAAGTCCGACAGGATCTCCGGGCCGGTGGTGTTGCGGTGGTAGGCCGGGTTGGCGAGGTTCTCGAACTGCCGCGCCAGGAACCAGCCGTGCTTCTTCGCCAGCTCCTCGGCCTTCCTCACCATGCCGGTGCCGCGCTCGGCGGCCGGGGTGAGGATCACCTTCGCGCCCAGCATGCGCATGATCTTGCGCCGCTCGACCGAGAAGGTTTCCACCATGGTGGCCACGAAGGGATAGCCCTTGGCGGCGCACACCATGGCCAGCGCGATGCCCGTGTTGCCCGAGGTGGCCTCGATCACGGTCTGGCCGGGCTTGAGCGCGCCGGTGCGCTCGGCCTCCTCAATGATGGCGATGGCCAGGCGGTCCTTGACCGAGGCGCCGGGGTTGAAGAACTCGCACTTGGCATACATGGTGATGCCTTCGGGCGCGAGACGGTTGATACGGACGATCGGCGTGCGGCCGATCGTGTCGAGAATGCTGTCGTAGATCATCGGCACACCAGCCTCGCGGGCGAGGTCCTGCTTACCCGTCAATTGGGAGGGCGACTCTACGGCGGCGCCAGTGGCCGCGAAAAGGAGAATCGGAAAGCGTGAATCATTGATTACAGATTGTTATAATAATCCTGTTTCATTGTGGGGGTGCCCATATGAACTTCCATCAACTCCAGTAC
Organism: uncultured Steroidobacteraceae bacterium; assembly: GCA_964455685.1. Lineage (GTDB taxonomy): Bacteria > Pseudomonadota > Gammaproteobacteria > Steroidobacterales > Steroidobacteraceae > ZC4RG30. The sequence continues at coordinate 42,380 of CAYVZE010000014.1, forward strand.
GCGCTCGCCGTGGCCCGCAACGGGCTGTCCGTGACCAATGCCGCTGCCGCGCTCGGTACCTCCCAGCCCGCCATCAGCCGCGCACTCAAGGAGCTCGAGAAGGAGCTCGGCTTCGACCTGTTCGTGCGCGAGGGACGCAGCTTCGCGCGCGTCACGCCCGAGGGGCAGAAGGTGCTCGAGTACGCCTCGCGCGCGCTGGCCGAGATCGAGAGCCTGAAGTCCATTGCCGCCGACCTGAACCAGGATGCGCGCGGCACGCTGTCCATCGCCACCACCCATACCCAGGCGCGCTACGTGCTGCCGCCGGTGGTGCAGGCCTTCAGGAAGCGCTATCCCGAGGTCGACCTGCACCTGCACCAGGGGACTTCAGAGCAGATTTCCGAGATGGTGGCCGGCGATCGCGTGCAGCTGGCCATCGCCACTGGTTCCGAGGCGCTGTTCCCCGAGCTGGTGCTGCTGCCGGTATACCGCTGGCACCGCCAGGTCATCGTGCCCAAGCACCATCCGCTGGCGCGCCCGGGTGCGCCGAAGCTGACGCTGGCCACGCTGGAGAAATACCCGCTGGTCACCTACGTGTTCTCGTTCACCGGCCCGTCCTCGCTGGAGACGCTGTTTGCCCGCGAGGGCCTCAAGCCGCGCGTGGCGCTGACCGCGCGCGACTCCGACGTGATCAAGACCTACGTGCGGCTGGGCATGGGCGTGGGCATCGTGGCCAGCGTGGCTTTCGAGCCCGAGGCCGACTCGGACCTGGTGATGATCGACGCCTCGCACCTGTTCCCCATCCACACCACCTGGGTGGGCTTCCGCCGCGGCACGCTGCTGCGCAACTACGCCTACGACTTCATGCAGCTGTTCGGGCCGCACCTGACCCGGCGGCTGATCGACGAGGCCATCGAGGCGCGCGACCCGGAGAGCAAGGCAGCGCTGCTGGGCAAGCTGCACCTGCCGGTGCGCTAGGCCGGTCCACCGCCGGATGGCCGAGCGCATCCAGAAACTGCTGGCCGCCGCGGGCCTGGGTTCGCGGCGCGGCATCGAGGAATGGCTGGCGGCCGGGCGCATCCGCGTCAACGGCAAGGTGGCCGGGCTGGGCGACCGGGCAGGTCCTGGCGACCGCATCGAGCTCGACGGCCGGCTGGTCGAGCTAGGGAATGTCCCAGATGGGGAACAATCAACCGTTCCAGCCATCCTTCTGTATCACAAGCCCGTGGGTGAGGTGACCACCCGCCGCGATCCGCAGGGCCGGCCCACCGTGTTCGACCGCCTGCCGCCGCCGCCCTCGGGGCGCTGGGTGGTGGTCGGGCGGCTGGACGTGAACACCTCGGGGCTGCTGCTGTTCACCAACGACGGCGGGCTGGCCCACCGCCTGATGCACCCCTCCTTCGAAGTGGAGCGGCGCTACCTGGCGCGGGTGCGGGGCACGCCCGGACCGGACCTGCCGGAGCGGCTGCGGCAGGGCGTGCAGCTGCCGGACGGGCCGGCCCGTTTCGACCGTGTCGAACCCATGGGTCGCTCGGAAGGCCATGCCTGGTACCAGGTGAGCCTGAAGGAAGGCCGCAATCGCGAGGTGCGGCGCATCTTCGAGGCCGCCGGGCACGAGGTGGCCCGGCTCAAGCGCCTGTCCTACGGACCGGTGGAGCTGCCCGGGGACCTGGCCCCCGGACGCTCCCGCCTGCTGCCCACGGCAGAAGCCGCAAAGGTGGCCCGTTTATTGCGTTGACACTAACCGAGTTCGAAACCAGAATACGCGGCTCGTTTTCGCGCGGAGGGGTACCCAAGCGGCCAACGGGAGCAGACTGTAAATCTGCCGGCTCACGCCTTCGTAGGTTCGAATCCTACCCCCTCCACCAGAACGAGGCTTCCGGGCGTAAGTCCGGTGGCTTTCGGGTTGAAGGCGGCATGACTTGGCGGGTGTAGTTCAATGGTAGAACCTCAGCCTTCCAAGCTGATGACGCGGGTTCGATTCCCGCTACCCGCTCCATGTCCTGCCCGGTTCGGCGTTCGAGGTATCCGTTCGCAGTAAGGGTTTCGTTTCCGTCGTGTCGCTCACGTAGCTCAGTTGGTAGAGCACGTCCTTGGTAAGGACGAGGTCACCGGTTCAATCCCGGTCGTGAGCTCCAGCGACGCACAGGTTCAAGAGTCTTTCTAAACAGGTTCATCTTCAGAGGAACTCGCCGTGTCCAAGGAAAAATTCGAACGCAGCAAGCCGCATGTGAACGTTGGCACCATTGG
>CAYVZE010000015.1:0-42026 GCA_964455685.1 uncultured Steroidobacteraceae bacterium
TGGCCGGCGTGGACAGCGCCCTGCTCCGCGTCGGTGGCGACCTGGCGCTGGACGGCCGGCTCGACGTGCTCGACGCTGGCGGCTTCGGCGCCGGCGTGTACCGCCTGTTCGAGTACGGCGGCTCGCTACTCTCCTCCGGCATCAGCATCGGCGCCGTGCCGGCGGGCGTCACCGCCGGCGACCTGGAAGTGCAGACCGCCCTCGCCCAGGAGGTCAACCTGCTGGTGCAGCAGGGGGCGGTGTCGGGCTCGTACGCGTTCTGGGACGGCAGCCAGGCCAGCGGCAATGGCGCCGTGGACGGCGGCAATGGCGCGTGGACCACGGCCGGCAACAACTGGACGCTGTCCGATGGCAGCGCCAATGGCCCCTACGATCCGCTCGCCATGCTGGTCTTCGCCGGCACGCCCGGCGAAGTGGCCGTGGATGACGTCAGCATCGGCGCCGGCCTGCAGTTCGCCGTGGATGGCTACCGGCTCACCGGCGGCACCATCGCGCTGGACCAGGCGGTGACGGTGCGCGTGGGCGACGGCACTGCCGCAGGCAACGCGATGACGGCGGTGATCGCCTCGGACCTCACTGGCGAGGGCGCCCTGCTGAAGAACGACCTCGGCACGCTGGAACTGCTGGGCGAGAACAGCCACCGTGAAACCCGCATCCATGCCGGCACGGTACGCGTGGAATCCGACGCGGCGCTCGGCGACCCCTTGCGCGCCGTGTGGCTGGAAGGCCTCAACGATCCGGCCACCCTGGCGCTCGCGCCCGGCTTCTCCAGTGCGCGCGAGCTGGCCGTCAGTGGCGCGCGCAACAACCTGCTGGCCGAGGGCGGCACGGTGACCCTGTCGGGCGGGCTGTCCGGCCATGGCACGCTCACCAAGCGCGGCGCGGGACTGCTGCACTTCACGGGTGATGACCGGCTGTTCACCGGCGAAGTGGTGCTGGCCGAGGGCGGCATGCGTCTGGATGGCCTGGTGGCCGGCGCCCTGACCACCCGCGCCGGCACCGTGCTGTCGGGCGTCGGCGAGGTGGGCAGCCTGGAGGTGGCCGGCCGGCTCGAGCCGGGCACGGGCATCGGCACGCTCAGCGTGATCGGCCAGCCGGTGTACCAGGCCTTGCTCGAGGCCGGCGACGGCAGTCCTCCGATGCTGGCCGCCGCGGCGTCGGGTGAACTGGCGCTGCTGGCCGGATCCACCTACGTGGTGCAGATCAATGACAGCGGCAACGTGGCCGGCGTGAACAACGACCTGGTCGAGGCGCAGACGGCCACCCTGCACGACGGCGCGCGCATCCTGGTCACGCCGGCGAACGGCACCGACGATGGCAGCACCTATGCGCCGGGCACCACCTACACCATCATCCGCACTGCCGCGTCCGGCGGGCTGGCGGTGCTGGCGCCCCCCGCCATCCTCGACGATTTCGCGCTGCTGGACTTCATCGGCCACACCGACGGCAGGGACTACTTTGTCACCAGCCAGGCCGTGGCCTCGTTCTGCCGGCCGGGCATGACCTTCAACCAGTGCTCCACGGCCGGCGGCGTGCAATCGCTGGGCGCAGGGCGCGCGCCCTACGACGCGGCGCTGCTGCTGGCGAACGGGGATGCACCGGCGGCCTTCGACGCCATGTCCGGCGAGGTGCATGCATCGATGCAGCACGTGGTCGACCACACCTTCTCGCTGTTCAACCGCACGCTGCGCCAGCAGGGCATTGCCGGCGCCGGCGCGGGCGTGCAGGCCCTGCTCGACCCCACCGGGGGCCAGGCGGGCGCGCGCAGGCATGGGGCCTGGGCCTCGCTGCTGGGCGGGCACGGCGACATCGACAGTGACGGCAACGCGGCGCGCATCCGGTGGTGGAACGCCGGCGTGGCCGGCGGGCACGAGGTGGTGACCCGCGTGGGCGAGCAGGACATGCTGCTCGGCGTGGGCCTGGGCTACCTGCGCAGCCACGGCTCGCTGCGCGGACGCGATGCCACCGTCGAGGGCCACGGCTACCTGCTGGGCACATACGGCGTGCTGAACCAAGGCCCCTGGCGTCTCGCCGGCGCGCTGTCCTATGGCGCCAACCGCGCCACCACCGAGCGCGACATCGACTTCGGCGCGATCGACCTGACCGCACGCACGGGTTACTGGGTGCATTCGGTGGGACTGAGCGGCGAGCTCACGCATGCCCATGGGCTCTCGCCCGCCACCCGCCTCTCGCCCGTGCTCACGGTGGATGCCGGCTGGTCGCACCGCGGCAGCATCAGCGAGAAGCGCGCCGGGGAGTTCAGCCTGTCGTCCGGCGCCAGGAGCTGGAAGCGCATGGAGATGGGCGTGGGCTTCGAGCTCGCACGCACGGTGCAGACCAGGCACGGCCACCTGGCCGTGTCGGGCCAGGCGCTGTGGGAACACTCGCTGGCCCATGTGCGGCGCGATACCGTCAACCGCTTTGCCGGCAGTGATGACTTCGAGATCCATGGTCCCGGCATGGCACCCAACCGCGTGCGGCTTGGCGCGGCGCTGACGTGGAGCGTTTCGGACAGGACCAGCCTCAGGGTGCGCTACGGTGGACTGGTGTCGGATGACCAGTCCAGCCACGTGGCATCGCTGGGCTTTGCAATGAAGCTCTGAGGCATCCACCGCGCCAGCATCAGGCTTCTTCACCTGGGGCCGCAGCGCCCGGCCGGCCACGGCCGGGCGCCCTCTTCCGCCCCGCCATTGCGCGCCATGCGGCGGGATTGGAGGCCTGCCCCTCTTCCAGCTGCACGACGCCGCGGCTACGCGCCAAGCACACCGTCGCGACCACGGCCGGAAGACGTTGTTGCATTTACAATTTCGCCCGTTCGTGGCGATACTCGCCGCGCTAGCGCGCCTCAGCCGCGCCAGGGGGAATCCATGCGTCATCCGAACACCTTCCGGCCGGGCCGCAACCTTGCGCCCGCGCTCCTCGTATCCATTGCACTGGCGGGCCTGGTCACGGCCTGCGCGGCGCCCGGCGCTTCACCGTCCACGGCTGCCGCGATACCCGCGCCCGGCTCTCTGCTGCCGGCCGCGCCGGAGATCACCATCACTGCGGCCGACCTGGCGAAGATCGGCACTTCCATCCCCGCCTCCGCCATCGGCGAGCCGGTCAGCGGCGTCACGCTGGGCGAGCCGCGCTGGGTGGAGGACGCCAACGGCGCCTACGGCGTGGTGGACGGCCAGATCCTGCCGGTGGACCCGAAGGCCCCGCCGATCAACTTCCGCGTGGCGCTGCCGGCCAAGTGGGCGCGCCGCGGCCTGCAGCTCGGCGGCGGCGGCATGAACGGCATCATCCCGAACATCACCACGCCGGACCTGGCACGCGGGTTCGCCACCTATGGCAGCGACTCGGGCCACTCGGCCGGCTTCGGCCCCATGCCCGGCATGGGGCCTGGCGCCGGTGGCCCGCCCCCGGGCTTCGCCGGCGGCATGCCGGCCCCGCCGCCGGGTGCCAATGACTGGACGCTCAACGACGAGGCCATCAAGAACCTCGGCTACATGCAGATGAAGAAGACCCGCGATGCCGCGATGGTCATCATGGAGCGCGTCTACGGCGAGCGCCCGCGCTTCAGCTACTACATCGGCGGTTCGCAGGGCGGACGGGAGGCGCTGACCGTGGCGCAGCGCTATCCCGATGACTACGACGGCATCATCGCCGACGTGCCCATCGTGGGATTCTCCTCGCTGATGCTGGCGCCGGAGCTGATCCGCATCCAGGAGAAGCCGCTGGCCAACTGGGTACCGCCGGCCAAGACCGCGACCATCCGCGCCGAATTCATCCGCCAGGCCGACAAGCTCGACGGCCTGGAGGACGGCGTGATCAACAATTACATGGCAGCGCGCGCGCTGTTCGACATGTCGCAGGGTGATTCGCGCCGCAACCCGTGGGCGGCGCTGCGCGGCCCGGACGGACAGGATCCGGACCCGGCCGACACCAGCGAGAACGCGAAGCTCTCCGACGGCCAGATCGAGACGTTGAAGTTCATCTACACGCCCTACGAGTTCGCCTCGGCGCTGGCCAATGGCCGCAAGCGCTTCGGCATGTGGGTGCCGAACACCGATCCCTCCGGCAGCGGGCTGCTGGTCCCGCAACGCTTCCGCGGCCAGGAAGGCGCTGCGCCGGATGCGCCCCTGCACTCGCACCTGGGCGTGCTGGGCGTGACCGGGTTCCTGATGCAGGACCTGTCGGCCAACCCGCTGGACTACGTGGAAGGCGGCAAGTGGGAGGCGCGTCGCAAGCAGCTGTCGGAGTGGCTGGATTCCACCAACCCCGACCTCTCCGCCTTCTACAGGCGTGGCGGCAAGATGATCGTCACCATCGGTACCAATGACACGCTGGCCTCGCCGGGCGAGCAGCTGGACTACTACCAGGCCGTGCTCGACAGGATGGGACGCCGCACCGTCGATGCCTTCGCGCGCCTGTTCGTGCTGCCGCAGACCGGCCACGGGCTCTCGGGCACCAGCCACACCAGCAATGGCGCGGGCCAGCCGGTGCAGCCCTTCCAGATCCCCAACCAGTTCGACAAGCGCGCGGCGCTCATCGCCTGGGTGGAGCGCAATGAGGCGCCGGGCAAGACCATCACCGTGACCGCCGGCCAGCGCTCGCTGCCGATGTGCTCCTATCCGGAGTACCCGCGCTATGTGGGCGGCTCGCCGGAACTGGCCACTTCCTACCGCTGCGAAACGCCGTGAGGTCCGTCATGAAGACACATGCATCGAGGGTCTCGCGCCGCCCCTTCATGCTGGGATTGCTGTCCGTGGGCGCGGGCCTGGCCAGCGGCTGCGCCGGTACCTCCGGCCGCAGCGGCGGCCCTTCCGGCGCCACCCTGCTGCCCGCGGCATCGTGGGACTGCGGCCTGCCCGGCGGCATCCCTGCGCCCGAGCGCGGCACGCTGGTTTTCGAGGCCGAGGTGCAGCTGGACGCCCTCTACAACGTGGGCCGCACGCCCTTCGGCCAGCGCCAGGCGGTGGTCACCCGGGACGGCCGGCTCCAGGGCCCGCGGATCCAGGGCGAGGTGCTGGCCGGCGGCCTGGACTACCAGCTGCTGCTGCCCAACGGCGTGGTCGAGGTGGAACAGATCCTGGTGCTGCGCACCGCCGACGGCCGCTACGTGCTGATGCGCAATGCCGGCACCGGCCCGGACGAGCGCGACGTGCGCGTGGTGTACGACTTCGAGGCCTCCAGCCAGGGTGACTATGCCTGGCTGAACAGCGGCACCTACGTGGGCCGCCGCACCCTGGATGCCGCCAGCCGCACCCTGCGCTTCTCGGTGTATGACGTCAGCAACGTCGATGCCGGCAGCGCGCCGGTGGTGCGCATCCAGAAGCCGGCCGGCGTACCGCCGCAGCCCTGGGATTACCGCCACGCCGATCCTTCCGAGCAGCGTGGCGAGGAAATCCTGGTCGAGACCGTGACGCTGGCGCGCAGCCAGGCCATCCAGGATGGCAAGCGCGGCAACCGCAACATCATCCCCATCACCGGCGGCACGGTATCGGGCCTGATCAACGGCAAGGTGGTGCCCGGCGGCGCCGACTACCAGAGCTTCAATGGCAAGGACCCGCCGATCGACGCGCGCTACATGTGGGAGACCACGGACGGGGAGATCATCATCGTCCGCAACACCACCAACCCCGGCATCGGGCTGGTGCCCACCTTCGAGGCGCGCGTGGATGGTCCCTACGCGTGGATGAACTCGGGCAAGTACCTCAGCTCCAACCCGGGCATGGCCGCCGGGGGCGTGAGCATCTCGATGTACCGCAGCCGCTGAAGGCTGCGGGCTGCCCGGAAAAACAAAGCCCTGCGCGAGGCAGGGCTTTGCGGATCGATGGCTGGATCAGGCCGGCTTACTTGCGCCCGCGCGCCCCGGCCTTGCTGCCGGACTTTGCCTTGGCCCTGGGCTTGGCCTTGGCGGCAGGCCGCCGCGAGGCCGTAGCGGGCCTGGAGGCCCGGCGTGCCGGGCGGGCCCTGGACTTCGACGTCGACTCCGGGGCAGCGGACGACCCGCTGTCACTGTCGCCGGACTTCGACTCCTTCGAATCCCCGCCCTCGTCCACGAGGTTGCGCTTCCTGTCCTTGTCGGTCTTGAAGTCGGTCTCGTACCAGCCGCTTCCCTTCAGGCGGAACACCGGTGCCGACACCAGCTTCTTCAGCTGGTTCCTGCCGCACTCGGTGCACTTCTTCAGCGGCGCGTCGGTGATCTTCTGCAGCACCTCGACCTGCGCGCCACAGGCCGAGCACTGGTATTCGTAGAATGGCATGGTGGCGTAATTATACGAACGTGGATGGACAAAGCCCCGTGACGCGGCCGGCAGGCCCGGGAGCCCGGCCCGCCGGGTCCCGCGAGGTCAGTTGGCCCGCTTCTCGAACCTGAGCACCCCGTCCTCCACCGCCACCAGGATGCGGTCCCCGGGCGCGAACACCCCCTGCAGGATGCGTTCGGCCAGCGGGTTCTCGATCTGCTGCTGGATGGCCCGCTTGAGTGGCCGGGCGCCATAGACCGGGTCGAAGCCGGCCTCGCCCAGCTTGTCGCGCGCCTCCGGTGAGAGCTCCAGCACCATGTCGCGCTCGGCCAGGCGGCGCTTGAGCCCCGCCAGCTGGATGTCGACGATGGCGCGGATCTGCTCCGCCCCCAGCGGGTGGAACACGATGATGTCGTCGATGCGGTTGATGAACTCGGGCCGGAAGTGGGACTGCACCCGCTCCATCACTTCCTTCTTCATGCGCGCGTACTGCTTCTCGCCCGCCAGTTGCTGGATCACGTCCGACCCCAGGTTCGAGGTCATGATGACCACGGTGTTGCGGAAGTCCACGGTGCGGCCCTGCCCGTCGGTCAGCCGGCCGTCATCCAGCACCTGCAGCAGCACGTTGAACACGTCCGGGTGGGCCTTCTCCACCTCGTCCAGCAGCACCACCGAGTAGGGCTTGCGGCGCACGGCCTCGGTCAGGTAGCCGCCCTCCTCGTAGCCCACGTAGCCCGGGGGCGCGCCGATCAGCCTCGCCACGGAGTGCTGCTCCATGAACTCGGACATGTCCACGCGCACGATGGCGTCCTCGGTGTCGAACAGGAACTCGGCCAGCGCCTTGCACAGCTCGGTCTTGCCCACGCCGGTGGGGCCGAGGAACAGGAAGGAGCCGTTCGGGCGGCGCGGGTCGGCCAGGCCGGCGCGCGCGCGGCGGATGGCATTGGAGACGATGCGCAGGGCCTCGTCCTGGCCCACCACGCGCTTGCCCAGCGCCTCCTCCATGCGCAGCAGCTTCTCCTTCTCGCCCTCGAGCATCTTGGCCACGGGGATGCCGGTCCACTTGGAGACCACCTCGGCGATCTCCTCCTCGGTCACGGCATTGCGCACCAGCTGCGTGGGCTTCTGCTCGGCGGCCTGCGCCTCGGCCAGCTTCTTCTCCAGCTCGGGGATGCGCCCGTACTGCAGCTCGGCCATCTTCGACAGGTCGTTGGCGCGGCGCGCGGCATCCAGCGCCACGCGGGCCTTCTCCAGTTCCTCCTTCACGGCCGCGGCGCCCTGCAGGCTCGCCTTCTCGGCCTTCCAGATCTCCTCCAGGTCGGCGTACTGGCGCTCCAGGTCCTTCAGGTTCTCCTGCAGCGCGGCCAGGCGCTTCTTCGAGGCCTCGTCGTCCTCCTTCTTCAGCGCCACTTCCTCGATGCGCAGCTGGATGATGCGGCGCTCGAGGCGGTCCATCTCCTCGGGCTTGGAGTCGATCTCCATGCGGATGCGCGCCGCGGCCTCGTCGATCAGGTCGATGGCCTTGTCGGGGAGCTTGCGGCCGGAGATATAGCGGTGCGAGAGCTGCGCCGCGGCCACGATGGCCGGGTCGGTGATCTCCACGCCGTGGTGCACCTCGTAGCGCTCCTTCAGGCCCCTGAGGATGGCGATGGTGTCCTCCATCGAAGGCTCGTCCACCAGCACGGTCTGGAAGCGGCGCTCCAGCGCGGCATCCTTCTCGATGTACTTGCGGTATTCATCCAGCGTGGTGGCACCCACGCAGTGCAGCTCACCGCGGGCCAGCGCGGGCTTGAGCATGTTGCCCGCATCCATGGCGCCCTCGGCCTTGCCAGCGCCCACCATGGTATGCAGCTCGTCGATGAACAGGATCACCTGCCCTTCCTGCTTGGCGAGGTCCTTGAGCACCGCCTTCAGGCGCTCCTCGAACTCGCCGCGGAACTTGGCGCCGGCGATCAGCGCACCCATGTCCAGCGACAGCAGGCGCTTGTCCCTCAGGCCGTCCGGCACTTCGCCGTTGACGATGCGCTGGGCCAGGCCCTCGACGATGGCGGTCTTGCCCACGCCGGGCTCGCCGATCAGCACCGGGTTGTTCTTGGTGCGACGCTGCAGCACCTGGATGGTGCGGCGGATCTCGTCGTCGCGGCCGATCACCGGGTCGAGCTTGCCGCTGGCAGCGCGCTCGGTGAGGTCGATGGTGTACCTGGCCAGCGCCTGCCGGCTCTCCTCGGCGTTCGGATCGTTCACGGTTTCACCGCCCCTGACTTCCTCGATGGCCTTCTCCAGGCCGGCGCGCGTCACGCCGGCGGCCTTGAGCACGCGGCCCGCTTCGCCACGATCGTCCACCGCCGCCAGCGCGAACAGCTCGCTGGAGATGTAGGCGTCGCCGCGCTGCTGCGCCAGCTTGTCGGTGACGTTCAGCAGGCGCATGAGGTCCTGCGAGACATGCACCTCGCCGGGCGTTCCCTCGACCTTGGGAAGGCGGTCCAGCACCGCCGTCAGGTCGGTGCGCAGCCTGGCGATGTTGGCGCCGGCCTTGGACAGCAGCGGCCGCAGGGTGCCGCCCTGCTGCTCCAGCAGCGCGTAGAGCAGATGGGCCGGCTCGATGATCTGGTTGTCGCGGCCCACGGCCAGCGACTGGGCATCGGCCAGGGCTTCCTGGAAACGGCTGGTGAGTCGATCGTTACGCATGGCAGCGATTCTGGGGCCGCCCGGGCGGTATTCAATACGGGAGGTCCGCGAAAGCGGCCTGCCGGCTCGCCGTCAGTGGGGCGCCAGGTGCCCCACCAGCGCCACCAGCCCCACCCCCAGGGCGATCAGCACCACCTGGGCCAGGCCGTCCTGCACGCCGGTCCGGCGGTGCAGGCCGGGGATCAGGTCGGCCACTGCCACGTACAGCAGGCTGGCCGCCGACACCGCCAGCGCATAGGGCAGCAGCGGCTCCACCGCCGACAGCGCGAAGTAGCCGATCACGCCGCCCACCACCGAGCCCAGCGCCGTGATCATGTTCCAGCCGAAGGCACGGCGGCGGGTCATGCCGCTGTTGAGCAGCACGGCGAAGTTGCCCACCTCGCTGGGGATCTCGTGCGCCAGCACCGCAAGGCCGGTGAGGATGCCCAGCCGGACGTCGATCAGGAACGCGGCCGCGATCAGCACGCCGTCGAGTACGTTGTGCATGGTGTCGCCCACCAGGATCATCGTGCCCGGCGTGCGGTGGGTGTGGTCGTGGGCGTGGCCCAGGCCCTGGTGCTGGACCGGCGCATGCGTCTCGCAGGCGTCCTCGTGGCAGTGGCGCCAGATGACCAGCTTCTCGAGGATGAAAAAAAGCGCGATGCCGCCCAGCAGCGAAAGCCCCACCGCGCCGTAGCGGTCGGGACCGGCCATCTCGATGGCCTCGGGCAGCAGCCCCAGCAGCGCCGCGGCCAGCAATGCGCCGGTGGCGAAAGCCACCATTGCGGGCAGCGCCCGCACGCGCGCCGGCGTGGGCACCAGCAGGAACAGGCTGGCCACCAGCACGCCGGCGATCCCGCCCAGCAGGGTGAAAGAGATGATCCAGCCGAGCGTGCTCAGGTCAGCCATATGCAACTTGCCATTCTACCGGTCGCGTCAAGCCCACGATGCTGTACGTCGCGCCGGTGGGAGAAGAAATCCCGCTCCTTCGCATACGTGCACAGGCCGCAGGCGCAGACGTCATCGATGCCCAGTGCAGCAAGGCGGCGGCTGGCGAGCTTGCCGAGGTCGCACATCCATTTCCCGGGCGCAGCAGCGGTGAAGGCCTCGCCGGCGCCGGCGTCCCTGGCCAGGAATGCAGCGCGCACCTCCTCGCCCACCTCGAAATGGCCGGGCCCGATGGCCGGCCCCAGCCAAGCCTGGAGTTCCACCGGCCCGGCCCGCCCGCGCATTGCCGCCACGGTGGCTTCGATGACGCCGGCAGCCAGTCCCCGCCAGCCCGCGTGCGCGGCGCCCACCACGCTGCCATCGCGCGCGGCCAGCAGCACCGGCAGGCAGTCGGCCGTGCGCACCACGCACACCACGCCCGGACGGGTGGTGAAGGCGGCATCGGCCTCGGGCAGCGGTTCTTCACCGGCGGGCCCGTCGAGGTCGGCGACCACGATGCCGTGCACCTGCTTGAGCCAGTGCGGGCGCGAAGGCACGCCGGGCGGCATCCCGCCCGGCCGGGCCATGTCGCCGGCCTGCCGCGTGGTCGACAGCGCGCGCACGGAGGACGGCTCACGCCATTGCGGGGTGATGATGAAGGCGCCCTCGCCCATTCAGCCGGCCCGCAGCGCGGCCAGCAGCGCCTCGAAGTCATCCGGCAGCGGCGATTCCACGTCGATGGCGCGGCCGGTGACCGGATGATCGAAGGACAACCGCGCGGCATGCAGTGCCTGCCGGCGGAACCGCGCCAGCGCATCGCGCAGGGCGGGACTGGCGCCGGCGGTGAGCTGTCGGCGCCCGCCGTAGAGCGGATCGCCCGCCAGCGGATGGCCGATGTGCGCCAGGTGCACGCGGATCTGGTGCGTGCGCCCGGTCTCCAGGATCACGCGCAGCAGGCTGTGGCCGGGGAAGCGCTCCACCAGCCGGTAATGCGTCACCGCCTCGCGGCCGTCGGAGCGCACCGCCATCTTCAGGCGGTCGGTACGGTGCCGGCCGATGGGCTTGTCCACGGTGCCGCCACCGGTCATCGCGCCCACGCACAGCGCCAGGTATTCGCGCTCGATGGCGTGCTCACGCAGCATTTCCACCAGCGCGGTATGCGCCTGAAGCGTGCGCGCCACCACCAGCAGGCCGCTGGTGTCCTTGTCGATCCGGTGCACGATGCCCGCGCGCGGCACGGCGGCCAGCTTCCGGTCCAGCGCCAGCAAGCCATTCTGCAGGGTGTGCTCGCGGTTGCCCGCACCGGGGTGCACCACCAGGCCAGCCGGCTTGTCGATGACGAAGATGTGCGAATCGCGGTACCGCACCACCAGCGGCATGCGCTCGGGGCGCACCTGCTCATCCACCGCGGGGGTGGCCGACAGACGCACCGTCTCGCCGCCGAAGACGGCATCCCGAGGCTTCGCGGGCCGGCCGTCCAGCATCACCGCACCCTCGCGGATCCAGCCGGCCAGGCGCGAGCGGGAGTACTGCGGCAGGGCCTGCGCCAGGGCCTGGTCCAGGCGCTGGCCGCCCGGGCAAGGGGGCAGCGTCAGCTCGTGCTCGATCGGGGCGGGTGAGACCATTGGGCTATACTACCTTGATGCATCGCTCATCCGTTTCGCTGCGCGGCATCCTGGCCGCCCTCATCGGCCTCGTCGTGCTCGCCGGCTGTGCCGGCAACCGCGACAGCACCCAGCAGCGGCTGTCGCGCTTCGGCCCCGACGCCCTCTATGAGCAGGGACGCCGCGCACTGCGCGCCAGCGACTGGAACGAGGCCGTGGCCGTGTTCGAGGCGCTCAACGCCCGCTATCCCTTCACGCCACACGCGCGCCGCGGCCGCGTCGACGTCATCTACGCCTACTACCGGCTGGGCGAGAAGGAATCCGCGCGCGATGCCGTCGACACCTTCATCCGCGAGAACCCGGCCGACGAGCGGCTCGACTACGCCTACTACCTGCGCGGGCTGATCGACTTCGAGCGCACGCCCAACCGCGTCGAGAACTGGCTGAACGTGGACCTGGCCGAGCGCGTACCGCAGACCGCGCTGGATTCCTATCAGGCCTTCCGCACCGTGGTGGAGCGCTACCCGCAGAGCCGCTACGCGCACGACGCGCGGCTGCGCATGATCTACCTGCGCAACCGCCTTGCCGACTACGAGCTGCGCGTGGCGCGCCATTACATGGAGCGCAGCGCCTGGGTGGCGGCCGCGCAGCGCGCCCACCAGGCCATCGAGAAGTACGACGGGGCCCCGGCGGTGCGCGACGCATTGCGCGTGATGATCCGCTGCTACCGCCAGCTGGGCTACACCGAGCTGGCGCAGAACACCGAGCGTGTGTTCCAGGAGAACTTCCCCGGCGAATCCACCGAGCTGCCCGGCAGCTCCCGCCGCTGGTGGCAGTTCTGGCGCACGGGCTGACCGGAAGTTCCCCGGCCCCCTCGCCGGCATGAAAGAAGGCCCCGCATCACGCGGGGCCTTTTTCGTTGGCGCTTCCTCCCCCCGGCAAGAAAGACCGGGGACGAAGACCGGACTGGCCGGGATTGCCGGCCAGTGCCGGTCCCCGTCCCCGTCAGGGGGATGGGAACCGGCCGGGGTCAGAACCGCAGCTTGACGTTCATGAAGTAGCGCCGACCGAGCACGTCGTACAGCGACGCCACGGTGCTGCCCGCCCCGCTGTACGTGCGGGTGCCGCCACCGTTGATGGGGGCGATGTTCACCACCTGGCCGGCGCCGTAGCGCTCGGGCTGGCGGTCGAACAGGTTGTCGACGCCCACGCCCAGTGCCAGGCGGTGGCTGATGTTGAAGTTGCCCGCCAGGCCGAACATGTCGTAGGAACCTGCGCCCTGGATCACCGTATCGGGATCCGTGGCGTAGTTGGCATGCTTGATCGCCGGCAGGTGGCGCCAGTTCAACGCCACGTCCCAGCCCTGGTTGGCGTAGCGCAGCGTGGTGACCGTGCGCCAGTGGAACAGGCCGCCGCGGTTCATGGTGCCCGCGTAGTCCACCGTGGCGCCGCCGGCAAACTCCTGTGCCTCGAACTTGAACAGCTTCGTGTACGAGACATTCATGCCCAGCGAGCCGGGCAGCGAGGGCATGCCCATGTCGGCCAGCGCCGCCCGCCAGTTCAGCGAGGCGTCGATGCCCGAGGTCTTCTGCGTACCGGTGTTGGCATAGGTGGACCGCACGAACGAGGCCGCACCCGACACCTCGTCACGCACGATGTTCTGGCACACCCCGTTCGGGTCGTTGAACGAGTAGTTCGGGTTGCTGGTGCCGGAACGGTTGAAGCACAGGTCGTAGGTGGTCTGCGCGCTCACCTGCGTGATGGCGTCGGTGATCTTCACCGAGTACCAGTCCACCGCCAGCGTGCTGGAGGACAGCAGCGGGTGGGTGAACGGCGAGCGGACCACCGCGCCCAGCGTCCAGGTCCTGCCCTCCTCGCTCTGCAGGTTGCGGTTGCCGCTGGTGATCTGCAGCTGCACGCCGTCGCCGCGGCCGCCGAGGTAGTTGTCGGGATCGGCGCTGAAGTCCGAGGTGTTGTTGCCGATGATGGCCGCGCACAGCGCCTGCACCGCCGCCCGGTTCGGGTTGCCGGGGTGGTTGCCCCAGGTGGCGCCGGTGTCCGAACGGCAGGGATCCGCCGTGTTCAGGGTGATCGCGGTGCTGCTGGCGTCGAGGAACAGCTCGTTGATGTTCGGCGCGCGGTTGGCCAGCTGGTAGCCGCCGCGGAAACGCAGCCAGTTCACCGGGGAGTAGCTGAACAGCGCCTTCCAGGTCGGCACGTTGCCGGCGGTGCCGTAGTCGGAGTAGCGGTACCCCAGCTCCAGCTCCAGGTTGTGCACACCGGGCAGGTCGCGCAGCAGCGGTACCAGCAGCTCGCCGTACACCTCCTCGACGCGGGTCTTGCCCAGCACGTTGGCCTGGCCGAACGAACCCACCACCGAATCGATGATGTTGGAACGGTCGCGGGTGGCGTCCGGCATGTACTGGAACTTGTTGTCGCGGCGGGTCACGCCCACGGCCGCGCGCAGCTCGCCCGCCGGCAGGTCAAGCAGCTTGCCCTGCGCAGTGGCCTCGATGATGTCCTGGGTCAGGCGCGTGCGGTCGGTGTAGTTGCCGCGCAGCGCGTCCACGCAGTCCTGCGAGATCGGGAAGTCCCCGAAGATCGGCAGGCCGCTGGTGCAGTTGAGGCTGGTGGAAGCCGGGCCTGCGATCGCCGCGCCGCGGCCGAAATTCGGCGCACTGGCCAGCGCGCGCCAGCGTTCGGTGGACACCCAGCCGATGTAATCGAGGTCGGTGCGGGTGGCGCCGTGCGAGGCATAGGCATCCCAGGTCCAGTCACCGAACGGCAGCGAGCCGCGCAAGCCGGCCAGCACCTGGTACAGGTTGGTGTTGTTCTCGATGGTGCGCGGCGGCAGGAAGTCGAAGGTGCCGCCCAGCGCCCAGTTCGAGCCGGCGCCACGTACCGGGATCTCCTCGCCGGTGACGGGGTCGAACTCGCGCTGCGGCCGGCTGCCCTCCGGCAGCTGCCAGGCGTAGTAGTTGTTGCCGCGCGCATCGAGCAGCGCTGCCAGCTCCGGCGACACCGGGAACGCCTGCGAGCGCGTGCAGCCGCCGGTCGCCGGGCAGTTCAGGCCGTAGGCGCCGCCGGCCACGTACTCGGGCCGCGTGGTCACGCCGTCATCCATCAGCGAAGGGCCGTAGACCTGGTCGCCGTGCGGGATGGAGGCCGCGAAGCCGCCCACCGCGCCGGTGGGCTGCAGCACCTGGCGGTTCCTGGTGTTGACGAAGTTGACCTGCGAATAGGCTTCGATCCTGTCGTTGAACGGGAAGTTGGCCTTGCCGAACATCGAGTAGCGCGTCAGCGGGCTGGAGTAGCGCAGGTCGGTGTTGGTCTGCATCAGCGTGCCCTGGGGCGTGATGCGGTAGTCCAGGCTGTCGGTGCCATTGCCCGGCACGGCGCCGATGCCACCGCCCTCGCTGCGGTACAGTGTGCCGTCGGGATTGATCATGAAACCGTTGGGGCTGTTGCCCATGGGCACATTGGCCATGTAGGCCGGGCGGTCCGGGAACAGCGCGTTGGCCGCCGCCTGCAGCGCGGCGAGGTCGGCGGTGAACATGCCACCCGGATTGGTGGTCACGGCCTCGAACGAGAAGCCGTTCATGCGGCCATTGGAAGCCGTGGGCGAGGTCGGGTCGTGGATGGCATTGCGGTAGAACGGCCGGTCGATGGCCAGCACCTCGCCGCGCTCGCTCCATTCGATGCCCAGCATGGCGTTGCCGGAGCGGCCGATGCCGGTGCCCAGCAGCAGGCTGACCCGGTTCTCCTCGCCATCGCCGTGCTCGGTGATGCCGGTGCGGAACTGCAGGTCGATGCCCTGGAAATTGCTGCGCAGCTTGAAGTTGGTGACGCCGCCCAGCGCGTCGGCGCCGTACACGGCGGACGCGCCGCCGCTGATGATCTCGACGCTCTCCAGCGCCGAGGAAGGAATCGAGTTGGTATCGATGACCAGCGTGGAGTTGGCCGGCTGCGCGCGGCGGCCGTCCACCAGCACCAGCGTGCGGTTGGACCCGAGGCCGCGCATGTTCACGGTGGAGATGCCGGGCGTGCTGGTGGCATCCGGGAACACGTTGCCGGTGTTGAACTGGGTATTGGCCGGCACGAACTGCGGCAGCTGGTTGAGCACCGATTCCACCGCCAGCGTGCTCGACTCCTCGAACACCTGCGCCTCCACCGTCACCACCGGGCTGGCGGCCTCCAGGTCGCGGCGCACGATGCGCGAGCCGGTGACCTGCACCTCTTCCAGTTCCGCCATCCCGGCATCCTCGGCTGCCAGCGCCGGTTGCGCCGCACCGGCTCCCACCGCCAGCGCCACCGCGATGGCGACGCGCCAGGACGGGCTGGACGGAGCAGCGGGCAGACCGCCCGCGGCGGCGACACGAAATCTCTGCATTGCGATTCCCCTCGTTGTGCGTTTTGTACGGGGCGCAGCATCCCCTCCGCGCAGCGCCTTCCGGCGCGCGGATCGCCCCTTCCGGATACAAGGACGAACCAGCGGCGGATTTCCGCCATTCCCCCGGGAAGAATTTGCAGCCAGTGAAGTTGAGCGGGGCCTCGGGGAGCGCCTATAGTGGCCCGGTACTCGATAGGGGGATCAGCCTGGCTGATGAGCAAGCGCCCGCAGAATGGCGTCGAGTCGATCTATCTCTCCTGCCGCGGCATGCTGGCGCGGGCGGTGAGGAGGATCGTCAACCGGCATGATGTCGAGGACGTGCTGCAGGAGGCCTTCGTGCGCAGCTTCGAAGCCGAGGGCCGCCAGCAGATCCGCGACGCGCGCGCCTTCCTGCTGCGCACGGCGCGCAACGTGGCGCTCGACCACGTGACCAGCGCCGGCTACCAGCGCACCGGTCCGCTGGACGACCTCGAGGAGGAACGCTTCATCGACGAAGCAGCGCAGGTGGAAGCGCAGGTGGATTCCGAGCAGCGCTTCCTTGCATTCTGCGAGGCGGTGGGCAGCCTGCCGGAGCAGTGCCGGCGGGTGTTCGTATTGAAGAAGGTTTACGGTTTGTCACAGGAAGAGATCGCATCGCGGCTGGGCATCGCCCCGAGCACGATCGAGAAGCACATCGCCAAGGGCCTGTTGCTGTGCAGCCAGCGCATGGCCCAGGGAACACGCCCCGCGGCGCGCAAGGCGGCGCGCCTGTCATGACCGTCACCGATTTCCCCGACCTGGAACGCGCGCGCGAGGAGGCGGCGCTGTGGATTGCCCGCCTGGACCGCGGCCTGTCGGCCGAGGAACGCGCGCAGCTGCGCCGCTGGTGCAATGCCAGCCCGGCCCATGCGCGCGCCCTGCGGCAACTGTCGGAAGTCTGGGAGCAGCTGGACGTGATGAAGGTGCTGGCCGAGGTGTTCCCGGACGAGGCCGACGACGCGCCAGCGGCCGCAACGACGCCCGCCGGCCGCGCAGCGCAGGTTTCGCCGCGCCGCGCCAGCTTCCGCCCTGCCCTCGCGGCCAGCCTGGCTGCCGCGCTGGTGATTGCGGGCGGAGCCCTGTGGCTGCAGCACCGTGCCGGCCCCGCCGGCGTGGCGGCCGTGCAGGCCATTGCAGCCACCTACTCCGCTGCCATCGGCGAGCAGCGCAATTACGAGCTGGCCGACGGCTCGCAGCTGGCGGTGAACACCGGCTCGCTGGTGGAGCTGCTGCGGCTCGATGATGCCGCCCGCGAACTGCGGCTGGCACGCGGCGAGGCCCTGTTCACCGTCGCGCACG
This sequence comes from uncultured Steroidobacteraceae bacterium, assembly GCA_964455685.1. GTDB lineage: Bacteria > Pseudomonadota > Gammaproteobacteria > Steroidobacterales > Steroidobacteraceae > ZC4RG30. The sequence continues at coordinate 17,139 of CAYVZE010000015.1, forward strand.
ACGTGAAGCGACCCTTCCGCGTGGCCGTGGGCCCGCATACCGTCGTGGCCGTGGGCACCGAGTTCGACATCCGCCTGCACGAGGACGGCGCCATCGACGTCATCGTCACCGATGGCCAGGTGCGCCTGCTGTCCGGCGACGCAGAACAGGGCCTGCTGGCCCGCGGCGACGCGCTGCGCATCGGTGCCGATGGCCAGCGCAGCGTGACGCGCCTGGACGAGCACGAGTTGGCGGCGCGACTGGCATGGCGCCGCGGCATGATCGAGTTCAGGGGCCAGCCGCTGGCCGAGGCGCTGGCGGAGTTCTCCCGCTACACCCCGGCACGTTTCGAGGTCACGGACGCGGCTGCGGCGCGCACGCCCATCGGTGGCACGGTGCCGGCGGGGGACGTCGACACCCTGCTCGAGGCGCTCAGCACCAACTTCCGCCTCGAGTCGTCCCGTGGTCCAGACGGCACCATCAGGATCACCCCGCAGCGCTGAGCGTGCCGACAAGATCCGGCGGGCCCGTGGGGGGTGGCGCCGCATCCTGTGGGCAGCGGCACTGACGCTGGCGGCTGCGCTCGCCCCGGCAGCGCCGCGCCAGTTCGACATCCCGGCCGGCCCGGCCGCGCAGAGCGTCACCCGTTTCGCGCAGCAGGCCGGCGTGCCGGTGCTGTTCCCCTACGAGCTGCTCGAAAGCCGGCGCACGCAGGCGCTGCGGGGTCGCTACGAGGTGCATGAAGGCCTGCAGCGGCTGCTGCGCGGAACCGGGCTGGTGGCATCGGTCAGCAACCGCGGGCAGCTGACCATCCGGCTGGCCGACACCCCGCCGCTGGCGCTTGATCCATCACGGGAGGAGCCGACGCGGTTCCGCGAGCTGGCCCGCGACGAGGCACTGCCCGAGGTGCAGGTCACCGGCACGCGCCTGGTCCGCGACGGCATGACCACGCCCACGCCGGTGGCGGCACTGTCGCGCATCGAACTGGACGAGCTGGGTCCGACCATGCTGGTGGATGCACTGGCGCAGCTGCCCCACTTCCTCAACAACGACACCCCGCAGACGCAGTCCTTCGGCACCTCGGGCGCGGTGGGCGCCAGCTACCTGAACCTGCGCGGCATCGGCACCATCCGCACGCTGATGCTGCTGGACGGGCGGCGGCTGGTGCCCTCCACGCGCTTCGGCACCGTTGACGTGGCGCTGTTCCCGCGCAGCCTGGTCAACCGCATCGAGGTGGTCACCGGCGGCGCCTCGGCCAGCTACGGCTCGGACGCGGTCAGCGGCGTGGTCAACGTGATCCTCGACGAGGACTTCATCGGCCTGCGCATGCACGCGCAGGCCGGCATCGCCGACGCAGGCGATTACACCAACAAGGAGGCCGGCATCACCTTCGGCACGCGCATCGGGGAGAAATCCACGCTGCTCCTGTCGGCCGAGGTTTCCCGCGCCGACGGCATCCGCGGCTACGAGAGCCGCGGCTGGTACGATGGCCAGGCTGCGATCCAGAACCCGGACCCGCACGGCCCGCGCGAGATCATCGCGCGCGACGTGCGCAGCACCAATTACACCTTCGGCGGCCTGATCACCTCCGGCCCGCTGGCCGGCATCGAGTTCCTCGAGGGCGGCGTGCCGGCGCCCTTCCAGCGCGGCGAGCACTACACCCGCACCACGCAGTCCGGCGGCAGCGGCGCCAATCCCGCGGCGGAGCATGTCTGGCTGCTGCCGGACCAGGCGCGGCTGTCCGGGTTCGCGCGCTTCACCACCCAGCCCACTTCCACCACCTCGGCCTTCGCACAGGTGCTGGCCGGGCGCACGCGCAACAGCTTCGGCAAGGAGCCGCCGGCGTTCTGGGGCGCGTGGGAGGCCACCATCTACGCCGACAATGCCTTCCTGCCGGAAAGCATCCGCGCGCAGATGCAGGAGCTGGGCGTGGAATCCTTCCGCTTCGCCCGCGCCGCCGGCCGCGGCGAGCTGGGCAACACCTCGGCCAGCCTCGGCTCGGACCTCCTCACGCTCACCACCGGCGGCGAGTGGCACATGCCGGGATGGAGCCTGCAGGGCTACTACCAGTTCGGGCGCAACCACACGGTCATCGACTACGACGAGCTGGTGCGGCTGGACCGCGTGTACCGCGCGCTCGACGCCGTGCGGCACCCGGATACCGGCGAGCCGGTGTGCCGCTCCACGCTCACCTTTCCCGACGACGGCTGCAGGCCGCTGGACCTGTTCGGCCCGTGGTCGGCCTCGCCCGAGGCGCGCGCCTGGATCATCGAGGGTGACACGGCGCAGGTCCAGAACATGGAGGAACAGGTCGCCGAGCTCACCCTCACTGGTGACACGCCCTGGCGCACGGTGGCACCAGTCAGCGTGGCAGCAGGCGTGTCCTGGCGGCGCGAAGCCGTTGACGCCCATGCGCCGCGCTACCCCGCCTCGCTCGACGGACTGATCGTGCCGCCCGCCGAGACCCAGGGCTACCGCGGCCTGCCGGCGGCGTACGTCAACAATCCCAACATCTTCGAGCGCGCCTCGCTGACCACGCTGCAGGGCCATTACCAGGTGCACGAGCTGTTCGGCGAGGCGCTGGTGCCGCTGCTGCGCGCATGGCCACTGGCGCAGCGCCTGGACCTGCACCTGGCCGCGCGCGTGGCGCGCTACAGCGGCAGCGGCGCCATCGGCGCCTGGCGCGCCGGGCTGGACTGGCAACTGCTGCCCTCGCTGCGGTTGCGCGCCACGCGCTCGCGCGACATCCGCGCCGGCAGCCTCTCCGACCGCTACGACTACAGCTCGGTGGGCATCACCATCACCGACCGTGTGCTGGAGAACGAGCCCGTCTATGCCGTGGTCGGCGACCGGCTCGGCAACCCGGAGGTGGATCCCGAACGCGCCGACACCGTCACCGCCGGCATCGTGCTGCAGCCAGCCTTCGCCACGGGGCTGTCGATCGCGGCCGACTACTACGACATCAAGGTGCACGACGCCATCGCACTGTACGGCGTGCAGAACATCATCGACGGCTGCGCCGCCGGGCAGCAGTCCCTGTGCGCACTGATCGTGCGCGACGAGGCGGACGGGCTGATCAAGCGCGTCAACAACCTGGTGCTGAACATCGCCGGCGCGCGCTCGCGCGGCATCGACCTGGAGCTGTCGTGGAAGCGCATGGTCGACTGGTTCGGCGGCGGGTCGGTGGCGCTGCGGTTGTTCGCGAACCGCACCCTGGAAAGCTCCACCACCAATGCGGCCGGGATGCGCATCGACCGCGCCGGGCAGACCGGCCTGTTCGGCGGCGCGCCGCGCTTCCAGTCCAACCTGTCGCTGGCCTTCGAGCGCGGCCCGCTGCGCGTGGGGGTGCAGCAACGCTACGTCAGCAGCGGCAGCTACGATGCCACCTACGGCCCCGGCGACATCGACCAGCGGCGCGTGCGCGCCGCCTCCTACACCAGCGCGCAGGTGGGCTGGCAGCCGCCCGGGCTGGGCGGCACGCGCATCTTCCTGAACGTGCAGAACCTGTTCGACGAGGATCCGCCGATCGCGCCGGACTGGGGCTTCGGCGGCTCGATTCCCACCAACGAGGGCCTGTTCGACGTGATCGGCCGACGGGTGGTGTTCGGCCTGCGCTACGAGCGCTGATCAGCGCCGGTAGCCGTTGGTGATCGGATAGCGCCAGTCGCGACCGAAGGCGCGACGGCTGACGCGCACGCCCGGCGGTGCCTGGCGGCGCTTGTATTCATTGCGCTTGACCATGTCGAGCACACGCCCCACCACGGCGCGGTCGAAGCCGCGGGCCACGATCTCGTCCACCGACTGGTCCTCCTCGATGAAGGCCTCGAGGATGGGATCGAGCACCTGGTAGGGCGGCAGCGAGTCGGTGTCCTTCTGGTCAGGACGCAGCTCGGCAGACGGCTCGCGCTCGATCACCCGCCAGGGAATGGGAGGCTTGCCGCCGAACTCGCCGCGGCGCCCGGCCAGCTCGTTCCTGTAGCGGCACAGGCGATAGACCAGCAGTTTGCTGCAGTCCTTGATGGGCGCGAAGCCGCCGTTCATGTCGCCGTACAGCGTGGCGTAACCCACCGCCATCTCGCTCTTGTTGCCGGTGGTCAGCAGCATCCGGCCGGTCTTGTTGGAAATGGCCATCAGCAGCAGGCCGCGGCAGCGCGCCTGGATGTTCTCCTCCGTGGCATCGGGCCTGGTGCCGCGGAACTGCTCGGCCAGCGCCGCCAGCGTGGCCTCGAACATCCCCTCGATGGAGATCACGCTGAAGGCCACGCCCAACGTGCGCGCCTGCGCCTCGGCATCCTCCAGGCTCATGCTGCTGGTGTAGCGCGAGGGCATCATCACCACCTGCACGCGCCCGGCGCCCAGCGCATCCACCGCGATCATCGCGGTCAGCGCCGAGTCCACGCCGCCGGACAGGCCCATCACCACGCCCGGGAAGCCGTGCTTGTTGACGTAGTCGCGCACGCCCAGTACCAGCGCGCGGTACACGCTCTCCTCATCGCCCAGCTCGGGAGCGACCGCGTCCTTCTCCACCGGCTCGAAGCCGACCTTGCCGGCCTGGTCGCGCGTCACGTGCAGCAGCGCCAGCGCCTCTTCGAAGGCCGCGGCGCGCAGCCGCACGTTGCCGCTGGAATCCAGCGCGCAGGAGCGGCCGTCGAACACCAGCTCGTCCTGGCCGCCCACCAGGTTCACGTAGGCGATGGGCAGGCCGGTCTCGGCGATGCGCTCGCGCAGCACCGCCTCGCGGGCGCGCTGCTTGCGCTGCTCGTAGGGCGAGGCATTCATCACCAGCAGCGCCTCAGCGCCGCGCGCCTTCGCGCCCATGGCCGGGCCCGGCTGCCACACGTCCTCGCAGATGGCGAGCGCGAAGCGCACGCCCATGAACTCCGCCACCGACAACTGCTCGCCGGGCAGGAAGTAGCGCTTCTCGTCGAAGACCTGGTAGTTGGGCAGGCAGTTCTTGCGGCAGGTCACCGGCTCGCGGCCAGGCACCAGCAGGCTGGCGGCGTTGTAGATCGAGGGACGCCCGCTGGCGTCCACGTACTCGGGATAGCCCACGAACAGCGCCGGCAGGCCCGAGGCCGGGTCGTCGACCTCGGCCTTCAGCGCCGCGAGCGCCTGCTCCACCTGGGTGCGCAGGCCGCGATGGAACAGCAGATCCTCGGGCGGATAGCCACTCAGCGTCAGCTCGGGGAAGACGACCAGGTCGGCGCCCTTCGCGCGCGCTGCACGCGCCGCCTCGCGCACGCGCTGCGCATTGCCCTGCACGTCGCCGACGAGCAGATTGAGCTGTGCCAGCGCGACACAGGGCCCGCGGGACATGCGGTCGTTACTTCTTGCGGACAGGACGGGTGACGCGGCGCGCGGCCGACTTCACCCGGCGCGCGACCTTCTTTGCGGCGCGGCGCACGGCCTTGCCGCCGGCGGCAACGCGCTTGACGGCCTTGCGCACGGTCTTCCTGCCCGCGGCGACCTTGCGCTTCACCTTCACGCGCTTCACCGCCTTGCGGGCCGCGGCCTTGGCCTTCGCCCCGGCCTTGCGGCCGGCCGCACGGGCCTTGCTGCCCGCGGCCTTCGCCTTGCCGGCGACCTGGGCCACGGACCCGGCGGCCACCGGCCGCGCCGCCACGCTCACCGCGGCAGCGCGCGCCTTGCGGTGCGCCTTCAGCGCCTCGGCCATGGCCGTGCCCAGCTCAGCCGGGCTCTTCACGGTGCGCACGCCGGCTTCCTCGAGCGCGCGGTACTTGTCGGCCGCGGTGCCCTTGCCACCGGCGATCACGGCGCCGGCATGGCCCATGCGCTTGCCCGGCGGCGCGGTCACGCCGGCGATGTAGGCCACCACCGGCTTGCTCACGTAGCGGGCGATGTGCGCGGCCGCGGCCTCTTCATCGCCGCCGCCGATCTCGCCCACCATCACGATGCCCTCGGTCTGCGGGTCGCGCTCGAACAGCTCGATCACGTCGATGAAGTTCATGCCTCGCACCGGGTCGCCGCCGATGCCCACGCAGGTGCTCTGCCCCAGGCCGATCCTGGTGGTCTGGTGCACGGCCTCGTAGGTCAGCGTGCCCGAGCGCGAGACGATGCCCACGCAGCCCTTCTTGTGGATGAAGCCGGGCATGATGCCGATCTTGCATTCATCAGGGGTGATGATGCCGGGGCAGTTCGGCCCGATCAGCCGCGTGGGCTTGCCGGTGAGGGCCGCCTTGACGCGGATCATGTCATTCACCGGGATGCCCTCGGTGATGCACACCACCAGCTCGATGCCGGCATCGGCCGCCTCGAGGATGGCATCGGCCGCGAACGCGGCCGGCACGTAGATCATGCTCACCGTGGCGCCGGTCTCGGCCACGGCATCGCGCACGGTGTCGTACACCGGCAGGTCGAGGTGCGTGCTGCCGCCGCGCCCCGGCGTGACGCCGCCGACGATGCGCGTGCCATAGGCGATGCACTGCTGCGCGTGGAAGGTGCCCTGCTTGCCGGTGAAGCCCTGGACGATGACCCGGCTGCGCTTGTTGACGAGGATGCTCATGGGTATGTCGCCTTCGAATCTGGATCAGCCGCCCTTCGCCGCCGCGACGACCTTCTGCGCCGCGTCGGTGAGGCCCTCTGCCGGCTGCAGGGAGAGCCCGCTGTCAGCGAGCATCTTCCGCGCCTGCTCCGCGTTGGTGCCCTCCAGGCGCACCACCACGGGCACCTTCACGCCGACCTTCTGCACGGCGGCGATGATGCCCTCGGCGATCACGTCGCAGCGGACGATGCCGCCGAAGATGTTGACCAGGATGGCGCGCACCTTGGGGTTCGACAGGATCAGCTCGAACGCCGCGGTGACCCGCTCCACCGTGGCGCCGCCGCCCACGTCGAGGAAGTTGGCCGGCGCACCACCATGCAGCTTGATGATGTCCATGGTGGCCATGGCCAGGCCGGCGCCGTTCACCATGCAGGCGATGTCGCCGTCGAGCGAGACGTAGTTGAGGTCGTGCTCGGCGGCCCGGGCCTCGATCGGGTCTTCCTGCGAGAGGTCGCGCAGCTGCGCCAGGTCCGGATGGCGGAACAAGGCGTTGGGGTCGATGCCGATCTTCGCGTCCAGCGCCACCAGCCGGCCGTCCTCGGTGACGATCAGCGGGTTGACCTCGACCAGGCTGGCGTCCTGCTCGATGTAAAGCTTGTACAGGGCCTTCAGGATGGCGGTGAACTCGCCGATCTGCTTGCCTTCCAGGCCCAGCGCGAAGGCCAGCTCGCGCGCCTGGTAGGACTCCAGCCCCACCGCCGGGTGGATGGCCACGCTCTTGATCTTCTCGGGCGTCTCGGCCGCCACGGTCTCGATGTCCATGCCGCCGGCGGCGGAGGTCACCACGGCGATGCGGCCCTTGTCACGGTCGAGCGTGAGGCTCAGGTAGATCTCGCGCGCGATGGCCGAGCCGGATTCCACGTAGACCTTCTTGATCGGCAGGCCCTCGGCCCCGGTCTGCTTGGTGACCAGCCGCTGGCCGATCAGCGAGGCGGCCGCCTCGCGCACGGCCTCGACGTCGCGCACCACCTTGACGCCGCCGGCCTTGCCGCGGCCACCGGCGTGCACCTGGGCCTTGACCACCCAGACCGGTCCCCCGAGCTTGCGGGCGACCTCGGCGGCCTCCTCGGCACTGGCGGCCACATGGCCCGCCGGCACGGGAATGCCGTAATCGGCAAAGATCTTCTTCGACTGGTATTCGTGCAGGTTCATGGCATCCGGAACAGTCGGCGAATGGAGTCCGCCATTCTAGATGGAAAACCCTGACCAGGTCACAGTTGTAGTCCGGGCTTGACTGTTCCCGCAGGCCGTGGTGCTAGAGTCCCGCGCAGCCATGCGCGTCCAAGCCCGCAAACTGGTCCAGCCGGCCGAGGGGGCGCCCTCCGACCTCGCCTGGCGCGTCATTGGTCTGGTCAACATATACCGCCTGCTGGTGGCCGGCGGCCTGTTCGCCTCCGCGCAGAGCTCGGCGATGCAGGAGATCCTGGGCATCGACCGGCCGGCGGCGCTGTCCATCATCACCGCGGGTTACTTCTTCGCCGGCATCGGGCTGATCGCCCTGCGCCACCTTCCCTTCATGGGCCTGCGGCTGCTGGCCTTCACCCACGCGGTCACCGACTCGGTGGCCATCGCCTTCGTGCTGTGGGCCACCAGCGGCGTGGCCGGCGGGCTGGGCATCCTGGTGCTGCTGCCTGTGGGCGCGATGGCGCTGCTCACCGGCAACCGCGACGCCCTGTTCATGGCGGCCACCGCCACGGTGGCCATCCTGATCCAGCAGTTCGCCCGCGAGGTGGCACCGGAGGCACAGGACGGCGGCGGCTACGTCAGCGCCGCGGTGCTGGGCATCGTGATCTTCCTGGCCGCGCTGCTGGTGCGGCCGCTGGCCAACCGGCTGATCCAGAGCGAGGCGCTGGTCAGGAAGCAGGAACTTGACCTCGCCAACCTTGCGCAGCTGTCGCAGTACATCGTGCAGCGGCTGCGCGAGAGCCTCCTGGTGGTGGACGAAGCCGACCGCATTCGCCTGATCAACGAACCGGCCGCCAGCATCCTCGGCAACACCCATGCCTGGCCGGGCGCACTGCTGGGCGAGTGCTCGCCGCGGCTGCTGTACCTGCTGTCGGCATGGCGCCAGCACGGCGATGCGCGTGAAGTGGGCACATTCACCGCCGCCGACGGCGCGCGGCTGATCCGGCCGCACTTCGCCCACCTGGGTTCGGCGCGCCCCGGGCCGGTGCTGGTATTCCTCGAGGACACCAGCGTGGTGGCCGAGAAGATCCAGCAGTCCAAGCTCGCGGCACTGGGCCGCCTGTCGGCCAGCATCGCGCACGAGATCAGGACGCCCATCGGCGCGATGAGCCACGCCAGCCAGCTGCTGGCCGAATCCCCCGACCTGCCCGAGGAGGACCGGCGGCTCACCCAGATCATCCGCGACAACGCCGAGCGCGTCAGCCACATCGTGGAGAACGTGCTGGAGCTGTCCCGCCGCGGCACCCGCCGCCCGCAGCGCATCGACCTGGCCTCCTGGGTCAACGAGTTCTGGGCGGAGTTCTGCGCCACCCAGCAGGTGGGCACCGACACCATCCACGTGGCCGTCTCGCCCGACGACGGCATCCAGATCCCGGTCAGCGTCGATCCCACGCAGCTGCACCAGATCATGTGGAACCTGTGCCAGAACGCCATCACCCACGGCCGCCCGCCCGGCGGGGAGGCCGTGGAGCTGCGTTACGGCCGCATTCCCAGCAACGGCCGCCCCTTCGTCGAGGTATCCGACCGCGGCCCCGGCATCGCCCCGGAGGACATGGAGCGCGTGTTCGAGCCCTTCTTCACCCGCGCCGCACGCGGCACCGGCCTGGGCCTGTTCCTGGCCCGCGAGCTGGCGCAATCCAATGGCGCCACGCTGCTGCACGAGGCCCGCAGCGGCGGCGGCAGCACCTTCCGGCTGGTGTTCACCGATCCCGGCCGCTGGGAAGAATGATTTAACATCCTCGCGGCAATGGCGGACGCGAGAGTACTGATCGTCGACGACGAGCCCGACCTGGTTGAACTGGTCGCGCTGACGCTCTCGCGCATGGGCTTGAAATCCGCCGCGGCCGGCTCGGTGCGCGAGGCGCAGGAGCTGCTGCAGACCGACCACTTCGACCTGGTGCTGTGCGACATGCGCCTGCCCGACGGTGATGGCCTCGACCTGCTCGAGTGGCTGCAGGCCAGGAAGCCCGGCCTGCCGTGCGCCGTGATCACCGCGCACGGCAATGTGGAGACCGCCGTGCGCGCGCTGAAGCTGGGCGCCTTCGACTTCGTTTCCAAGCCGCTGGACGTCTCGCGACTCAGGCGCATGATCACCAGCGCGCTGAAGCTCTCCGAGCGCCCTGCCGGGCTCACCTTCCGCGGCCCGCAGCTGCTGGGCGAGTCCCCGCCCATGCAACAGCTGCGGGAGATGATCGCGCGCGTGGCGCGCTCGCAGGCGCCAGTGCACATCTCCGGCGAGAGCGGCACCGGCAAGGAACTGGTGGCGCGATTGATCCACCTGACCGGTCCGCGCGCCGAGGGCCCCTTCCTCGCGGTCAACTGCGGCGCCATCCCCGGCGAGCTGATGGAGAGCGAGTTCTTCGGCCACAAGCGCGGCAGCTTCACCGGCGCGGTGTCCGACAAGAAGGGCCTGGTACAGAGCGCCAACGGCGGCACGCTGTTCCTGGACGAGGTGGCGGACCTGCCGCTGCACATGCAGGTCAAGCTGCTGCGGGTGATCCAGGAGAAGGCCGTGCGGCCCATCGGCGAGACTGCCGAACAGGAAGTGGACATCCGCCTGCTTTCAGCCACCCACAAGCCGCTGGCCGACCTGGTGGCGCAGGGCGCCTTCCGCGAGGACCTGTACTACCGCATCAACGTGATCGAGCTGCGCGTGCCGGCGCTGCGCGAGCGCGCCGGCGACATCCCGGTGCTGGTGAAGCACATCCTCGCCCGCCTGGCGCGGCGCTCCGGCAACGACAGCGTGGAGATCACGCCCGAGGCGCTGGCACTGCTCGAGGGCTACGGCTTCCCCGGCAATGTGCGCGAGCTGGAGAACGTGCTGGAGCGCGCCCTGACACTGTCGCTGGACGGCACGATCCGCCCCGAGGACATCCGCCTGCGCACCGTGCCGCGCACGGAATCCCCCGGCGCGGCAACGCCGCCTCCTTTGGCCCAGGCGCCCGCATCGCCGCAGCCGCCCCCTGCCCTGCCCCAGGCACCGCTCGAGGACCACCTCGAGGGCATGGAGCGCGAGGCCATCATGCGCGCGCTGGAACAGACCCGTTACAACAAGACCGCCGCGGCCAGGCTGCTGGGCGTGACATTCCGCGCGCTGCGCTACCGCATCAAGAAGCTCGGCATCGAATGACGGCCGGCCGCGGGCGCTCCCTGCCCGGCAGGCTCCGCAATGAAGAAAGGCCCGGGCGGCTCGCGCCACCCGGGCCTTCGACCATCAGGTCAGTTTCCAGCCATCAGAACCGGACGCGCACACCCATGCGGTAGCTGCGGCCGTAGATGTCGTGGAACTGCGGGCTGGCGCCCGACAGGTAACCACCGGCGTACGGCGGATCCTTGTCGAACAGGTTGTTCACCGAGGCGAACACCTGGAACTGGCGCGTGCCCTGCACGGGCAGGTCATACGACCCGTTCAGCGCGAAGTTCAGGTACGCCGGCACGCTGTTGTCGTCGATGGAGCCCCACACGTAGCGACCGTTGGCGTCCTTGTAGTACGGCTCGCCTTCGCTGTCGCTGTAGAACACCTTGTCGATCTTGGCGCCGCCGACGTAGCGCGCGGACAGCGACACCGCCATCGGACCGTACAGGTACGTGGTGATGATGTTGCCCGACCACTTCGGCGTCGGCTGGATGCCCGGCACCCAGCCCAGGCCCGAGCCCAGCTGGCCGACGAAGTCCACCGGCACGCGATCGATGCCCAGCGAGGAGGCCAGGCCGGCCGACAGCAGGCCCGAGGCTTCCAGCGCGCGGTTGGCGCGGATGGTCAGCGACAGGGCGCCCGGCAGGCGGTCGGAGACCAGGTTCAGCGGGAACATGTAGTCCCACGACAGGTCCAGGCCGCGGGTGCGGAACGGCTCGCCGTTCTCGAACGAGTTGTCGTACGAGACGATGTTGCTGTAGCGCTCGAACGGCGTGCCGACGAGCTCGGGCACCGGGTCACCGAAGTGGATCCGCTGGCAGAACTCGTTGTCGGGGTCGAACAGGCCGTTCACGCCCGGGTCGATCATGATGTCCGGCGTCGAGGGATCATTGTCATGGTCCTCGAAGATCGGATCGCTGTTGCCGCTGGCCGCCCAGCACGCCTGGATGGGCGAGCTGAAGGTCTGCGACAGGCCGTCCTTCACCTTGATGTCGTAGTAGTCCACCGACATGCGCATGCCCTGCGCCCAGCCGCCCGGTGACAGCACGAAACCGATGGTCAGCGTGTCGCTGGTCTCCGGCGAGATGGCCGGGTTGCCGATCGTGTTGGTGGTCACCAGGTCGGTGCGGTCCGCCGTCGAGGTCGGGTTGTACTGGCGCCAGTAGTTCGTGGCCGTGGTCGAGTCCGGCGTGCCGCGCTGGTTGTAGAACAGCTCGCGGTAACCGGCCGCACGCAGGTCGCGCGAACGCGTCAGGCGCACGCGGGCCCAGTCGAACGGCTCGAACATGGTGGAGAACTTCCAGTTGGTGATCTTCTGCGTGGCAGAAGCACCGGTGGTGCCCGCACCGCCCTTGTTCTTGTAGCGGGCGTGGCGCACGGCGCCGTTGATCGACCAGAGGTTCAGGCCTTCCACGCCGCTGACCAGCGGCAGGTTCAGCTCCAGGTACTCCTCGGTGACCTCGGTGGTGCCGCCGAAGGCATCCGCCCACGGGAACGGGAAGTCGGCGCGCTCGTAGGCGTTGCCGTCAGAGCCCTGGTTGTCCACCTTGTCCTTGCGGTACTCCACGCCCACCGCGGCGGTCAGCGGACCGGCCCAGCCCTGCCACAGCGTGCCGGACGCGTTGGCCGACACCACGTGCAGCTGGTTCTCGCCGGTGGAACCCAGCGTGCGGAACGCATAGGCCAGCGCCTCGGGCGAGGCCGTGCCATTGCCGAACACGTTCAGCGGCTGGCAGCCCGCGGCCAGTGCGGCCATCGCGGCCGGATCCGACAGCGGCTCGCCGTTCGCGTCCGTGGTCGGGGCGCCATCACGCGTGACGCGGCACACCGGCTGCCCGAAGGTGGGCGAGTCCGGGCGGTCGTCGATGACGGCGTCCAGCGCGAAGGTGTAGCGGAAGTTGGTCATCGCGTTGTACTGGCGCGACTTGCTGTCGGTGCGGCCGTACTGGTAGTACGCGTCCCAGCGCCAGTCGCCGCCCAGGCGGCCCTTCAGGCCGAGCACGCCGCGCATGGTCTCGCTCTCCTGCTCGGTGCGCTGCTGGATCTGCGGGTTCCAGACCTTGTAGATGCCGGCGTGGCCGGCGCAGGGGTTCTGGCCGTACAGCAGCGTGGCGGCGCCATTGCCCGCGGCCGGCGCGTTGCCGGGAGCGGTGGCACTGGGGTTGCGCGTGGTGGCGGCCGCCATCAGCGCCGCGATCGCCTCGGGGCTCAGGTCCTTCAGGTAGGCGTAGGAGTTGCCGCCCACCTCACCGCCGGGGCCCAGCGACGGGTTGACCGCCGGGGTGTTGATCTCCGGGATGTTGCTGGTGAAGTCGACCGGGAAGGTGTAGGTCCAGGTCGTGGTGTCCAGCGTGCCGCCGGCAGGGATGTGCTCCCACCAGTTGAAGCCGGCGGTGGTGAAGAACGGATCGCCGAAGAACGGCACCGGCGTGCCGGCCGGGTAGTAGGTGCCCGGACGCGCCGCCACCGTGGTGGCCGGGACGCCCGCCTGGTCGAAGCGCACGCAGGCGTTCATCTGCGTCGGGTACTGGCGGTTCACGCCCTCGGTGAGGGCGTAGCTGGCCTCGGCATAGCCGGTCAGGCGGTCGCTGAAGTCGAACTCGAAGTGAGTGAACGCGGTCTTGCGCTCGCTGGCCGGCGACATGGTGGTGCCGAAGGTGGCCGGCGGGCCGTCGCCGCCCACCACGGAAGTACCGGGGGCCGCGCCGCCGCGGAAGCCGAACTCGTACTCCTCGATGCCGGTGCCGGCATCATTGAAGCGCCAGCCGGTGGTGTTGTTGACGTTCTGCGAGATGATGGCGCCGTTCGGGGTGAACTGGCTGTAGCGCAGGTTGGTCACCGCGAAGCGCGCCGGCATGCCCTCGTAGCCCGGCAGCGGCGTGAACGCCTGGCCCGGGGCAAGGAAGGTGTTGCTGGAGTTGGCCAGCAGGCCGCGCGACTCGGCGCACCACTTGCGGGCGCCGGCGCAGTCGGTGATGGCATTGGATTCCTGCCACTCGGCGCCGGCCAGGATGTGGCCGCGGCCGTTGAACAGCGAGGTGCCGCCGGACAGCGCGATGTGCTTGTTGCCGCCGTCGCCGGCCTCATGCACGCCGTAGTCCATGTCGAGGTTCACGCCCTGCAGGCGGTTGTTCAGCACCAGGTTGACCACGCCGGCCATGGCGCCGGAGCCGTAGGCAGCCGAGGCACCCCCGGTCACCACGTCCATCTTCTGCAGCAGGTTCGACGGCACGATGTTCAGGTCGACCACGTCGGCCTGGTTCGAGGTCGAGACCACGCGGCGGCCGTCGATCATGGTCAGCGTGCGCGAGCCGAAGGTCGGGTCCAGGCCGCGCAGGTTGGCGATGGTCTGGCCGATGAAGAACGAGCTCTGCATGCCCAGCAGGTTGCCGGACATGCCGGGCTGGTACTGGGAGATGTTCTGGGGAACCAGCTGCGTGATGGCGTCAGCCACGTTCACCATGCCAAGGCGGCGCAGGTCCTCGCCGGTCACCGTGGTCACCGGGTTGTTGGCGGTGTAGTTGCCCGGCACCTGGATGCGGCTGCCGGTGACCTGCACCTCTTCCAGCTCCACCATCTCGTCCGCGGCGTCCTGCGCCAGGACAGGCGTGGACAGCCCGAACACGGTGGCACTGCCAAGGACAGCCGCCACCGACGCGCGCACCAGCGGCGCGCCAGTTACAAACTTCGACACTTAAGTGGTCCCCCTAACTGAAAAGAAACGTTTCGTTTCGCGAACGCAACAACCTGATAATCGTTTGGTTACGTTATCGGTTATCAGTGGGAGTATCCCAGAATGGTTGCCCCATCAACAACCCCCCGAAGGCGGAAAACGTGACGGGGGACAGCGGGAAAAGTGCTCAGCCCGGTGGGATGGTTGGGCGCCCTAACCTGTTGCAGGGGCGGGAAATTCCCGGGGACCGGGAGATGGTTGGGGTGGAAGGATTCGAACCTCCGAATGGCGGGATCAAAACCCGCTGCCTTACCGCTTGGCGACACCCCAATGTGTCTGCTGCAGGCCCCGCACCACGAAGGCCTGCCATCGTGCCGGTAGCGTGCGCGCCACGTCTTCTGCCTCGGCGCGCCCGTCGAAGGCAGTAAACACACACGCGCCGGTACCCGTCAATCGAGCCCCCCAGGGGGCAAGCATGTCCAGCGCCGCGGCCACCTCGGGGTAGCGCCTGCGCACCACCGGTTCGAAGTCGTTGCGGCCGCCGTCGGCCGGCAGGGCGCGGATGGTGAGCGGCGGCGTGTCGCGGGTCAAGAGCGGGTCGGCGAACAGCTCGCGCGTCGACACCGACACGTCCGGATGCACGATGAGGAACCAGCGCGGCGGCAGTTCGACCGGGGTCAGCCGCTCGCCGCGGCCGCTGGCGAAGGCACTGCGCCCGTGCACGAACACCGGCACATCCGAGCCCAGCGCCAGCCCCAGTTCCGCCAGGCGCTGGTGCGACCAGCCCAGCCCCCACTGCTCGTTCAGCGCGCGCAGCACCGTGGCCGCATCCGAGCTGCCGCCGCCCAGTCCGCCGCCGGAGGGAATGCGCTTGGTCACATGGATGGAGGCGCCCTTGCGCACGCCGGCGGCCTGCTGCAGCAGGCGCGCGGCGCGCACGGTCAGGTCCTCCTCGTCGGCGAGCGCGGCCAGCACCGGGTCCTCGGGCGCCGGATCGCGCACGATGGCGCCGTCATCGCGCGTGCGCACCTCCACTTCATCGCACAGGTCGACGAGCTGGAACACGGTCTCGAGGTCATGGAAGCCGTCGGCACGCCGGCCGGTGACGTGCAGGAACAGGTTCAGCTTGGCGGGCGCGGGATAGCGCATGGGCAACGCTGCAGGATTACAGGGTCCAGCGATCCACCACCACGCGCAGGCGCAGGTCCTCGCGCGTGATGGTCACGCGGCGCGGCAGCTGCACGCCGCCGCCGCGCGCGGCCACCGCCTGCCACTGGTCATAGCGGATGCTCCAGCCCCGCTGCTCCAGCGAATCCAGCCTGCCCTCCCCCGAGGACGCCTGCGAGACCGGCGGCTCGCCCGGGGCCGGCAGGCCCAGCACCCAGTAGCGCAGCGCATCGAAGGGCGGCACGAAGCCCAGTTCCTGCAGCAGCACGGCCTCGGCCTGCGCATCCTGCACCGTCTCGCCGCGCGCCTGGATCGACAGGCCGCCGGGCGAGAATTCCACGGTGATGGCGCCGGCACCGAAGGGACCGGCGAGACGGACGCGCGCGGCATCCCGCCGCTGCTGCCAGTCCAGCGAGGCGATCTCCTGCTGCACCAGGGCGCGGCCCTTCAGCGAGAAGTCATCGAGCGAGCGCAAGAGGGCTTCCTGCGCCTCGACCGGCAGCAGGGGACCCGGCGCGCGCATGCCGGCGCAGGCGGACAGCAGCAACGGCACCAGCAGCGCAGCCAGCGCAGCGCCGCGCCGGCGCGGCTGGCCAGTTTCAGCCGCCTTCCACATCCTCGCCCGTGAGCCGGCGGATGGTGGACAGCAGCCCCTGGTGGCCGGGCGAAGCCGTCAGCGCCTGTTGCCACACATAGCGCGCCTGGCTCTCCTCGCCCGCGACCCACAGCACCTCGCCGAAGTGCGCGCCGATCTCGGCATCATGGCTGTTCAGCCAGGCACGCTCCAGGTACGGGATGGCCGGCTCCATGCGGCCACGGCGGTACAGCACCCATCCCAGGCTGTCCTGGATGGCCGGGTTGTCGGGCGAGACGGCCAGCGCCCTGCGCACCAGCTCCTCGGCCTCGCGCAGGCGCATCTTGTGGTCGGCCAGCGTGTAGCCCAGCGCGTTGAGCAACTGCGGATCCTCGGGACGCAGCTTCAGCGCGCGTTCGAGTTCGGCCACGGCCTGGCGCGTGCGGCCACCGCTCTCGAGCACGGTGGCACGCGTGTAGTCGATGTCCGGATGGTCGGGGAAGCGCTTCGCCAGCTCATCGAGGCTGGCCAGCGCGCCCTTGAGGTCGCCGGCATCCACCAGCACATGCGCGCGGGCCAGGCCGGTTTCCAGTGCCTCATCGAAGTTCTGCTCGGCATGCTCGTCGAGCAGCTGCAGCGCCTCGGCGGTGGCGCCCTCCTTCACCAGCAGCCGCGCCGCGGAACTGCGCGCCGTCAGGCCCATCACGCTGTCGGCCAGGAGGCGGTAGCTCTGGATGGCGCGGTCGGTCTCGCCGCGCCGCTCGGCCAGCTGCGCGAAGTAGTAGATCGCCAGCGCGGTGTTGTTGCGGTCGCCAAGCAGCTCCTGCAGGCGCTGCTCGGCATCCTCGAGGCGGCCGTAGCGCAGCGACTCGGTGATCAGCCGGCGCTGCGCGCCCACCGCCGTGGCGGGATCCGCCGCCAGCCGGTTGAGTTCGTCCTCGGCATCGCTGCTCCGGCCGGCGCCGATCAGCAGGTCGGCCAGCAGGAAGGCATCGTCGCCCGCCAGCTCATCCAGCGGCAGCTCGCGCGCGCCGGCGATGGCCTCGTCGTGGCGGCCCATCACCGACAGGGCGCGCAGCTGGATGATGCGCGCCTCCAGCATGCCGCGCTCCAGCTCCAGCGCACGCCCGGCCGCATCGAAGGCCTCCTGCATGTTGTAGGCGGCCATCGCCAGGCGCGCCTGCGCCAGCAGCACCTCGGGGGCCGGGTCCTCACCGAGCAGCACTTCCTTGAAGAGGCGGTACAGCAGCGTCGGATCGGCCTCTTCCTGCAGCGCCTGGGCGAAGTTGAGCGGATCCTGCGTGCCGGCCTCGCCGGAATCATTCCAGGCCGACAGCGCCTCGCGGGCCGCGTCCATGTCGTAGCGCTTCATCGCCACGATGGCGGCGGCCAGGGCGGCATCGCCCGAATAGGGATCCAGTTCGCGCCAGCGGGCGGTGGCGTCGCGCGCCGCGGTCAGGTGCTTGCAGCCCAGCGCCAGCTGCGAGGCGCGCCGGGCGACCTCGACCTCGGAGGAGAAGCGCGCCGCCGCCAGGTAGTTCTCGGCGGCGGTCCGGCAGTCGCCATCACGCAGCGCCGTCTGCGCCGCCAGCAGCGCCTCGGACTCGCCCCGCGGCGCAACCGCCGCCGGCGCCTCCTGCGTCCCGGTGCGGGTGGTGGAACAGGCAGCCGCGAAAGCGAGAACGACCAGCAGGCCGCCACGCAAGGCTGCCGCGAACGGGGTGGCTTCAGGCATCATTTCGCCACTATATCGTGTTCGCCCATGAAAGCCTCGATCCGACAGAAACTTGAGAAAACCGCCGAGCGATTCGAGGAAGTGGGCCACCTGCTGGCCGACCCGGCGATAGCCGGAGGTTCCGATACGTTCCGCGAACTCTCCATGGAATACGCGCGGCTGGAGCCGGTTGCGGCCGGTTTCCGCGAGCACCAGGCGCTGGAGGCGCAACTGGCTTCGGCGCGCGAACTCTCCGAGGACGCCGACCCGGAGATGCGGCAGATGGGCGAGGAGGAAGTCCGCCGGCTGACCGACATCCTCGCCCGGCACGAGCACGAGCTGTCGCTGATGCTGCTGCCGAAGGACCCGCGGGACGAGCGCAACATCTACCTGGAGATCCGCGCCGGCACCGGTGGCGACGAAGCCGCCCTGTTCGCCGGCGACCTGCACCGCATGTACACCCGCTATGCCGAGTCGCGCGGCTGGCAGGTGGAGATCCTCTCCGAGAGCCCCGGCGAGCACGGCGGCTACAAGGAAGTGATCAGCCGCATAGTGGGCCGCGGCGCGTTCTCGGCCTTCAAGTTCGAGTCCGGCACGCACCGCGTGCAGCGCGTGCCCGAGACCGAGGCGCAGGGCCGCATCCACACCTCGGCCTGCACGGTGGCGGTGCTGCCCGAGCTGGACGAGATCGAGGACATCCAGATCAACCCGGCCGACCTGCGCATCGACACCTTCCGCGCCTCCGGCGCCGGCGGCCAGCACGTCAACAAGACCGACTCGGCCATCCGCATCACCCACCTGCCCACCGGGCTGGTGGTGGAGTGCCAGGACGAGCGCTCGCAGCACAAGAACCGCGCCCGCGCGCTGGCGCTGCTGAAGGCGCGCCTGCTGGCGGCCGAGCAGGAAAAGCAGGCCAGCGAGCAGGCCCGCTCGCGCAAGCTGCAGGTGGGCAGCGGCGACCGCTCCGAGCGCATCCGCACCTACAATTTCCCGCAGGGCCGGGTCACCGACCACCGCATCAACCTGACGCTGTACAAGCTGGCCGAGGTGATGAACGGGGACCTCGACGAAATGCTCTCGGCGTTGCAGACTGAATTCCAGGCCGAGGAGCTGGCGGCGCAGGTCGGCGAATAACGCCGGGCGCCCCCGGGTCCGCGGCAGGGAAGCTGCCATCTCCACGGGGGATCCGCCATGAAGCACCTGGTTCGCCTGCTGCCGGCCGCGCTTGCCGCGCTGGCCCTCTGCCCTGCGGCCGCCGCGCTCGACCTTGGGCTCAAGGACAAGGTCGTGCTGGTCACCGGCAGCACCTCGAACATCGGCTACGCCACCGCGAAGCTGTTCCTGAAGGAAGGCGCCACGGTGATCATCAACAGCCACCAGCAGGCGCAGATCGACGCCGCGCTGCCGAGGCTGGAGCAGGAAACCGGCCGCCGGCCGCTGGCCTTCCGCGCCGACGTCACCAACCCCGAGGACGTGGCGAGGCTGGTAGCCGCCCATCCGCGCGTGGACATCCTGGTCAACAATGTCGGCGGCATGATCCCCTCCGACTTCCTCGCTTCCACCGACAAGCAGTGGGACGACAGCTGGCAGCTCAACGTGATGTCCGGCGTGCGGCTCTCGCGCCACTACCTGCCGGGCATGCGCGAGCGCAACTGGGGCCGCATCATCTTCATCTCCAGCGAGAGCGCACTGCAGATCCCGACCGAGAGCATCGCCTACGGCGCGGTGAAGGCCGCGGTGATCGCCACCGCGCGCGGCCTGGCGGAGATCAATGCCGGCACCGGCATCACGGTGAACAGCATCCTGCCCGGCCCCACCTGGGACCGCGAGGGGCAGCGGGCGCAGGACGCGCTGCAGCGCTCCGGCGCGGCCAGCTTCGAGGCGTTCGAGCGCAGCTTCATCCAGCAGCGGCGCCCCACCTCGGTGATCCAGCGCTTCGCCTCGCCCGATGAGGTGGCGGCGCTGATCGTCTACACCGCCAGCCCGCTGGCTTCGGCCACCACCGGCGCGGCGCTGCGCGTGGATGGCGGCGTGGTGAAGAGCGCGTTCTAGGCTCGCGCGTTGAGCGCACGCCAGGCGGTGACGGTGACCGCGCCGCCGTAGACCACGGGCACGGCCAGCACCAGCGCCATCAGCCAGCGCGACAGCGCCAGCCCGCCGGCGGTGGGAGTGGACTGGCCTGCCAGCCCCATCACCACCCCCATGAAGATGCCGGTGAGCAGCACGAACACCAGCACTGCGGCGAGCAGCGTGCCAGCCACCTGCAGCAGGGCCATCCACCGGCCGCGCACCATGCGCGCACTGCCGGCCAATGCCGCCAGCGGCGAGCGCGGGCGCAGCCTGGTCGAGGCCTCGCCGCCGGCAGCAATCTCCGCCTCGATGTCGGCAGCCACCAGCTCCGGCCAGGCGAACCATGCGTTGACCAGCAGCAGCGCCGCTGCCAGCGTCAGCAAGGCGGCGAGGAGGTTGAATCCCTGCCACGCGGTGACCAGCATGGCCGGCACGAAAGGCAAGGTGAGCAGCAGCAGCAGCGGCAGCACGAAGGGCACGTCCACGGCTGCCTGGCGGATGCAGTGCATCAGCGCAGGACGCTGCCCGCCCCGGGCCAGCGCCAGCTGCCAGCGCAGCACCGCGCCGTAGCACACCAGCGTCAGCACGATGCTGGCCAGGGTCAGGCCCCACCATTCGCGGGTGTAGGCCATGGTTCGCGCGCCGCTCAGCGCCGCCTCGGAACCCGGCGTCGCGCCGGCCGCCACGCCGACGATGGCCAAAGGCAGGCAGACGGGCAAGCAGGCCTTGAACAGCGGCCACGCCGCGCCGAGGATGTCGCGCGGCGCGAGGCTGGCAGGCAGCGGCAGGGGCGCAGGCATGCGCGCAGGAGAGGAATCAATGGACAAGCAGGTGACCCGATGAATGCGAAAGGCGGCGGCAATGTAGCAGAGCCGGCCAGCGTGGGCGCGTTGCTGGCGGCGGCAACCGCCCTGCCGGTGGACCGGACGGACGCCGAGCTGCTGCTGGCGGCCCTGCTCCGGCTGCCGCGTGCGCAGCTCATCGCCTTCGAGGAGCGCCCCGTGGACATGCTCACCCTGGCGCTCTTCCAGGCTGGCCTGGAACGGCTGGCCGACGGCGAGCCGCTGGCCTATGTCACCGGCGTGAAGGAGTTCTGGTCGCTGCCGGTGACGGTTGCTCCCGGCGTGCTGGTGCCGCGGCCGGAAACCGAGCTGCTGGTGGAACTGTGCCTGGCCCGCCTCGGTGACAGGCCACGCCGCGTCGCCGACCTCGGCACCGGCAGCGGCGCGATCGCGCTGGCCCTGGCGCGCGAGCGCCCCGAATGGCGCATCGTGGCCACCGACCTTTCCAGTGATGCCCTCGACGTGGCGCGCGCCAACCGCCGGCGCCTGGATGCCGGCAACGTGGAACTGCGCCAGGGGAGCTGGTGCGAGCCGCTGGCCGGCGAGCGCTTCGATGCCATCGTCAGCAATCCGCCCTACATCGCACCCGGCGATCCCGCGCTGCCGGCATTGCGGCACGAGCCCGTGCAGGCGCTGGTGGCGGAGGACGAGGGATACGCCGCGCTGTTCGCCATTGCCGCATGCGCGCGCGGGCACCTGCTGCCGGGAGGGCTGCTGCTCCTCGAGCACGGCGCGGGCCAGTCCGCTCGCCTGGTGGAACACCTCGCCGCGCTGGGCTACCGCGACATCGCCAGCCACCGCGACCTCGCCGGTCACGACCGCGTGGTGCTGGCCGTCTGGCCGTGAGGCGCGGCAGGCGGTAGTGTTGCGCCCCTCGTTCCAGCAACCGCAGGATTCCCCATGGTCCGCTTCGAAACCTCCGTCGGTGGATTCACCGTCGAACTCGACGCCGAGAAGGCACCCCTCACCGTCGCGAACTTCCTCTCCTACGTGGACGAGGGCTTCTACGACGGCCTGATCTTCCACCGCGTCATCCCCGGATTCATGGTGCAGGGTGGCGGCCTGACGCCAGACATGGCACAGCGCCCGAACAAGGCGCCGATCAAGAACGAGGCCGCCAACGGCCTGAAGAACAAGCGCGGCACCATCGCGATGGCCCGCACCAACGTGGTCGACTCGGCCACCTCGCAGTTCTTCATCAACCTGGTGGACAACGACTTCCTCGACTACCAGGGCCCGCACAACTACGGTTATGCCGTGTTCGGCCGCGTGGTGGAAGGCATGGACACCATCGACCGCATCGCCAGGGAGCGCACCGGTCGCCGCAAGGGCCATGACGACGTGCCGGTGACCGACGTGGTCATCACTTCCGCCCGCCGCGTCGACCCGGCGGCCTGATCCTTTCCGGGAAGACCTTCTCCCATGCGCGGCAGGCGTGGCTTCTGGCGGCGTCTGCTGCGCCGGCTGGTGCTGGCGGCCGGCGCACTGGTGCTGCTGTCGGTGCTGATGGTGGCCTCGCTGCGCTTCATCAACCCGGTCACCAGCGGCTTCATGCTGCAGGCCCGGATCCAGTCCTGGTTCGATGACAGGCCGGGCACGCTCACGATCCGCCGCCAGTGGCGCGACTTCGACAGGATTTCTCCCGAACTTGCGCTGGCCGTGGTGGCTTCCGAGGACCAGCGTTTCACCACCCACCACGGCTTCGACTTCCGCGAGATCCAGAACGCCCTGCGCGAGGCGGAAGCCGGCGGGCGCATGCGTGGCGCCAGCACCATCACCCAGCAGGTGGCGAAGAACCTGTTCCTGTGGAACGGCCGCAGCTGGTTGAGGAAGGGACTGGAGGCCTGGTTCACCGTGCTGGTCGAGCTGTTCTGGCCCAAGCAGCGCATCCTCGAGGTGTACCTGAACATCGCCGAGTTCGGTCCGGGCATCTACGGCGCCGAGGCCGCCGCACAGGCCTTCTTCCGCAAGCCGGCCGGAAGGCTCACGCGCAGCGAGGCGGCGCGACTGGCGGCCGTGCTGCCGAACCCGAAGCGGCTGTCGGCCGGCAATCCCGGTCCGTACGTGCTGCGCCGGCAGGGCGAAATCGAAAGGCAGATGGCCGCGCTGGGCGGTACGGCCTGGCTGGAGCGCGCGCTGGCGCGCTGAGGCGCGCCGCGAGGATCAGTTGACGCTGGAATTGCCCGGCGAGACAGGCAGGAACAGTTCCGCCGCATCCACGGCATCGAAGCGATAGGGCTTGCGGCAGAACTCGCAGGTCACCACCACCTCGCCCAGCTCGGCCACGATGGACTCCACTTCGTCGCGGCCCAGGCCGCGCAGCATCGCCGCCACGCGCTCGCGATCGCAGCGGCAGGCAAAACTCACCGGCTCGGCGTCGAACAGGCGGATGT
This sequence comes from uncultured Steroidobacteraceae bacterium, assembly GCA_964455685.1. Lineage (GTDB taxonomy): Bacteria > Pseudomonadota > Gammaproteobacteria > Steroidobacterales > Steroidobacteraceae > ZC4RG30. The sequence goes on from CAYVZE010000015.1 coordinate 40,434, forward strand.
CGCGCATGCCGAACAGGTTGCCCAGCAGCTTCTCCGGCGGCAGCTCCAGCAGTTCGCCGGCGGTGAGCGTGGCCATCATCGCCGCCACCTCTTCCCACAGCTCCTGCGTGTCCACGGCGCCGCCCTCGCCCTCGTGGCCGGGCAGCTTCTGCAGCAGCAGGCCGGCGGCGCTGTACTCGTTGGCCGCCAGCATGATGGCCGTGGGCAGCTGCTCGGAGGCAGCGAAGTAGTCCTCCAGGCACCGGCCGAGGCTTGCGCCGGACAAGGGCACCACGCCCTGCCAGGCGGGCGAGCGCTCGCCCTGCTCCACGCTGACCACCAGCCGCCCGCCCTTGACGAGCTCGGGGAACGGCAGGCCGGCCGTGTCCGCACCTTCGACCACATGCGCCACGCCACGCATGGTGCGGTTGTCGGTGGCCTGCGCCACCAGCATGGAAACCGGGCCGGTGCTGCCGCCGAGCTGCAGGGTCATCGTGCCGGTGAACTTCAGCGAGGCGGACAGCAGCGTGGTGGCCGCCAGCGCTTCTCCCAGCAGGTTGCGGGCCTCGGCCGGCAGCACCTGGTGCTCGCGCGCCTCGATCCAGGCGCGCGAGAGGTGCACCCAGTGACCGCGCACGGGCGCGTCCTCGAACAGGAAGCGCCGCAGGCGATCGCTCCCGCTCACGGCGCCAGCTTCTTCTTCAGCAGCTCGTTGAGCAGCGCCGGGTTGGCCTTGCCGCCGGTGGCCTTCATGGCCTGGCCGACGAAGAAGCCGAACAGCTTGTCCTTGCCGGAGCGGTAGTCGGCGAGCTGCTTGGGATTCGCCGCCATGATCTCGTCGATGACCTTGCCGATCGCGGCCGGGTCGGTGATCTGCTTCAGGCCGCGCGCCTCGATGACGGTGTCGGCATCGCTGCGGTCGGCCCACATCACCTCGAACACCTCCTTGGCGAGCTTGCCGGAGATGGTCTCGTCGCCGATGCGCGCCAGCAGGCCGCCCAGCTGCGCCGCGGTCAGGCGGCTTGCGGTGACATCCAGGCCATCCTTGTTCAAGGCGGCGGAGAAGTCGCCCATCACCCAGTTGGCGGCCAGCTTCGGGTCCGACGGCACGGCCTTCGCCACGGCCTCGTAGAAGTCGGCCATCTCGCGGCTGGCGGTGAGCACCTGCGCGTCGTAGGCCGGCAGGCCGTACTGCTCCTGGAAGCGGCGGGCCTTCTGGTCCGGCAGCTCGGGCAGTCGGGCACGCTCGCCCTCGATGTACGCCTCGTCCAGCACCAGCGGCAGCAGGTCCGGGTCCGGGAAGTAGCGGTAGTCGTTGGCCTCTTCCTTGGTGCGCATCGAGCGCGTCTCGTCCTTGTCGGCGTCGTACAGGCGGGTTTCCTGCACCACCTTGCCGCCGGACTCGATCAGGTCGATCTGCCGCTGCACCTCGTAATTGATGGCCTTCTCGATGAAGCGGAACGAGTTGAGGTTCTTCAGCTCCGCCCGCGTGCCGAACTTCGTTTCGCCCTTGCGGCGCACCGACACGTTGGCGTCACAGCGGAAGGAACCTTCCTGCATGTTGCCGTCGCAGATGCCCAGGTAGCGCACCAGCGTGTGCACCTTCTTCATGTA
>CAYVZE010000016.1:0-2589 GCA_964455685.1 uncultured Steroidobacteraceae bacterium
CTGCTCCTGGATCGCGAGGCCGTGCGACTGCGCGCCGAGGATGCCGCCATGTTGTTCGAGCGCATGCAGCGCTGTGGCCAGGTGTCCGCAAACGCCATCGTGGATGCGCTGGCCAGTTACTGCACGGACGTCCAGGACGCTGTCGCCCGGGGTGGAGCCAACGATGTGCATGCAGGCCGGGGCTGACCGGGAACGGGCAGGGGGCGGACCCTGCCGGCGCACCGGCGGGCGCCGGGTGATCCATGCCCACATCTCAAGGAAGTCGCGATGAATGCAATGAGGCTGGTGGTGATCGGCAATGGCATGGTGGGCCAGCGGCTGCTGGAGAGGCTCGCCGCAGGACATCACGGGTTCTCGATCACGGTGCTCGCCGAGGAACCCCGGCCGGCCTATGACCGCGTGGGCCTCACCAGCTTCTTCAGCGCCAGGAGTCCCGGGGACCTTTCGCTGGTGCCGGAGGGCTTCTTCGAGGCCAATGGCATCACGCTGCATCTCTCCGAGCGCGCCGTGTCCATCGACCGGGAAGCGCGTACGGTGATGAGCAGTACCGGCCGGGTGATCGGATACGACCGGCTGGTGCTGGCCACCGGATCCATTCCCCTCGTCCCGCCCATCCCGGGGCGCGAGCGGCCGCAGTGCTTCGTTTACCGCACCATCGAGGACCTGCTGGCCATTCGCGAAGCGGCACGCCACGCCAGAAGCGGTGCGGTGATCGGCGGCGGCCTGCTGGGACTGGAAGCGGCCAAGGCGCTGCTCGACCTTGGCCTGGAGACGCATGTGGTGGAGTTCGCGCCGCGGCTGATGGCGGTGCAGGTGGACGAGGGCGGGGGGCGCGTGCTTCGCCGCCACATCGAGGCGCTGGGCGTGCGCGTGCACACCGGCAAGTCCACCACTGCCATCGATGCGGGTACGCGGCGGCAGCATGTGCTGCGCTTCGCCGACGGCGAATCGGTGGAGGCAGACCTGGTGGTCTTCTCGGCCGGCATCCGCCCGCAGGATGCGCTGGCGCGGGGGTGCGGGCTGGAGGTCGGGCCTCGCGGGGGCATCGTGATCGACGATGCCTGCCGCACCAGTGACGAGAACATCTTCGCCATCGGCGAATGCGCGCTGTGGCAGGGCAGGCTGTTCGGCCTGGTGGCGCCCGGCTACCAGATGGCGGAGGTGGCCGCCAATGCACTGTTGGGGCGCGACGGCCCGCGCTTCGCGGGCGCCGACATGAGCACCAAGCTGAAGCTGATGGGCGTGGACGTGGCCTCGCTCGGCGACGCGCACGCCTCCACGCCGGAGGCCCGCTGCTGCACGCTGGTGGATGAGCGCGCCGGCGTGTACAAGAAGATGGTCCTCAGCGCGGATGGCAAGCGGCTGCTGGGCGGCATCCTGGTCGGTGACGCCGGTGACTACGGCACGTGGCTGCAGCTGATGCTCAATGCCCTGCCGCTGCCGTCGCGGCCGGAATCCATGCTGGTGCCTGCGGGTGAAGAAAGTGGCGCCGGCACTGGAACGGGCGTGGCGGCGCTGCCGGCCGGTGCGCAGATCTGCTCCTGCAACAATGTCAGCAAGGGCGCCATCTGCGCCGCGGTGGCGGAAGGCGTCACCACGCTGGGCGGCATCAAGAAGGCCACGCGCGCCGCCAGCACCTGCGGCGGCTGCGCGCCGCTGGTCACCCAGGTCATCAAGGCCGAGCTGGCGGCCCGCGGCGTGGCGGTGAACAACCACATCTGCGAGCACTTCCCGTACTCGCGGCAGGAGCTGTTCCACCTGGTGAAGGCGGGGCGCATCACCTCGTTCGCGGAACTGCTCCACCGGCATGGCAAGGGGCTGGGCTGCGACATCTGCAAGCCGGCCGTGGCCTCGATCCTGGCCTCGCAGTACAACGAGTTCGTGCTCAAGCCCGATCAGGCGGTGCTGCAGGACACCAACGACTACTACCTCGCCAACATGCAGAAGGATGGCAGCTATTCGGTGGTGCCGCGCATCCCGGGCGGGGAAATCACGCCGGACAAGCTGCTGGTCATCGCGCAGGTGGCGAAGAAGTACGGCCTGTATACCAAGATCACCGGAGGACAGCGCATCGACCTGTTCGGCGCGCAGGTCAACCAGCTGCCGCAGATCTGGGAGGAGCTGATCGCCGCCGGGTTCGAGTCGGGCCACGCCTATGGCAAGGCGCTGCGCACGGTGAAGAGCTGCGTGGGTTCCACCTGGTGCCGTTACGGCGTGCAGGACTCGGTGGGCTTCGCCATCGAGCTGGAGAACCGCTACAAGGGCCTGCGCTCGCCGCACAAGCTCAAGTTCGCCGTGTCCGGCTGCACCCGTGAGTGCGCCGAGGCGCAAGGCAAGGACGTGGGCGTGATCGCCACCGAGAAGGGCTGGAACCTGTACGTGTGCGGCAACGGCGGCATGAAGCCTCGGCATGCGCAGCTGCTGGCCGCGGACCTGGATCGCGACACGCTGGTGCGCTACGTGGACCGCTTCCTGATGTTCTACGTGCGTACCGCCGACCGCCTGCAGCGGACCTCGGTGTGGCTGGAGAACCTGGAGGGCGGCCTCGAGTACCTGAAGTCGGTGGTCATCGACGACAGCCTGGGCATT
>CAYVZE010000016.1:2689-4773 GCA_964455685.1 uncultured Steroidobacteraceae bacterium
TGCGCACTGGTGGACGGCGAGCAGGTGGCGCTGCTGCGAGTGGGCGAGGAGGTGTTCGCGCTGGAGAACCGCGATCCCTTCAGCGGTGCCAACGTGATGGCGCGCGGGCTGGTCGGCGACCTCGCCGGACAGCTGGTGGTGGCCTCGCCGGTGTACAAGCAGCACTTCAACCTGCGCACGGGCCGCTGCCTGGAGGATGAGGCGGTGTCGCTGCGGACCTGGCCCTGCGGCGTGCTCGATGGTCGCGTCTGGGTGGAGTCACGCGCCCCGGCGACCGGCGCCGCGCGCGGCCGCAGGCGGCTGGTGGTGGTGGGCAATGGCATGGCCGCCATGCGCACCGTGGAGGAACTGCTCGTGCTTGCCGGCGACGAATACCAGATCACCGTCTTCGGCGCCGAGCCGCGCGGCAATTACAGCCGCATCCTGCTCTCGCCGCTGCTGGCCGGAGAGGCGGCGCGCGAGGCGCTCACCCTGCATCCGCTGGAGTGGTACCGCGAGAAGGGCATTGCCCTGCATGCCGGCGACCCGGTGGTGAGCATCGACCGGCGCAGCAGGCGCGTGATCTCCGCGTCGGGCGTGGTGGCCGGCTACGACCGGCTGCTGCTGGCCACGGGATCCGACCCTGTGCGCCTGAAGGTCACCGGCCATGACCTGCCGGGGGTATTCAGTTTCCGCAGCATCGACGACGTGGACGCCATGCTGGCCCAGGCGACCAGCGCCCGGCGGGCGGTGGTGGTGGGCGGGGGGCTGTTGGGCCTGGAGGCCGCCAGCGGCCTGGCCAGGCAGGGCCTGTCGGTCACCGTGGTGCATATCCGCGACCGCGTGATGGACAAGCAGCTCGACGAGGAAGCCGCGAGGCTGCTCAGGCACGCGATGGAGGCGCGCGGTATCCGCTTCTGCATGCCGGCGCGCACGGCGGCCTTCGAGGGCAAGGGGCGAGTGGAGCAGCTGCGCATGGAGGACGGCCGCGTGCTGGCCGCCGACATGGTGGTGGTGGCAGCAGGCATCACGCCGCGCACGGAGCTGGCCCGCAGCTGCGGCCTGAAATGCGACCGGGGCATCCTGGTCGACGACACGCTGCAGACCTACGACCCTTCGATCTACGCCGTGGGCGAGTGCGTGCAGCATCGCGGCACCACCTATGGCCTGGTGGCGCCATTGTGGGAACAGGCGCGCGTGTGCGCCGCGCAGCTGGCCGAGCTGATCCAGACGCAGCGCGAGGTGTCGGCACTGCGCGAGTCCCTGCTGCTGGGTGAGCCGGCATGAGTGCCTACGTCACGCGCACCACCTGTCCCTACTGCGGCGTGGGTTGCGGCGTGCTGGCGGAGCGCGCCAGTGATGGTTCCATCAGCGTGCGCGGCGATCCGGACCATCCCGCCAACCGCGGCCGGCTGTGTTCCAAGGGCACGGCGCTGGCCTCGACGCTGGGGCTCGAGGGAAGGCTGCTCGAACCCGTAGTTGAGGGGGCCACCACGGGCTGGGACGAAGCCCTGGGCGAGGTGGCCGCCCGCCTGTCGGCCTGCATTGCCGGCCACGGGCCGGACTCGGTGGCGCTGTATGTCTCCGGCCAGCTGCTGACCGAGGACTACTACGTTGCCAACAAGCTGGCCAAAGGCTTCATCGGCACCGCCAACATCGACACCAATTCGCGGCTGTGCATGGCCTCGTCCGTGGCGGGGCACTTGCGGGCCTTCGGCGAGGATGTGGTGCCGGTGGATTACACCGACCTGGAACAGGCTGACCTGGTCGTGCTGGCCGGCTCGAACCTGGCGGGGCGCCAGCCGGTGCTGATGCAGCGCATCCGGGCAGCCCGCGCCGGGCGCGGCACCCGGCTGGTGGTGATCGACCCGCGTCGCACCGCCACCTGCGAGGATGCCGACCTGCACCTGCCGCTGCGCAGCGGTACCGACGTGATGCTGTTCAACGGCCTGCTGGCCTGGTTGGCGGAGACTGGCCATGTGGATGCGCCCTTCGTGGCCAGCCACACCAGCGGCCTGGAACAGGCGCTGGAAGCCGCGCGCGCGGCCAGCAGCGACATCGCCGCCACGGCGCAGGCCTGCGGGCTGGATGCGGCGCTGGTGGAG
>CAYVZE010000016.1:4873-41039 GCA_964455685.1 uncultured Steroidobacteraceae bacterium
CAGCGACATCGCCGCCACGGCGCAGGCCTGCGGGCTGGATGCGGCGCTGGTGGAGCGCTTCTTCCTGCTGTTCGCTGCGCACCAACGCGTGGTGACCCTGTTCTCGCAAGGCGTGAACCAGTCCTCCGCGGGCACCGACAAGGTCAACGCCATCATCAACTGCCACCTGGTCACCGGCCGCATCGGCAAGCCGGGCACGGGACCGTTCTCGATCACCGGCCAGCCCAATGCCATGGGCGGGCGCGAGGTGGGCGGGCTGGCCACGCAGCTCGCCGCGCACCTGTCGCTGGCCCACCCTGGGCATCGCGCGGCGGTGCAGGCGTTCTGGGGCTCGCCGCGCATCGCAGGCCGGCCGGGCCTGAAGGCGGTGGAGCTGTTCGAGGCCATCGATGCCGGACGCGTGAAGGCCGTATGGATCATGGCTACCAATCCCGTGGTGAGCCTGCCGGATGCCGACCTCGTCCGTCGCGCGCTTGCGCGCTGCCCGCTGGTGATCGTGTCCGACTGCGTGGCTTCCAATGACACGCTGCCGTTCGCGCACATCCGCCTGCCGGCCGCCGCCTGGGCAGAGAAGGACGGTACCGTCACCAATTCGGACCGGCATGTGTCGCGCCAGCGCGCCTTCCTGCCGCTGCCGGGCAGCGCCCGGCCCGACTGGTGGATCATCACGCAGGTGGCCCGGCGCATGGGCTTTGCAGGGGGCTTCGGCTACGAGGGCCCGGAAGCCATCTTCGACGAGTTCGCGCGCCTGACAGCCCTCTCGCGCCACTTCGGCCGGATGCTCGACCTCACTGCCCTGGCCGGGCTCGGCCGCGACGGCTATGACGCCATGCCCGTGACGCAGTGGCCGGCGCCAGCGCGCGTTTCCAGGCCCTTCGCCGACGGTCGCTTCGCCACCGCTGATGGTCGCGCGCGTTTCGTGCCCACGCCGGCGCGCGGACCGCGCCATGCGCCCTCGGCCGAATATCCACTGGTGCTGAACACCGGCCGCATCCGCGACCAGTGGCACACCATGACCCGCACGGCGCGGGCGCCGCAGCTCAATGCGCATGAGCCTGAGCCCTTCATCGATGTGCACGCGGCGGACCTCGCGGCCATCGGCGCCGCCCCGGGTGGGCTGGTGCGCGTGGTGTCGCGCTGGGGCAGTGTGCTGGCGCGGGCGCGCAGCAGCGGCGATTTGCCGGCCGGAATGGTCTTCATGCCCATCCACTGGAGTGAGCAGTTCGCGCGGTCATCGCGCGTAGGGGCGGCGGTCAACCCCGTGGTTGACGCGCTGTCCGGCGAGCCGGAGTTCAAGCACACACCGGTGCGGCTGGAGAAGGTGGAGGTGGAGTGGCAGGGCTTCCTGCTGACGCGCGGGCAGGTCAGTGGACCGGACGCCTTGTGGTGGGCAGTCTCGCCGGGCGAGGGTGTCGTGCGGCTCGAGTTCGCAGGTCGCGGGAAGAAGCGGCCGGACGCCGCCTGGCTCAGGTCGGTGGTTCCCGGCGCCGGTTGCGCCCGGTGGATCGAATACGACGATCCCGGGGCCGGCAACTACCGTGCCGCGCTGGTGGACGAGGGCGGGCGCCTGCTGGCCTGCCTGATGGTCAGCCGCAATGGCACGCTGCCTGCGCGCGGCTGATTGCGGCCGCCCCGGCCGCCGTCGAAGGCGAGCTGGCGCGCGCCTGATGGCTACTGCAGCCGGCCGTAGTCCACCAGCCGCTCGAAGTATCCGCTCACGGTCAGCTCGATGGTGACCGGCCCGTTGCTGGTGTTGAGCCAGTACCAGCCGTGCTCGCCGTCGAAGGGGGCGACCAGCGAGCCGCTGCGGCCGGTGATGCCTTGCTCCTGCCCGGCTTCCTCGTAGCGCACCCAGAAGCTGTCGCCGCGCGCGGGATCGTGGCCGTGGAAGTCCACGTAGGCATCGCCGCCTTCCACCTTCCAGCTGTAGACGATGACCTTGGACTTCCTCATCACCGCCTTGACTTCGGTGCGGCCGTCGAAGTCCAGCTGGATGCGCAGGGTCTGGGTCTTCGGCGGCGCCTCCTCGAGCTGGCTGACGGCCGGGTTGGGCAGCGGCAGCGGGTTCATGGAATTGGCCGCGGAGGCATCCAGGTCGTCGTTGCCGGCGAGCACGTCCTCGATCACCGTGTCGAGGTTGCCCGTGGTGCGCTGCGGACTGAGCCGGGTGAGGCCCAGCGCCTGGCCGGCCCCGGTGGGGTCGTAGCCGTACTCGGCCGGCAGCACGACGGTGAACAGCAGGACGGCCGCCACCAGCGCCGAACCGAGCAGCCATTTCCAGGTGTTCCGGCGCGTGGCCGGCGTGGTTTCCGTATTCATCCTCGTCCTCATGCGCCCAGCAGGTATCCGGCGATCTGGTATCCAGCCAGCAGGAAGCCCGCCACCATCAGCAACCCGTTGGCGGGAACGATGGCAGGCTGGAATTGGCGCGTGGAGCGCCACAGCGTGAACAGCAGCACCATCACCGCCAGTGCCACCAGCTGGCCCAGCTCGACGCCGACGTTGAAGGAAATGAGGTTGGCCACCAGCCCGTCGCGCGAAGGGTTCAGCTCCTGCACCTTGGTGGCCAGTCCCAGTCCATGCGCCAGCCCGAAGGCAAACACGGCGATCCGGGGGTCGGGCGCGTGGGCGAAGCGGCTGAAGCCGCCGATGTTGTCGAAGCCCTTGTACACCACCGACAGGCCGATCACTGCATCGACCAGGTGCGCGTCGGCGCGCCAGCCCAGCAGCACCGCGCCCAGCAGAGTGACGGTGTGGCCCAGCGCGAACAGCGTCGCGTACAGCGCCACGTCGCGCAGCCGGTACAGCAGGAAGATCACCCCGGCCAGGAAGGCAAGGTGGTCGTAACCGGTCACCATGTGCTTGGCGCCGAGATAGGCGAAGGGGCCCGGGTGCGCACCGCGCGCATGGGTGACGAAGTCCGCGTCCTGGCCGGAGACGCCGTGCGCGAGCGCAATGATCGGCAGCAGGGCCAGCAGGGGCAGCATCACGCGCGGCTTCATCTCGACTCCTTCCCGGGAAGCCCGCAAGCATGCCATGGATTGCGGCGGCACGCGCGGTGCCGGACAGCGCGATGGTCAGCGGGCGTTGCTGCCGCGGGCGCGCACCCAACGATCCGATTCCTGCTCGCCGGCCATCGCGCTGGCCGCGCGCAGGAAGTCCCGGCCCCAGCGATCGATGTCGAACTCCTCGACGATGCCGTAGAGCTGGCGCAGCCGGCCCTCGGCCTCTTCCGGGTCCATGGTGAGCGCCTGCGCCAGCGTGGAGGTGAGATCGGAAGGATCGTGGGGATTGGTCATCAGCGCGCCCTTGAGTTCCGCGGCGGCGCCGGCGAACTCGGACAGCACCAGCACGCCGCGGCCGCCTTCGATGCCCTGGGTGGCGATGAACTCCTTGGACACGAGGTTGAGCCCGTCGCGCAGCGGCGTGATCCACATGACATCTGCGGCCGCGTAATGGGCAACGACTTCCTCGAATGGCAGCGGACGGGCGAAGAAGCGCACTGGCGTCCAGTCGAGGCGGGCGAAGCGTCCGTTGATGCGCCCCACGGCCTGCTCGATGCCCACCTGGAGCTGGCGGTATACCGTCATCTCGCGCGCGGCCGGCACGCAGATGGCCACCAGCGTGACCTTGCCGTGCAGCCCGGGATGGAGTTCGAGCAGGCGCTCGAAGGCCTGCATCTTCTCCAATGTGCCCTTGGTGTAGTCGAGGCGCTCGATGGACAGCACCAGCTTGCGCGGCGCGATCTCGCGCCGCAGCTTCTCCAGGCTCGCGCGCACGGCCGGTTGCGCCAGTGTGCGGCGGATGCGGACAAGATCGGTGCCGACCGGGTGTGCGCCCAGTCCCACCACGCGGTCCTGCACCTTCAGCCGGGTGCTCATGCGGTCCAGGCCCACCGCACAGCCATAGGTGAGGAAGCGCGGCGCGCAGGCTTCGCGCCTGAGCACCTCGGTGGGCATGGCGCCGCGCACCACGTCGACGAAGTTCTCCACCTGGCGGGGAATGTGGAAGCCGATGTAGTCGCAGCTCAGCAGGCTGCCGAGGATCTCGCGGCGCCACGGCACCACGTTGAAGGTGTCGGCAGAGGGGAAGTAGGTGTGGTGGAAGAACGCGATGCGCAGGTCGGGTCGCAGTTCGCGCAGCCGTGCCGGCGCCATCCACAGGTTGTAGTCGTGCATCCACACCATGGCGCCTGGCGCAGCCTCGGCGGCAGCGGCCTCGGCGAAGGCGCGGTTCACGCGCAGGAACACCTGCCAGTCCTCTTCCCTGAAGCGCGCCCGTTCCCAGAACGTGTGCAGCGTGGGCCAGAAGGCTTCCTTCGAAAAGCGCTTGTAAAAGGCATCCACGTCCGCCTTGGCCAGCGGCACGCGTACGGCGGTGAGGTTGGGGTACTGGGCGGGATCGACGGCGACGCGGGGGTTGAAGTCGGCGCGGCGGGGATCGTCGGTGCTCCAGGCGATCCACGAACCGGACTCGCCGCCGGCGAAGAAGCTCAGCAGGCTGGGAATGATGCCATTGGGTGATTGCGGTGGGCGCAGCCGCAACTGGCCGTTCTCGCGCACCTCCTCGTAGGGCAGGCGGTGGTAGACCATCACAAGCTTCGCCCGGCCGCTGGAGGAGCGGCGACGCGCGTAGCGGTGTGCCTCGTCCTCGCGCAACAGGCCGAAGTGTTCGATGGCTTCCAGGATGCCGCCGCAGCCGGGCGCACGCGCATGCAGCACCTGGCGCCGCCGCGCCGTCGCCGCGAGCAGCGCCTGCTCTGAGCCGCCCACGCACACGCCGCGGAAGCCGGCCTCGTACATGGAGAGATCATTGAGCGTGTCGCCCGCCACCAGCAGCCGTTCGCGGGGCAGCTTCAGGTGGCGCGCCAGCGCGGTCAGTGTGTGCCCCTTGTTCGTGCGCGGCGGCAGGATGTCGAGGTAACGGTTGGCGGAGTACAGCACGTCGCAGCCGAGTTCACGCGCCAGCTGTTCGATGGATGCGCGATGGCGTGCCAGCGCCTCGGGCTCGCAGAAGTAGGAGCATCGCCGCTCCTGGGGAACGTCCTGGCGTCGCAGCTCCGGGAAGGCGCGCATGGCGTCGCAGACCCGCCGCTCGCCGGGCCATCGCTCCTCGATGCGGGCCTGCAAGGGTTGCACCGGCTGCAGGGTCCGGCCATCGACCACCGTGGCGCCTACGTCGCATACGAGGTAATCCGGCCGGGGCAGCGCGGGGTCGGCCAGCAGGGGCATCACGGCCTCGAGCGCCCGGCCCGTCACCCAGATCAGCCGGATTTCGGGATGGCGGTCGACCAGGCCGTAGAGCTGCAGACGCTGCTCGCTTTCGCCGGCCAGGAAGGTGCCGTCAAGATCGGTGGCCAGCACGAGGCCGGCATCAGCAGAAGACATCGGGTGGATTCTACCAGCCGCGGACCATCATCGCGACCCGCAAGACGGCGCATACCATCGGCGGAGACACGAAAGCGCGGGAATTTCCGGCATTTTTCGCAGCTTATGTTGTGCACTCATCATGGGAGCAGGCTGGAATGCGGCCATTGCACCGCAACTTGCATCCTTCGTTTCGTCCCCGTCGCGGCGCTGTGCTAATTTCCGCGGCACCGGCAGGCCGGATTTGCGGCCCGCCGCCGGAACGGTCGGGCAATACGAATCATCCAAGGGAGTCATCCAGAATGAACGAGAAGCGGGGCAGGCTGCTCACGGGCATGGCCGTGGCGGCGTCGGTGCTGGCCAGCTCGCTGGCGTCGGCCGCCGACAAGGAGCCGCAGATCCCCACCTGTGAAAAGCGGTACGGGACGCTGGCGGTGCGTGAGCCTGAGAACAAGTGGTGGCGTGAGTTCCAGCTCGAGTCGCCCGAAGCACTCATCAAGGTGTTCGTGGCGGAGTCGAAGTGTTTCACGCTGGTCGACCGCGGCAAGGGCCTGGAAGCCGCGCAGGCCGAGCGGCAGCTGGCCGCTGGCGGTGACCTGCGGGGCGGCTCCAACGTGGGCAAGGGCCAGATGCGTGCCGCGGACTACGTGCTGGTGCCCGACATCGTCAATCGCAACGAGCGCGCCGGCGGACGCAACATCGGCGGCCTGCTGGGCGGCGTGGTCGGCGGCACCGTGGGCGCGGTGGTTGGCGGCATCAACCTCAAGAGCAAGACCGCCGAGGTGGTGCTGACGCTCACCGATGTGCGTTCCACCGAACAGGTGTCGCTGCAGCAGGGCAAGGCCAAGAAGACCGACCTGGGCTGGCGCGCCGGCGGTGGCGGCTTCTTCGGCGCCTTTGCGGCGGCCGGCGCCAGCAGCTACGCCAATACCGAGATCGGCCAGGTGGTCACCGCGGCCTACCTCGATGCCTTCATCAAGATGGTCGAGGACGTGAAGCAGCTCGAGCCCGATGCCAAGGCCGACAACGTGCAACAGGCCGTGTCCATGGCCAGGGCCGGCAAGCTGCTGTCCGGTCCGAACAACAGCAGCGAGGCGCTGCGCGAGCTCGATGCGGGTGCAATGCTGTATCCCACCGGCGAGAAGCAGGGTCCGTTCTGGAAGGTGATGGACGACCTCGGCAACGAGGGCTGGGTTGCCATGGGCCTGCTCGAACTGGCGAAGTAATCCTCGCCAGGGGATGAAGACGGAAGTCCCGCGCGGGGGCACCTGCGCGGGACTTTTCTTTGCCAGTCGCGTCGCGGCAACCGCTAGAATCACGCCGTGTCTCCCGGATTCCAGGCCGATGCCGCGCGGCGGCGCATCTTCCTTGCCGGCCTGGTGTTTGCGCTGGTCGGCAGCGCCCTGTTCTCGGCCAAGGCCGTGGTCGTCAAGCTGGCTTACCGCCATGGCGTCGACGCGGTCACGCTGCTGGCGCTGCGCATGCTGTTCGCCGCGCCGTTCTTCGCGGTGGCACTGGCCATCACCGGCCGAGGGCGCCCGCCGCTGACGCTGCGCGAGCATGCGCGCCTGGTGCTGATGGGAGTGGTGGGGTACTACGGCGCAAGCTACTTCGATTTCCTCGGGCTGCAGTACATCAGCGCGGGACTGGAACGGCTGATCCTGTACCTGTACCCCACGCTGGTGGTGCTGATGTCGGTGCTGTTCCTGCGCCGCCGCTTCTCGCGCCACGACGGCATCGCGATGGCGGTGGCCTATGCCGGCATCCTCGCCGCCTTCTGGCATGACCTGAACAGCGGCGGGGACAACGTGCCGCTGGGCGCGGCGCTGGTGTTCGGCAGCGCCGTGACCTATGCGCTGTACCTGGTGCTGGGCGGCGAAATGGTGCACAAGGTGGGCGCGATCCGCCTGACCTCCTACGCCATCCTGGTGTCCACCGTGGCCGTGGTGGTGCAATTCCTGCTGGTGAATCCGCCCGACGCCCTGCGGCTGCCGGCACCGGTCTACTGGCTGTCGGCCGCCAACGGCTTCTTCTGCACAGTGCTGCCGGCCTTCGCGACCATGCTGGCCATCGAACGAATCGGCGCCGGCCGCACGGCGTTGGTGGCCATGGTGGGGCCGGTGTCCACCATCGTGCTGGCGGCGTTGCTGCTGGGCGAGCACATGTCCGGGTGGGGGCTGCTGGGCACCGTCATGGTGCTGGCCGGCGTGCTGATCCTCTCGCGCGCCGGCGTGAAATGAAGAGAGCTGGCGCGGCCGCATGGAAGCCGCGCCAGCGGCGGCATCAGTGCCGCAGCCGCCAGCCGGTGCGGATCATCCAGTGCACCAGCAGCAGGCAGGCCACCAGTACCGCGATGATGATGCCGAAGGACAGCCCCACGTTGACGTCGGCCTGGCCGTAGAAGCTCCAGCGGAAGCCGCTGATCAGGTACACCACGGGATTGAACAGCGTGATGGTGCGCCACAGCGGCGGCAGCATGTCGATGGAATAGAAGCTGCCGCCCAGGAAGGCCAGCGGCGTGACGACCAGCGCCGGCACGAACTGCAGCCGCTCCCAGCTCGTTGCCCAAACGCCCAGCACGAAGCCGAACAGGCTGAAGGTGAAGGCCGTGAGGAACAGGAACGCCAGCATCCACACCGGGTGCAGGATGGACAGCGGCACGAAGAAGGCCGAGGTGGCCAGGATGATCAGCCCGATCATCAGCGACTTGGTGGTGGCGGCTCCCACGTAGCCCAGGATGATTTCCGCCGTGCCCACCGGCGCGGACAGCAGCTCGTAGATGGTGCCGGACCACTTCGGGAAGTAGATGCCGAAGGAGGCATTGCCGATGCTCTCGTTCAGCACCGACAGCATGATCAGGCCGGGCACAATGAAGGCGCCGAAGGGCACCCCGCCGATCTCGGTCATGCGCGAGCCGATGGCCGAGCCGAACACCACGAAGTAAAGCGAGGTGGTCAGCACCGGCGTCAGGATGCTCTGCACCACGGTGCGGAAAGTGCGCGCCATCTCGAACTGGTAGATGGCGCTGACGGCATGCCAGTTCATGCCGCCCCCTTCAGCGTCGACACGAAGATGTCCTCCAGCGAACTCTGTTGCGTTTCCAGGTCGCGGAACTCGATGCCGCAGGCGCTCACCTCACGCAGCAGCTGCGCGATGCGCGCGCGCTCCTGCTCGTTGCTGAAGGTGAACACCAGCGTCAGGCCGTCCTCCGACAGCGTCAGCTGCCAGGACGCCAGCTGCGGCGGGATGGCCGCCAGCTTCTCCTGCAGGTGCAGGCGCAGCTCCTTCTGCCCCAGCCGCTGCATCAGCCGCGCCTTGTCATCCACCAGCACCAGTCGGCCCTTGTTGATGATGCCGATGCGGTCGGCCATCTCCTCGGCTTCCTCGATGTAGTGGGTGGTCAGGATGATGGTGACGCCGGCATCGCGCAGCTCGCGCACCAGCTGCCACATGTCGCGCCGCAGTTCCACGTCGACGCCGGCGGTGGGCTCGTCCAGGAACAGCAACCGCGGCTCGTGCACCAGCGCCTTGGCGATCATCACGCGGCGCTTCATGCCGCCGGACAGCGCCATGATCTTTGCGTCGCGCTTGTCCCACAGCGAGAGCGAGCGCAGCACCTTCTCGACCCGGGCCGGATCGGGTGCGTAGCCGAACAGGCCGCGGCTGAAGGCCACGGCGGCTTCCACGGTCTCGAAGGCCTCGGTGGCCAGCTCCTGCGGCACCAGGCCCACCACACGACGGGCGGCGCGGGTGTCGCGCACCACGTCGTGGCCGGCCACCACCACGCGCCCGGCGGTGAGGTTCACCAGTCCGGAGACGATGCCGATCAGCGTGGTCTTGCCGGCGCCATTGGGCCCCAGCAGGGCGAAGATCTCGCCTTGCCGGATCTCCAGGTTGATGTCGCTGAGTGCCATGAGCCCGCCGGGATAGGTCTTCGACAGGCCTTCGATGGTGAGGATGGTTTGCACGTCACGCATTCTACGCCGCCTGCGCGCGGTCCCGGCCAGCCGGAAGGGCCGGGTTTTCCTGTCCCGGATGGGGGAGGAGGGGGAGGATCAGCGCCGCCGCAGGCCGGAAAGCGGTGCGGCGGGTCTGGGCTCGGAGGTCTCGATGGACAGCGTGAACGTGCGCCGCTCCACGCCCTGCAGTGCGCCCACGTTCACCACCTGGCGGGCCACCTCTTCATTGCGCTCGTTGCGCACGGTGATGAGGATGGTGAACTCGGTGGCCGAGTCCATGCGCTCGGCGTCGAGCGTGCCCTCGACCTGCCAGGCGGTCTTCGTGGCGGCCGCGCCGCCCGGCCGCGCGTCCTTGTCGAAGCGCAGGTGGTGCTTGCACCCCGGGCAGACGACCGCACTTTCGAGGATCGTCGCCCGGCAATGTGGACAGGTGCGGGTCGCGCCCGCGTGGGTCGTCGACCGCGCAATGCCGATCATGCGACGTTGGCGCCCCGGCTCCGGTCGGAGAGGGTGGTGGTGGAGGAGGACCTGGCGCTGTCGTCGAAGCCGAAGTCGACGCTGCCGCGCATGCGGGCGCCGGCCGCGACAGTGAGCGAGCCGGCCTTCACGTCGCCGGTGATGCTGCCGCCCTGCTGCAACTCGACGCGCTTGGCGCTCTCCACGTTGCCCTGAAGCTCGCCGCTGATGATGACCTCGCTGGCCTTCACCTGGCCCTCCACGCGCGCGCCGGAGTCGATGTGCAGGTTGCCCTCGACCTGGATGTCGCCCTTGAACTTGCCGGCGACCCGGACGTGGCCGTTGCCGACGATCTTGCCCTCGATGGTCAGGCCGGAAGCGATCAGCGATTCTTTCATGTCGATGCGCTCCTTGGGCGCCGTCTTCGGGGTAGTGTCCTGCGATTGCAGCGAAGATGCCAGAGGCTGCCCGGGCGTGGCCGATGCCGCGCCGGTGCCGGTTTCAGGTTTGTCCCAGAGGGCCATTGAGAAGCTCCCGTCGGTTGTCGATCGGGTCGAAGGTAACCCGGTTCGGCGGGCCGCGAAAGCCTGTCGCCGAACGGCGAAAGTTGCGATGGCGCCGGAGTGCGGCCTGTCACATTTCCGGCTCCCTGCCCAGGGTTTCACGGACGATCCCGGGCAGCAGGGGATAGCGCCGGATGCGCCGTCCGGTGGCGTCGAAGAAGGCATTGGCAATCGCCGCGGCGGCCGCGGCCATGGTTTCCTCGCCGGCGCCGGTGGAGCGATCCCCGGGCCGCTGCACGATCACGGCCCGCACCTGCGGGCAGTCCCGCATGCGCAGCACGGGATAGCTGGCCCAGTCGAGGCTGGTGACGCGGCGATCGTCGAAGGTGACCTGCTCGAGCAGCATGCGGCTGGCGGTCTGCACCAGCTGTCCTTCGATCTGCCGTTCCACGATCAGCGGGTTGACCACCATGCCCGCGTCCAGCGCGCCGGTGAGGCTGAGGATGCGCACCTGCCCGGTGGCGGTGTCCACTTCGACCTCGGCCACCGCCGCGCCGTACGACACCAGGTGGGTGCCCAGGCCGATGCCACGCCCGCGGCGGATCCGCCCGCCGGCGATGCGCCCGGAGGTGAAGGGCCGCTCCCAGCCGGCGGCGCCGGCCGTCGCGTCGAGCACGCCGCGCCAGCGTTCGTCACGGATGTTGCGGCGGCGGAATTCCAGCGGATCGATGCCAAGGCGCACGGCCAGCATGTCGACGGCCTGTTCCGACACGAATGCGAACGAGAGGTCCAGCGGCGAGCGCAGCCACGCGCTGCGCAGCCAGTCGAGCGCGGGCACGCGGTGGTTCACCAGCCGCAGGTTGGGGATGTCGTACATGCCGCCGCAGACCAGCGGGTTCACGCCCTGCACCGGCACCGGCGGCCACTCGGCCGCTTCCGCCGCGCCGGCCAGCTGGCTGGTGGTTTCCACCTGCGCCCAGTTGTGCTGCCACCCCTCGTACTCGTAGGCCACGATGTTTCCATCCGCGTCGGCGGCGATGCGTGCCTCGCCCACATGCGGCGGGCCGCAGGTGTCCCAGCCATGCTCGTCGTGGCGCATGAACTGCACCCGCACCGGAGCGCCGGCCAGGCGCGACATCAGCGCCGCGGCCTGCGCGGCGTCGTCATAGCAGCTGTGGCCGTAGGTGCCCGAGCCTTCCGCGAACTGCACCCGCAGCTTCTCCTGCGGCATGCCCAGCAGCGCGGCCACCGAGCGCCGGCAGGCGTAGATGTCCTGGGAGGAACAGATGACCAGGCCTTCCCCTGCCCGGATGTCGGCCAGCGCGCAGTTGGGTGCGAAGGGCGCGTGGGCCTGGTAGGGGCCGCAGCCGGTGAACTGCACGCGCGCGGCGGCGCTGGCGGCCGCGACGGCCGGGTCGCCGCGTTCACTGACGACGTTGTCGATGGTGGCTGACGCGCGCAACGCGGCGTACAGGCCATCGGTGCCGGGCAGGGGAGGCGGCTGTTCCCATTGCACGCGCAGTTCCGATGCGGCGCGCACCGCGTGCCATTCGACGGGCGCCACCACGCCGATGAAGTCTGCCTGGCGCAGCACGCGCACGCCGGGAAGGTGCGCGATGCTGGATTCGTCGACGGCCAGCACACGTGCGCCGGCGCCGTGTTGCCCCTGGCCTCGCGGCCTCACCACCCGGCCGTGCAACATGCCGGGCAGGCGCAGGTGCTGGATGTAGACATGCGTGCCATCGACGCGACTGGCCAGGTCGGCGCGCGGCACGGGTGCGCCCACCAGCGAGTAGTCTTCCGGCCGCTTCAGCGGCGGCGTGCCCTCGATGCGCACGCGCAGTTGCCGTCCGCCGACCAGCTGGCCGTAGCTCACGCGCCGCGCCGGAGCGGCGCGCTCGAACACTTCGCCGCGCTCGACGGCGAGCGCTTCGCGCGCCACGCCCAGGTGGCTGGCGGCCAGGTCGAGCAGGGCGGCACGCGCGTGCGCGGCCGCGGCGGCCACCTGCGGCCTGCCGCGCTGCACGGCGGCGCTGGAATAGGTGCCGCCCTGGTTGGGCGAGACATGGGTGTCGAGCGGTGCGGCGGTGATCTGCGCCATGGACAGGTCCAGCTCCTCGGCCGCCACCTGCAGCAGGGCGGTGGTGGCGCCCTGGCCAAGCTCGGCGAAGCCGATGTACAGCGTGGCGGTGTTGTCGGCGTGGATGGCCAGCCAGCTGTCCACCTCGGCGGCATCAGGCGGACCCGCGGTCCGGTCACGCCTTTCAGGCAACGCGGTCCGGGGCTTTGCCGTGTCACGAATGCCGCCCGCGCAACCGCCCAGCGACAGGCCTGCCAGCAGCACGCCGCCGGATTGCAGCAGGCGGCGGCGCAGCCGGTCCGGCAGCTCCTGCGCGGGCATCACCGGCCGGCGGCGCGGCGCACCGCGCGCAGGATGGAGGGGTAGGCGCCGCAGCGGCACAGGTGGCCGTGGAGCGCCTCGCGGATCTCCTCATCGTCGGGCGAGGGGTTGCGCGCGAGCAGCTCGGCCGCCTTGATGACGATGCCGTTCATGCAATAGCCGCATTGCGGCGCCTGCTCGTCGATCAGCGCCTGCTGCACCGGGTGGCGTTCCGGCACTGCCGCCAGGCCGCGCTGGCTCGCATGCCAGGCCGGCAATCCTTCCAGCGTGGTGATGGGCAGATTGCCGACCGAGCCGACCGGCGTGGTGCAGGAGCGGATCTCGCGCCCGCCCAGCAGCACCGAGCAGGCGCCGCACTGGGCCAGCCCGCAGCCGAAGCGCGGGCCGCGCAGGCCCAGCTCGTTCTGCAATACATAAAGGAGCGGCGTGTCCGCATCGGCCGTGACCGTTTCGGACCGTCCGTTGATCCGCAGTGTCCAGCGAGCTTCCGCCATGAGACCCCCCGGGCCCGAGTGTAGCGCCCCTTGTCCGGGAAAAGGCGGGCGCGTAGGCTGTGGGCCACTCTTTTCGGGGGTCAGCATGCACGGGCACAGGACCGCCTTCGGGTCTGATGGCAACGGCCATTCGCGCCGCGAATTCATCAAGCGCGTGATCGCTTCGGGGGCAGTGGCTGCCGCTGGCGGGATCACGCTGGGCGGTCTGTCAGGTTGCACCCCGACGCGGCGCGCCGCCGCCGGGTCGGTGGAGCGGCTGGTGTCGCTCAACGTCAACGGCCAGGTCCGCCGCGTCGACGTGCTGCCGCAGGAGACGCTGGCGATGACGCTGCGCTACAAGCTCGGCCTCACCGGCACCAAGCTGTCCTGCGACCGCGCCGAGTGCGGCGCCTGCACGGTGATGATCGACGGCGTGACGCATTACTCCTGCTCCACGCTCACCCACGCGGTGCGTGGCCGCAACGTGGTCACCATCGAGGGCCTGCGGGGGCCCAACGGCGAGCTGCACCCGGTGCAGCAGGCCTTCGTCGAGGAGCTCGGCCCGCAGTGCGGCTTCTGCACGCCGGGGCAGGTGATCGCCGCAGTGGCGCTGCTGCAGAAGAATCCCTCGCCCACGCGCGAGGAGGCGCGCGCCGCCATGGCCGGCAACCTGTGCCGCTGCGGTGCCTACGACAACTACCTCAATGCCGTGATGCGTGCGGCCGGCCGCGTGGAGGAGATCCACCATGGCGCATAAGCACCTCGGCCGCGATTTCATCCCGCATGACGTGGTGGCCAAGGTCACCGGCGAGGCGAAGTACGCCGAGGACTTCCGCGTCGACGGCATGGTGTTCGCGCGGCTGCTGTCCTCTCCCTATCCGCATGCGCGGGTGAAGCGCATCGACCTGTCCGAAGCCGAGAAGGTGCCCGGCTACGTGGGTGCGCTGCTGCCTGACGAGGTGCAGAACCCGCCCGCGCCGGAGATCCCGCTGCTGTTCAGCGAGCCGGGCTACGTGGGCGCGCCGATCCTGTTGCTGGCTGCCGAGAGCGAGACCGCCGCGCAGGACGCGCTGGAGAAGGTGAGGGTGGAGTACGAGCCGCTGCCCTTTCATGTCGATCCCCTCGCCAGCCTGCACCCGGATCGCCCGAATGCGCGCACCGACGGCAACGTCGGCGCCAGCGGCGTCGAGTTCCAGACCCTGAAGTGGACGAAGGAGGACTTCGACAAGGCCGACGGGCGCATGCCCATGGGCAAGCCCGCGCAGGAATGGAGCTACGGAGACCTCGACGCCGCCTTCGCCAGCGCCGCGCTGGTGCTGGACGAGACCTTCGTCCATGCCAGCAACTCGCACCACAGCATGGAGCCGCGCAGCGCGCTGGCCTACTGGCAGAACGGCAAGTGCTTCGTGCACGTGTCCTCGCAGAGCCAGTCCTACATCACGCCGGCACTGGCCGGCATGATCGGCATCCCGCCGTCGGACCTGGTGGTGATCGCCGAATACTGCGGCGGCGGCTTCGGCTCCAAGGGCGGCGCCTACACGCTGCAGGCCCTGCCGGCGCTGCTGTCGCGCAAGATCGGCCGGCCGGTGATGATGCGCATCAGCCGCGCCGAGGAGTACTTCAACGGCAGCGCGCGCCTGGGCTTCCAGGGCCAGGTCAAGCTGGGCTTCGACTCCAGCGGCAAGCTGCTGGCCGCCGACCTGTACATCGTGCAGGAGAACGGCGCCTGCAACAGCTTCTGGGACTTCCGCAACGCCGCCGACTCGCTGTCGCTGGTGTACCAGCCGCGCGCCATGCGCTGGCGCGGCGTACCGGTGCATGCCAACTCGCCCATCCGCAGCGCGCAGCGCGGCCCTGGCTACAACCAGATGCACCACATCATGGAGCCCCTGCTCGACAAGGCGGCGGCGAAGCTGGGTATCGACCGGCTGCAGATCCGCCTGGTCAATGCGCCGGACTTCAAGGGCACCTTCGGCGCGCAGCAGGGGCCGGTGTCCAGCTGCTACCTGAAGGAGGCGTTGCAGAAGGGCGCGGAGATCTTCGGCTGGCAGCAGCGGCTGGCCCGCCATGGCCAGAGGAACGGCAGCAAGGTCACGTCCATCGCCGTGGGCCAGGCCTTCCACCCGGCCGGCTTCACCGGCTTCGACGGCCTGGTGCGCATCCTGCCCGACGGCAAGGTGCACGTGCACACCGGCATCGGCAACCTCGGCACTTTCTCGCACTCGAGCACGGCGCGCATCGCCGCCGAGGTGCTGAAGGTCGACTGGAACGACGTGGTGATCGAGCGCGGCGACTCGCGCCGCCACCTGCCGTGGAACCTCGGCCAGTTCGGCTCCAACACCAACTTCACCATGGCGCGCACCAACTACGTGGCGGCCATGGATGCGCTCTCGAAGCTGCAGGAGATCGCTGCGCGCCAGTTCGGCGGCTCGCCGAAGGACTACGAGGTGGACGGCCGGCGCGTTTACCGCCGCGGCAACCCGTCCGCCGGCATGACCTATGGCGAGGCGGCGCGGCGCGCGATCGCGCTCGGCGGCCGCTTCGATGGCCACGAGCTGCCGCCGGACATCAACCAGATGACGAAGGAGTCGGCCACGGCGCTGGCCGGCACCGGCCTGATCGGCGTGGCCAGGGACAACCTGCCGGTGGAGGGTTCGCCCTCGGCGTTCGCGGTGGGTTTCGTCGAGATCGAACTCGATCTGGAGACCGGCAAGCACCGCATCCTCGACTACGTGGGCGTGGCCGACTGCGGCACGGTGATTCATCCGGCGGGCCTGGAAACCCAGGTGAAGAGCGGCGCCGTGCAGGGCTTCGGCATCGCCAGCCTCGAGCGCATCGTCTACGACCCGCAGAACGGCCTGCCGGCCAGCGTGTTCCTCTACCAGGCCAAGCCGCCCACCTATGGCGACGTGGCGCTGCGCTTCCGCACCAGCGCGGTGGACTTGCCGGATCCTTCCAGCCCGCTGGGCACCAAGGGCATCGGCGAGCCGCTGCTGGGCTGTGCCGGCGCGGCGGTGCTGTGCGCGGTCTCGGCCGCGCTCGACGGCCATGTGTTCAATCGCACACCGGTGACACCCGACATGATCATCAACCACCTGGCCGGCCGGCCGCCCGCGCACGGGCCGCTGCAGGTCAACTGCCAGTAAGGGGGCATCGATGCTGCGCGACATGATGCCGGCCTTCGACCTGTACCAGCCCGCGGACCTCGCGGGCGCGCTCGACCTTGCCGACCAGCTCGGTGCCGATGGCTGGCTGGTCGGCGGCGGCCAGGACACCTGGGACTGGCTGAAGAACCGTACCAGGCGCACGCAGGCGGTGATCGACCTCTCGGGCATCGCCGAGCTCAAGGGCGTGCGCGAGCACGAGGGCGGACTTGCCATCGGCGCGCTGACCACGCTGACCGACGTGGAGAACGACCCGCTGGTGCGCGAGCGCTTCGGGCTGCTGGCCAGCGCCGCGCGGCGCGTTGCCAGCCCGCAGATCCGCAATGTCGGCACCATCGGCGGCAACATCAGCCAGGACACGCGCTGCTGGTACTACCGCGGCGGCGTGGATTGCTACCGTGCCGGCGGCAACATGTGCTATGCCGACACGCCGCAGGGACAGAACCGCGAGCACGCCATCTTCGGTGCCAGCCGCTGCGTGGCGGTGACGCCGTCGGATACCGGTGTCGCACTGACTGCGCTGGATGCCAGCGTGGTGATCCGCAGCAAGGGAGGCGAGCGGCAGATGCCGGTCTCGGCCTTCTTCGTCGGCCCCGCCACCAACATCCGCAGCATGACGGCGCTGCGCCCCGGCGAGATCCTCACCGAGATCCGCATCCCGGCGGCCTGGGCGGGCGCGGAGTTCTACTTCGAGAAGGTGGCCGACCGGCAGGTGTGGGACTTCGCGCTGCTGTCCATCGCGGCGGCTTTCCGCATGCGCGAAGGACGCATCGCCGACTCCAGGATCGTGCTGGGCGCAGCGGCCTGCGTGCCATGGCGGCTGCGCCGGGTGGAAGCGGCGCTGGTGGATCGCGTGCGCGATGCCGCCAGCGGCGACGCCGTGGCCGCGCTCGAGTCCGGGGACGCGAAGGTCCTCAACTTCAACGGCTACAAGGTGCCACTGATGGAGAACCTGATCCGCCGCGCGGTGCGGGGAGGGGCGTGAGCATGGACATCCTGCGTTACGGCCATGACACCTGGGGCGAGCGCGTCGTCAACGGCGTCTCGTGGGAGCTGTTGCCGGTGGCGTTCTGGGCGGGTGTCGCGGTGATCGTGGTGCACCTGGTCTGGCGCGCCATCAGCCGGCGCAACGGCCGCGGGGGGGCGGCACGATGAGCACCCCAGGCCACGACACGCTGGTCCGCCACGCCGGCATCGACCGCCTGTTCCACTGGGGCACGGCCATCACCATGGCGGTGCTGATGGCCACAAGCCTGCTGCCCATCCTGGGCATCCGCTTCGCGTGGTACGGCGTCCACTGGGTGGCGGGCCTGGTGCTGACGCTGCTGATCCTGCTGCACATCGTGCGCGCGCTGGTGTGGCAGCGGCCGAAGGCCATGGTGCTGTCGGCGGCGGATTTCCGTCCCGCCGGCGCCGGCAAGTACACGCTGCCGCAGAAGCTCATGCACCTGGCCTGGGCAGTGACCATCCTGGTGGCGCTGGTCACCGGGCTGCTGCTGCTCAGGAAAGCCGGTGTTCCCTTCCTTGAACGCGATCCCTATGTGCGCTCGCTGAAGGCGTGGGGCGTGCTGACGCTGCTGCACGACCTGGCGGCGCTGGCCTCGGTGTTCCTGGTGCTGGTGCACGTGTACTTCGGCATCCTTCCCGAGAAGCGCGCCTACCTGCGCGCCATGCTCACCGGCGGCATCCGCCGCTCCGAGCTGTCGGCGGAGCACGATCTGTCGCGGGTGGACCGGGGTGAGTGAGGCGCAGGTCGCCGCGCGCATCGAGACCATCGAACGCGGCTATGAATACCTGCTGGCCTATGCGGCGCAGGGGCGGCAGGAGGAGCGCGGTACCGAGCTGCGCGAGACGCTGGAGGCCATGCACGCGGCGCTCGACGGGCTGGCCGGGATGCTGGAGGCGCAGTTCTCCTCGCTGCCGGCGGCTTCGGGCGTGCATGACTTCCTCGCCGCGGTGAAGCGCGACGCGGCGGTGGCGCGCGGCGCCATCGGCCTGGTGCTCTCGCGCCAGCGCATTCCCTCGCTGCTGGTGGACAACCTCAATGCCGGCGTGCACCTGCGCGCGCTGCTCACCGACCTGTTCCTGCTCGACCAGGCGGGCAAAGTGGAAGCAGGGCAGGGCTGATGCAGTTCAATGTCGTCGAACGCGAGCACGAGGTGGTGCTCGAGCCTGCCGCGGGCGAGGCCCGCGCCGCAGTCATCTGGATGCATGGCCTGGGGGCTGACGGCTACGACTTCGTGCCGCTGGTGCCCGAGCTCAACCTGCCTGCATCCGCGCGCGTGCGCTTCGTGTTCCCGCATGCGCGGGTGCGGCCGGTGACCATCAACGGCGGCTATGCCATGCGCGCGTGGTACGACATCCGCGACCTGACGCCCGAAGGACGCGACGATGAGGAAGGTTTTGCCGAGGCGCGCGGGCGCATCGGGCAGTACCTCGCCACCGAAGTGGCGCGCGGCATTGCGTCCACGCGCATCGTGCTGGCCGGCTTCTCGCAGGGCGGGGCGGTGGCACTGCACGTGGGCCTTCGCCATGACGCGCCGCTGGCTGGCATCCTTGCGCTGTCGTGCTACCTGCCGTTGCGTTCGCGCCTCGCGGCGGAACTTGCCGATGCCAACCGCGCCACGCCCGTGCTGATGTGCCATGGCAGCCAGGACAACGTGGTGATGCAGCACTTCGGCGAGATCTCGCGCGATGCGATGCGTGCGCAGGGCATCAACGTGGAATGGCGCAGCTATCCGATGCCGCACAGCGTCTGCGCCGAGGAAGTCGTCGATATTTCCCGCTGGTTGAGAGAACGCCTCGAAATCTCCTGACGCGTCAGCTTTCTGTGTGCTCATCAGGCAGGTTGAGCGCACAACATGCTGCCGGGGCAGCGTAAATAAGCCAGAAATCCAGCAAAAAAGAGTTGACAAGGGTGCAAACGACGCTTGCCTGAATCGCTGCCTGTGTAAAATACGTATTGATCGTTGGTCGTCCGGCTTCTGTCCTGTCGCGCTGACAATGGCGCGCGCGAACTGCAGTGGAAGGGTCTCCGATCAGGTGTTTGGTCAATTTAAGTTTGGATTGGAGATCTAGGTTCTATGGCGAAGATCTATGTAGGCAACCTGCCGTTCTCGGCCAGCGAAGCTGATGTGCGCACGCTGTTCTCGCAGCACGGCACGGTCGAGTCCGTCGCGCTGCCCACCGACCGTGAGACCGGCCGCCCGCGCGGCTTCGGTTTCGTCGAGATGCCCCAGGCTGATGCCGCGCGCGCTATCCAGGCGCTCAACGGCTACTCGATGAACGGTCGTCCGCTGCGCGTGAACGAAGCCCAGGACAAGCCGCGTACCGGCGGCCCGCGTCCGGGCGGCGGCTACCGCGGTGGTCCCGGCGGCGGTGGCGCCGGCCGCTGGTAAGCTTCACCTGACGGCAAACTTGCGGAAGGCCCGGCACATGCCGGGCCTTCCTGCTTGCAGGCCCCGGCAATGCCCGGGCGATGCATGTCGCGTCGTAGAATCCTGCAAAGGGCAAGGGGAGCGCACATGGCCGTCCGCAACATCCTCCGCATGGGTGACCCGCTGCTGCTGCAGCGCGCGCGCGAGGTGACTGATTTCGATACGCCGGAACTGCATGCGCTCGTCGCCGACATGCAGGACACGATGCACCACGCCAATGGCGCCGGCCTGGCCGCGCCGCAGATCGGCGTGTCGCTGCGGGTGGTGATCTTCGGCTTCGTCCACAACGCCCGTTACCCGGATGCGCCGGCCGTGCCCTACACGGTGCTGGTGAACCCGGAGCTGACATACCTCGGCAACGAGATGGAAGAGGGCTGGGAAGGCTGCCTGTCGGTGCCGGGCATGCGCGGGCTGGTGCCGCGCTACCTGAAGCTGCGCTACCGGGGCTTGGATCAGTTCGGCCGGGAGATCGACCGGACCGTGGGCGGCTTCCATGCCCGCGTGGTGCAGCACGAGGTGGACCACCTGGACGGCATCCTCTATCCCATGCGCATCCGCGACCTGCGCAGCTTCGGCTTCCAGGACGTGCTGTTCCCCGACCAGGACCCGGCCGGGGACTGAAAAGCCGCCCGCCTGCCGGCGTTTCCCGGAAACGCTGCTCCCGGCAGCGCAATTTGCTGCCACAACAGCTAGCATTCCCGACATGGAAGAGTTCGATGTCGTCGTGATCGGGACCGGGCCGGCCGGAGAAGGCGCGGCCATGATGCTGTCCAAGAACCACCGCAAGGTGGCCGTGGTGGAGCGCTACCATGAGGTCGGTGGCGGCTGCACCCACTGGGGCACCATTCCCAGCAAGGCCCTTCGCCATGCGGTGAAGACCGTTTCCGACGCCCGCCGCGACCCGCTGCTGCGCCGGATCACCTCGGGCATGTCGATCACCATGCCGCAGCTGCTGTCCACCGCCGGCTCGGTGATCGAGGCGCAGGTGCTGATGCGCCGGCGCTTCTACGAGCGCAACCGCGTGCCGGTGTACTGGGGCGAGGCCAGCTTCGTCGACGCCAGCACCGTGCGCGTGGTGTCCGCCAGCGGCGATGAGACGCGGCTTTCCGCGAAGCAATTCGTGATCGCCACCGGCTCGCGTCCCTACCGCCCGCCCGGCGTGGACTTCTCCCACCCGCGCGTGCTCGACAGCGACACGGTGCTGCGCTACCAGGACACGCCGTTCTCGATGACCATCTACGGCGCGGGCGTGATCGGCTGCGAGTACGCGTCGATCTTCCTCAACATGGGCGTGAAGGTGACGCTGGTCAACACCCAGGACCGGCTGCTGTCGTTCATGGACGATGAAATCGCCGAGGCGCTGTCCTACCACCTGCGCGACCAGGGCTGCATCATCCGCCACAACGAGCAGTTCGAGCGCATCGAAGCCCGCGAGGGCGACGTGCTGCTGCACCTGAAGTCCGGCCGCACCATCAAGTCCGACGTGCTGCTGTGGGCCAATGGCCGCACCGGCAACACCGACCGGCTGAACCTGGAGGTGGTCGGGCTCCAGCCCAACCAGCGAGGCCAGCTGGCGGTCAACGAGCACTACCAGACCGCCGTGCCGCACATCTTCGCGGTGGGCGACGTGATCGGCCCGCCTGCGCTGGCCAGCGCAGGCTACCAGCAGGGCGGCGCGGTGGGGCGCTACATCCTCGATCCCTCCACGCCGCCGCACCGCATGGACCTGATCCCCAGCGGCATCTACACCATCCCGGAGATTTCCTCGGTGGGCCGCACCGAGCGCGAGCTGCAGGAGGCCGGCGTGCCCTACGAGGTGGGCCACACCCACTTCAAGAGCCTGGCGCGCGCGCAGATGACCAGCCAGCCGGTCGGCATGCTGAAGATCCTGTTCCACTCGAAGACCCTGGAAGTGCTGGGCGTGCACTGCTTCGGCGACAACGCCTCGGAGATCGTGCACATCGGCCAGACGGTGATGGCCAGCCGCGACATCAACAGCCTGCGCTACTTCATCGACACCACCTTCAACTACCCGACCATGGCCGAGGGTTACCGCATCGCCGCCTACAACGGCCTGAACCGGCTGGCATAGGACGGGCAGGCGGAAGATGCTGGCATCCTCGAAGGACAGGGCGGCCAGCCGCTCGCTGGCGCCGCTGAAGGCGCTGTGGCCCTTCATCGCCCGCTACAAGGGCGTGTTCTGGCTGGCCATCGGCGCGCTGGTGATCGCCTCGGCGGCGCTGCTGGCGCTGCCGGTGGCGGTGCGTTTCCTGATCGATCGCGGCATGGCGGCTGGTGATGCCGGCACGGTGAACCGCTACTTCCTCGCCTTCCTCGGCGCGGCGGTGGTGCTGGGCGTGTTCGCCGCGCTGCGCTTTTACCTGGTCACCTGGCTGGGCGAGCGCGTGGTGGCCGACATCCGCTCGGCGGTGTACTCGCGGGTGGTGCGGCTCGACCTCAACTTCTTCGAGGTCACGCGCACGGGCGAGGTGCTGTCGCGGCTGACCACCGACACCACGCTGGTGCAGTCCATCTCCGGCGTGGGCATCTCGATCGCGCTGCGCTCCATGCTGAACCTGGCCGGCGCGCTGGTGATGATGGGGCTGACCAGCCCCAGGCTGATGGGCGTGATGGTGGTGCTGATCCCGGTGGTGATGCTGCCGCTGTTCTCGGTGGGCCGCAAGGTGCGGCGCCTGTCGCGCGATTCGCAGGACAAGGTGGCCGATTCCAGCGGCCTGGCCGGCGAGACGCTCAATGCCATGCAGACGATCCAGGCCTTCACGCTGGAGTCGCTGCAGGAACAGCGCTACTCGGCGGCGGTGGAGCAGGGCTTCGCCACCGCCATCCGCCGCAACAAGGTGCGTGCGCTGCTGACCGCGCTGGGCACCATGCTGGTGATGGCGGCAGTGACCTTCGTGCTGTGGCTGGGCGCGCGCTCGGTGCTGGCCGGCGAGATGACCGGCGGCCAGCTCGGCCAGTTCCTGATCTACGCGGCGCTGGTATCCGGCTCGGCCGCGGCGCTGATCGAGCAGTGGGGCGAGGTGCAGCGGGCCGCCGGCGCCACCGAAAGGCTGGTGGAGCTGCTGCACGCCCGGCCGGCCATCGCCGCGCCGCCCGAGCCCGCGGCGCTGCCGCAGCGCCTGACCGGCGCCGTGCGGTTCGAGAACGTGCGTTTCAACTATCCCTCCCGGCCCGACCAGCCGGCGCTCGACGGGGTGACGCTGGACATCGCGCCGGGGGAGACCGTGGCCGTGGTCGGCCCTTCGGGCGCCGGCAAAAGCACGCTGCTGCAGCTGCTGCTGCGCTTCTATGACCCGCAGCAGGGCCGCGTGCTGCTCGACGGCATCGACGTGTCGCGCACCGACCCGGTGGCGTTGCGCCGGCAGATCGGGCTGGTGCCGCAGGACACGGTGCTGTTCGGCGCCAGTGCGCGGGAGAACATCCGCTACGGACGTCCGCAAGCCGATGACGCGGCCGTGGAGGCGGCGGCCGTGGCCGCGGCGGCGGACGGCTTCATCCGCCGCCTCCCGGAGGGTTACGACACCTTCCTCGGCGAGCGCGGCACGCGGCTGTCCGGCGGCCAGCGCCAGCGCGTGGCCATTGCGCGCGCCATGCTGAAGGATCCGCCGGTGCTGCTGCTGGACGAGGCCACCAGCAGCCTCGATGCGGAGAGCGAGCGGCTGGTGCAGGAGGCGCTGGAGCGGCTGATGGGCAAGCGCCGCACCACCATCATCGTGGCGCATCGCCTGGCCACCGTGCTGAAGGCGGACCGCATCGTGGTGATGGACCACGGCCGCATCATCGCCAGCGGCCGCCATGCCGAGCTGCTGGCCACCTGCCCGCTGTATGCGCGCCTGGCCGAGCTGCAGTTCGCGCAGCAGCACTCGGCCTGAATCCGCGCCGGGCCGCTGCCGCGCCTGTCCAGGCGCGAGCGGCTCAGTTGGCCGGCAGCGGTGCCGGCGAAATCCTCAGCAGTGCGCCGTCGTCCTCGTCGGTGAGCACGTACAGCAGGCCGTCCGGTCCCTGGCGCACGTCGCGGATGCGCTGGTGCAGCGGCGCCAGCAGCGTCTCGCGCCGCAGCTCCTGCATCTGCTCGTTGAACACCACGCGCTCCAGTCCGCCGGTGCCGGGGATCTCGCCGCGCCGGCCGCTGCCCACGAACAGGTTGCCCTTCCATGCGGGGAAGCGATCGCCGTCATAGAAGGCGAGGCCGGTGGGCGCGATCGAAGGCAGCCACACCAGCAGGGGCGCTTCCACGTCGTCGGCCACCGGCAGCGCGGACACGGGCGATCCATCGTAGTTGCGGCCGAAGGAGACGCGCGGCCAGCCGTAATTGCGCCCGGGCAGGATCAGGTTGACCTCGTCGCCGCCGTTGGGGCCGTGCTCGGCATTGAACACGGCGCCGCTCTGCGGATGCACGGTGAGTCCCAGGTGGTCGCGGTGTCCCAGCGAGAACACCTCGGCACGTGCACCGGCGCGTCCGGCGAAGGGATTGCCCGGCGCCGGCTTGCCCGTGTCGGTGAGGCGCAGCACCTTGCCGTACAGGCTGCCGGGATCCTGGGCCGCATCGTCGAAGGGCGCACCGGTGGTCATGTACAGCAGGCCGTCACGGCCGAAGGCAATGCGCGAGCCGCTGGTGTTGTACGACTCGCCGACCAGCAGTTCCTCCACGGCGGTGAGTGACTGCCCCTCCAGCCGGCCGCGCATCAGCGCCACCCGGCTCTCGCGCCGGGGCGGTGCGCCCGTGCTCGAGGGCGGCGGCGGATTGCCGGCCTTGTTGAAGGTGAAGTAGACGAGGCGATTGCCCGCGAACTGCGGATGCAGCGCCAGGTCGTGCAGGCCGCCATTGCGGTAGGGCGGATCGAGCAGGGGCAGCCCGCTCACCGGCACGGGTTCGACCGCAGGGGAGGCGCCGGTGGCATTGGGCACCAGCAGCAGGCGTCCGCCACGTTCGCTGACCAGGGCGTCGCCATTTGGCAACAGTGCCAGCGAGAAGGGATGGACGAGGCCGCGGACCACCACGTCGATGCGGATGCCGTGCTGCTCGGCGGTGTCGAGGAAGTACGTGTCCTGCGTGAGCTTCACGGGGGCGATGCCGATGGCCGGCTGCGCGGCGGCGGCCGATGCGGCTGCAAGCAGCAGGAGCAGGCCGGTGCAGGCAATCCTTCGCATGGGTCCTCCAATGTGCTTTGCGTCACGCCTGCCGCGGCACCGGCACCCAAAAAGCCGTACTGCGGCACGCTCGCGGAAGGGGGCGAAGTATAAATTTCGCCGCAACCTGGCCGATAGCAGGTCAGGTACCCAGGGGACTTGATGCTACGCGGGCTCGCGCAACAGGACGATTGGCGCAGGAAGTACTACGACAGCCTGAAGGCCGTCGAGCAGGAAGGGCGCCAGCGACGCACCCAGCTTGAAACCCTTTACCGGCTGGTGGCGCGCCTTTGCGTGGCCGCCCAGGGCCAGTCCCCGCGCCTGGACGACGAACTGCTTCGCCTGCGCGAAGCCGTGCGGCGGATGGTGCCTTTCGAGGAACTGGAACCCCTGGGGGACGCCGTGGCCAGCGCGATCCGCGAGCTGGACGCCCCTGCCGTTGCCCGCGGGCACGCGCCGGCGAATGCGGCAGCGCCTGCCCCGCCATCCGTCCAAGCCGGCGTCCATGACCTCGCCGCCACCTTCCCGGCCGGGGGGCCGGCGCCGGATCCGGCCGGTGCACCTGCACCGCAAGCCGCCGGGGCCAGCGCTGATGTCGCTGCCGATCCGGCCCCGACCGAGGCCGCGGCACCGCTCGAGCCCAGCACCCGCGCGGTGCTGTCCATGCTTTTGACCGAGCTGGCCCGCGACCCGCAGTACGCCACCGCTGCCAGGGCCCTGGACGCCGAGCTGTCCGGGCAGATGAGCGCCGCCCGCAAGCTGGCGGTGATCGAGGAGGTGGCGCGGCTGGTGATGCAGCGGATCACCGAGCTGGAGAAGTCGCGCCGCGACCTCGAGCAGCTGATGAACCAGATGATCGGCCAGCTCGATGCGCTGACCAGCTACCTGTCCGGGCAGAGCGCCGAGGAGACCGAACGCACCAGCTCCACCCAGGCGCTGAACCTGCAGATCACCGGCGAGGTGCGTGCCATCGGCGAGAGCATGGAACGCGGCGCAGACCTGGAGCAGGTGCGCGAGCAGCTGCGCGCCCGGCTGGCTGCCATCGGCGAGCACCTGCACCTGTTCCGCCTGCGCGAGGAGGAACGTTCGCGCCAGGCGCGCGAGCGCACCGAGAACATGCGCCGGCGCATGAACGAGCTGGAGGCCGAGGCGCGGGAGCTGCAGGCGCGCCTGACCACCGAGAAGCGCCTGTCGATGCTCGACCCGTTGACCCGCATCAACAACCGCATGGCCTGGGACCAGCGCTATGCGGCCGAGTTCGACCGCTGGCTGCGCTTCCGCCAGCCGACCTGCGTGCTGACCTGGGACATCGACCACTTCAAGGCCATCAATGACAGCTTCGGCCACCGGGCCGGCGACAAGGTGCTGGCCGTGGTCGCCGAGACCCTGAAGAACAGCATCCGCAGCACCGACTTCGTGGCGCGCTACGGCGGTGAGGAATTTGTGATGCTGCTGACGGGCACCTCGCTGCATGACGGGATACGGCTGGCCGACCGCATGCGCGAAGCCGTGGCGCAGATCGGCTTCCACTTCCGCGGCCAGCCGGTGCCGGTGACCATCTCCTGCGGCATCACCGAGCTGCGCGACGGCGATGCCGACGACGAGGCATTCGACCGCGCCGACCGGGCCATGTACCGGGCCAAGGAAAGCGGCCGCAACCGCGTGGTCAGCGCCTAGGCGCGAGGCGCGAAGCGCCGCGGTCCGGATCAGTAGCGCGGACTGCGGCGCTGGAAGCGCCAGTACAGGATCAGCGCCATTCCCCCCACCATGCCGCCCACGTGCGCCAGGTGCGCCACGTTGCTGCCGCGCGCGGTGAAGCCCAGGTACAGCTCGAGCAGGCCGTACAGCGTCACGAACAGCCAGGCCGGCATCGGGATGGGCGGGAAGATCAGCATCAGCCGGCGGTGGGGGAAGGCCAGGCCATAGGCCAGCAGCAGGCCGAACACGCCGCCGGAGGCGCCCACGGTGGGGCGCGGGAAGCCGCCGATGACCGCCTGCATGACGAGCTGCGCCAGCGCCGCGCTGACCACGCACACCACGTAGTAGACCAGGAAGCGCCGCGATCCCATTACCTGCTCGATCGATGGCCCGAACATGTACAGCGCGAACATGTTGAAGAACAGGTGCATGAGGTCACCATGCAGGAATGCATAGGTGACCAGCTGCCAGGGCTGGAAGGAGGGCAGCACCGGCAGGTCATGCAGCGGCCACAGCGCCAGGGTGTCCACCAGCTCCGGCGCCACCCAGTTCTGCAGCAGGAACCCCGCGATGCAGGCGATCAGGATGTTGCGGGCGACCGGCGTCATCAGGCTGTCTGCACCTCGGCCGCGCGCGCGTGGCGCTTGCGCTCGTTCTCGGTGAGGTAGCGCTTCCTGATGCGGATGGACTGCGGCGTCACTTCCACCAGCTCGTCGTCGGCGATGAACTCCACCGCGTACTCCAGCGTCAGCTCGATCGGCGGGGTCAGCAGGATGGCGTCGTCCTTGCCCGAGGCGCGGATGTTGGTGAGCTTCTTGGTCTTGATCGGGTTCACCACCAGGTCGTTCTCGCGGCTGTGGATGCCGATCACCATGCCCTCGTACAGCTTGTCGCCGGGGTTGACGAACATGCGGCCGCGCTCCTGCAGGTACCACAGCGCGTAGGCCACGGCCTCGCCGTCCTCGTTGGAGATCAGCACGCCGTTGCGCCGCTCGGCGACCTCGCCCTTCATCGGCGCGTAGCCGTCGAACACATGGCTCATCAGGCCGGTGCCGCGGGTCAGGGTCATGAACTCGCCCTGGAAGCCGATCAGGCCGCGGGCCGGGACGCGGTACTCCATGCGCACGCGGCCATGGCCGTCGGTCGACAGGTCGCGCATCTCGGCACGGCGCTGGCCCAGCGCCTCCATCACCGCGCCCTGGTGGGCCTCCTCGACGTCGACGGTGAGCGCCTCGAAGGGCTCGTGCACCACGCCGTCGATGGTCTTCAGCAGCACCTGCGGGCGCGACACGGCCAGCTCGTAGCCCTCGCGTCGCATGTTCTCGATCAGGATGGTCAGGTGCAGCTCGCCGCGGCCGGAGACGCGGAACACATCGGCGTCCTCGGTCTCCTCCACGCGCAGCGCCACGTTGTGCTCCAGCTCGCGCATCAGCCGCTCGCGGATCTGGCGGCTGGTGACGAACTTGCCCTCGCGGCCGGCCAGCGGCGAGGTGTTCACCTGGAACATCATCGACAGCGTGGGCTCGTCCACGGCGATGGGCGGCAGGCCCTCGGGCACCTCCGGGTCACACAGCGTGATGCCGATGTTCACGTCCTCGATTCCGGTGATGGCGACGATGTCGCCGGCGGCGGCCGAGTCCACCGGGCCGCGCTCCAGGCCCCTGAAGGCCAGCACCTGGCCGATGCGCCCGGTGCCGCGCTCCTCCTCGCCGTAGCGCAGCGCCACGGCCTGGCCGGGCTTGACCGTGCCGCGGCGGATGCGGCCGATGCCGATGCGGCCCACGTAGGAGTTGTAGTCCAGCGTGGAGACCTGCAGCTGCAGCGGCCCCTCCGGGTCGGCCTTGGGCTCGGGCACGTACTTCAGGATGGCCTCGAACAGCGCGGTCATGTCCGGCTGTTCCTTGTTGGGATCGAGGCTGGCCCAGCCCTGCAGCGCCGAGGCGTAGACCACCGGGAAGTCGAGCTGCTCGTCGGTGGCGCCGAGCTTGTCGAACAGGTCGAAGGTCTGGTCGATCACCCAGCCGGGGCGGGCGCCCGGGCGGTCGATCTTGTTCACCACCACGATGGCCTTGTGGCCCAGGCCCAGCGCCTTGCGCGTGACGAAGCGCGTCTGCGGCATGGGGCCCTCGACCGCGTCCACCAGCAGCAGCACGCCGTCCACCATCGACAGCACGCGCTCCACCTCGCCGCCGAAGTCGGCGTGGCCCGGGGTGTCCACCACGTTGATGCGCACGCCGCCATAGTCGATGGCGCAGTTCTTCGCCAGGATGGTGATGCCGCGCTCCTTCTCGATGGCGTTGGAATCCATGATGCGCTCGCCCACCCTCTCGTGGGCGGCGAAGGTGCCGGACTGCTTCAGCAGGCAGTCGACCAGCGTGGTCTTGCCGTGGTCGACGTGGGCGATGATGGCGATGTTGCGGATGGGGCGATGCATGTGTGCTGCGGGCTCGCCGGCCCGGGCCGGCAAAGGGCCTTGAAAAAAACGGGCCGCGAGAGTAGCAGTTTCCGCCGTCCGTTTCCCATAAACTCGGGGCCATCCCCATGGCCCGGATCCCTCCCGCACCGCCGCCGACCGAGAAGCTTGCGCTGCACCAGCTGCCGCGAGAGTTCCTCGAGGTCTTCGCCTACGGCCGCAAGGCGGTCGAGCTGGTGTGGGCGACCAGCCGTTCCCTGACCCTGTGGCTGGCGGTGCTGACGCTGCTGCTGGGCGCCTTGCCGGCACTGGTGGCCTTCATCGGCGCGCGAATCGTGGACGCGGTGGTGGCTGCCGCCGGCAGCGACGGGGCGCTGGCGCCGGTGCTGGAGCTGGTGGCACTGGAGGGCCTGGTCGTGGCGCTGCTGGCGCTGGCCAGCCGCGGGCACTCGCTGGCCTCGACCCTGCTGCGCGAGCAGCTGGGTTTCCGCGTCAACTCGATGATCCTCGAGAAGGCGCTCACGCTCGACCTGGAGCACTTCGAGGACTCGGAGTTCTACGACCGGCTCACCCGTGCGCGGCGGGAGGCCTCGATGCGGCCGCTGTCGCTGGTCCAGCGCAGCTTCACGCTGGCGCAGAACCTGGTGTCGCTGGCGAGCTTCGGCGTGCTGCTTTGGCAGTTCTCGCCCTATGCGGTGCTGCTGCTGTTGCTGGCCGGCCTGCCGGGCTTCATCGCCGAGACGCGCTTCTCCAACGAGGCCTACCGCCTGTTCCGCTGGCGCTCGCCGGAGCGGCGCATGCAGGCCTACCTCGAGACCGTGATTGCGCGCGAGGACCATGCCAAGGAAGTGAAGCTGTACGCCCTGGGACGGCGCTTCCTCCGGCGCTACCAGGACATCCACCGGCGGCTGTTCGCCCAGGAGAGGAAACTCGCCATCCGCCGCGACAGCTGGGGCTTCGCGCTGGGCTTGCTGGCCACGGCGGCGCTGTATGCCGGCTACTGCTGGGTGGCGGTGAGCGCGGTGCGCGGCGCCATCAGCATCGGCGAGATGACCATGTACCTGCTGCTGTTCCGCCAGGGGCAGGGCGCGGTCAGCGCCGCGCTGGGCGCCATCAGCGGGCTGTACGAGGACAACCTGTACCTCTCCACGCTGTATGAGTACCTGGATACGCCGGCGCGCGCGCCGGGCGGCACCGCGACCTCGGGGCCGGACCCGGGCGACGGGTTGCGGCTGGAGAACGTGTCCTTCGTGTACCCGGGCAGCACCCAGCCGGCGCTCAGCGACGTGTCCTTCCACCTGCCGCCGGGCCGCAGCCTGGCGCTGGTGGGGGCCAACGGCTCGGGCAAGACCACGCTGATCAAGCTGCTGACGCGCCTGTACATCCCCACTTCCGGCCGCATCCTGCTCGACGGCCGCGACCTGGCCGAGTGGGACGTGGACGCCCTGCGGCGCCGGTTCGGCGTGATCTTCCAGGACTACGTGCGCTACCAGATGACGGTGGGAGAGAACATCGGCGCCGGCGACGAACCGCACTTCGAGGACGAGCAGCGCTGGCGCGAGGCGGCCGGGCAGGGCGAGGCCGAGGAGATGATCGAGTCGCTGCCCGAGGGCTACCGCACCCAGCTGGGCAAGTGGTTCCAGGGCGGGCGGGAACTGTCGGGCGGGCAGTGGCAGAAGATCGCCGTGTCGCGCTCGTTCATGCGCCGCGACGCGGATATCCGGGTGTTCGACGAGCCCACCGCGGCGATGGACGCGGAGGCAGAGGCCGAGGTCTTCCGCCACGTGCGCGAGATGGCGCAGGGGCGCATGACCATCCTGATCTCGCACCGCTTCTCCACGGTGCGCATGGCCGACGAGATCATCGTGCTGGATGGCGGCCGCATCGTCGAGCGCGGCGACCACGAGTCGCTGATGGCGAGGGGAGGCGTGTACGAACGCCTGTTCTCGTTGCAGGCGCGCGGCTATCGTTAGCCGCGCGCCGGTGAGGGTCAGATGCTGGTGTCGCGGTTGGCGATGATCCGGCGCAGCAGCTGCTTGAGCGTGTTGAACTCCTCGGGCGAGAAGCCGGTGAGGTGCTTGTTGTACACGGCGGCCAGGTGATGCGGGATCTTGGTGGTCAGTTCACGTCCCTGCTCGGTCAGTGACAGCTCCACCACGCGGCGATCGGTGGCGCTGCGCGTACGCATCAGCAGGCCCTTGGCCTCCAGGCGGTCGAGCATGCGCGTCATCGCACCGGTGTCGGTGTTGAGGTCACGGGCCAGGCTGGCCGCCGTGGGATTGCCACCGCGCGAGATGATCATGAGCGGTGCCCACTGCACCGAGGTCAGGCCATAGGGCCGCATGGCAGCCTCGGCCGCACGCATCAGCGTGGAGACCGTGGTGCGCAGCAGGTAGCCGATGGATTCCTCGGGGTTCCAGTTGTCGCCCCGGTAGAAATCGGGGATCTGTTTCTCGTTGCTCATATTGCCCACAGTATCTGCACAGGCAGTTACGGTCAACCCCCGCGTAGGCGGGATTCAGGTATAGTGAACCATCCTATGAGCGCAACCCCTGAAAGTTTCGAATCAGCCTTTGCCAAGGCAGTGGATCTGGGCAACAAGCTTGCCGACAAGGACAAGGATGCCGACCTGTGGGACATCGCCGATGGCCTGCTGGCCGGCGCCGTGCAGTACTGGCTGTATTCGCGCCAGCCCTGCGGCGACCCCCGCTGCCAGGACTGCCTGCCGATCAGCACGGCCGAGGCCCGCGTCGAAGAGCTGCGCCGCCTGGTGGCCGAACTGGCCGCCGACAGCGAGTACTACCATACCCCCACCGATTCCAACGCCGGCCGCGCCTGACGCGCGGCGGGTGCCTGCCTTCATCGCTGCATGACCATCCAGACGGAAGTCGTCATCATTGGCGCCGGCCCTTGCGGGCTGTTCCAGGTTTTCGAGCTCGGCCTGCTGGGCATCAAGTGCCACATCGTGGACTCGCTGGCCAAGCCCGGCGGGCAGTGCACCGAGCTGTACCCCGAGAAGCCCATCTACGACATCCCGGCGCTGCCCGTGTGCGGCGCGCAGGAGCTGATCGACCGGCTGCTCGAGCAGATCAAGCCCTTCGGCGCCGAAATGCACTTCGGCCATGAGGTCACCGTGGTCAGCAAGCGCGAGGACGGGCGCTTCGACGTGCAGACCGCCGGCGGCCTGAAGTTCGACGCCGGTGCCATCGTGATCGCCGGCGGCGTGGGCTCCTTCCAGCCGCGCCGCCTGGGCGTGGAGAACGCCGGGCAGTTCGAGGGCAGGCAGATCTTCTACCGCGTGAAGAGCGCGGCCGACTTCCATGGCAAGCGGCTGGTGATCTTCGGCGGCGGCGATTCGGCGCTGGACTGGACGCTGGCGCTGGCCGACAAGGCGGCCTCGCTGACGCTGGTGCACCGCCGCTCCGAGTTCCGCGCCGCGCCGGCCTCGGTGCAGAAGATGCAGGAGCTGGTGGCGGCCGGGAAGATGCGCTTCATCGAGGGCACGGCCGTCTCGCTCAACAGCGAAGGCGACCGCCTCACCGGCGTGAACGTCAAGGACGCCGGCGGCCAGGTCCAGGCGCTGGAAGCCGACGACCTGCTGGTGTTCTTCGGCCTGGCGCCCAAGCTCGGCCCCATCGCCGAGTGGGGACTGGAGCTGGAGAAGAAGGCCATCCGCGTCGACACCGAGAAGTTCCAGACCAGCATCCCCGGCATCTTCGCGGTGGGCGACATCAACACCTACCCGGGCAAGAAGAAGCTGATCCTGTCGGGCTTCCACGAGGCGGCGCTGGCGGCCTTCGGCATCCAGCACTACCTGTACCCGCAGAAGCGGCAGTTCCTGCAGTACACGACCACCAGCCCGGTGATGCACCAGCGGCTGGGCGTGGCCGACACAGCGGACGAGTAGCCTCATGCTGGCGCCGCTGGCGGAACTGGTGCAGCTTCTGGAGCTGGAACAGCTGGAAGTGGACCTGTTCCGCGGCGCCAGCCGTGACATCGGCTCGCCGCAGGTGTTCGGCGGCCAGGTGCTGGGACAGGCGCTCAATGCCGCCTACGGCACCATCACCTCCGGCCGCCAGGTCCATTCGCTGCACGCGTACTTCCTGCGCCGCGGCGACTTCAATGCCCCCATCGTCTACCAGGTGGACAGGAGCCGCGACGGCGGCAGCTTCTCCAGCCGGCGCGTGGTGGCCATCCAGCACGGCCAGCAGATCTTCCACATGGCGGCCTCTTTCCAGGAGCCCGAGGAGGGCCTGGAGCACCAGCTGCCCATGCCGGAGGTGCCGCCGCCCGACCAGCTGCCCGACCTGCGCGACATCCTGGAGTCGCAGGCCGTGCCGCTGCCGCCGGCGGTGCAGCGATTCTCCGGCCGCAACTCACCGTTCGAGTTCCATGCCGTGCAGGAGATGAGCTACCCGGATCCCGAGCCGGGCCCGCCGCGGCTGGACGTGTGGTTCCGCGCGGTGGACAGCGTGGGCGAGGACCCGGCGCGGCATGCCTGCCTGCTGGCCTATGTCTCCGACTACCACCTGATGACCACGGCCATGCGCCCGCATGGATTCTCGCTGGGCAGCAAGGGCGTGATCGTGGCCAGCATCGACCACGCCATGTGGTTCCACCGCCCCGTGCGCGTGGACGAGTGGCTGCTGTACTCCATCGAGAGCCCGGCCGCCGCTGGCGCGCGCGGCTTCGCGCGGGCCAGCATCTTCTCGCAGGCCGGGGAGCTGGTGGCGAGCACCGCGCAGGAGGGCCTGGTCCGCGTGGTCCGTCCCGGCGGTGGTGCGCCGGCGCAATGACCGGCCGCGCCGGCGCCTAGCGCGGCGCGGGGAACTGGATCAGCTCGAAGTGGTTGCCGGCCGGGTCGATGCCGGTGGCGATGCGGATCCCGGTGTTGCCGAAATCGAAGGGCTCCTGGTCGAAGCGGGCGCCGGCCGCCTTCGCCGAGGCGACCACCGCGTCGATGGCGGTGACGGTGAACACCACATGAGCCATGGTGTCGGCGATGTCGTCGGAGTCGCGCTGCATGATCACCACGTCCGCGGCGGGATTGGCCCTGGCTGCCTCGGCGGTGGCGCCGAAGTCGAGCATGATCTCCAGGAACTGCGGCGTCTGGATGCGCTGCACCTCGTGCATGCCGAAGGCCTGCTGGTAGAACGTCGCCAGCGCCGCCACGTCGCGGGCGCCGATGCGCACGCCATTGAGCGTCACCGACCCGGGCGGCGGCGCGGCGGCCAGGGCGGCGGAAGCGAGGAGGGAAGCGGCGAGAAGGGCGAGCTTGCGGCGCATCGGCGGATCCTCCGGGCGGTTGCGCCGGATGATAGCGCTACAGCACCTTGCCCGGATTCATGATCCCGTGCGGATCCAGCGCCTGCTTGATCCGGTGCATGGCCGCCAGTTCCGCCGGCGGCGCATAGCGGCGCAGCTCCTCCACCTTCAGCGCGCCGATGCCATGCTCGGCGCTGAAGCTGCCGCCGTACTTCGCCACCAGGTCGTGCACGGCGCGGTGCAGCGCCGCCTCGCGCGCGAAGAAGGCCTGGCGCGAGGTCCCCTCGCGCTGGTTCAGGTTGAAGTGCAGGTTGCCGTCGCCGGCGTGTCCGTAGGCCACCAGGTAACCCTCGGGCGCCAGCCGCGCGCACAGCGCCGCGCCCTCGTCGATGAAGTCGGGCAGCGAGGCCACCGGCACGCTGATGTCGTGCTTGATGCTGCCGCCGGCGCGGCGTTGCGCCTCGGGCACGCTCTCGCGCAACCGCCAGAGGTTGTCGCGCTGCGCCTGGCTGGCGGCCAGCGTCGCGTCGGTGACCAGGCCGGCCTCGGCGGCATCGGCCAGCGTCGACTGCAGCAGCTCCTGCACGCCGGTGCGGCCGCTGCTGGCCAGTTCCACCAGCAGGTACCAGGGGCTCTCCGCCACGCCCGGGTCGCGCGTGGCGGGCACGTGCTTCAAGACCAGCTGCAGCGCCACCTGCGGCACCAGCTCCAGCGTCGAGAGCGCATCACCGCTGTCATGGCGCAGCCGCGCCAGCAGCGCCAGCGCGGCTGCGGGCGAGGGCACCGCCACCCAGGCGGTGGCCAGTTCGCGCGGGCGCGGGAACAGCTTCAGCGTGGCGGCAGTGACCACCGCCAGGGTGCCCTCGCTGCCCACCAGCAGCTGGCGGATGTCGTAGCCGGTATTGTCCTTGCGCAGCGGCGAGAGCTGCGAGACCACGCTGCCGTCGGGCAGCACGGCCTCGATGCCCATCACCAGCTCGCGCATCGGGCCGTAGCGCAGCACCGCGGTGCCGCCGGCATTGGTGGCGATGTTGCCGCCGATCTGGCAGGTGCCCTCCGATCCAAGGCTGAGCGGGAACAGGCGGTCGGCGGCGGCAGCAGCCTCCTGCACGGAGGCGAGCGTGCAGCCGGCCTCGGCGGTGAGCGCGAAGTTGGCGGCGTCCACGGCGCGTATGCGGTTCATGCGGCCCATGGCCAGCACGATGGCCCTGCCGCTGGCATCCGGCGTGGCGCCGCCGCAGTAGCCGGTGTTGCCGCCCTGGGGGACCACCGGCACCCGGTGTGCATTGCACCAGGCCACCAGTCGCGCCACCTGTGCGGTCTCGCGCGGCAGCACCACGGCAGCGGCCCTGCCGCGGTAGAGGCCCCGGTGGTCGGTGAGGAAGGGGGCCACGGCCTCGGGCGCGGTGAGCACCGCGTCGGCGCCCACCAGCTCCGCCAGGCTGCCCGGGATGTCCAAGGGCCGGGCGGCGCTCAGGCCGCGGCGATGGCCGGGCGGCGGCAGTCCGGCTTGGTCAGCAGCACCTGCACGTCACCGAGCTGGCGCTCGGCGAAGCCGCCCTCGCAGTAGCACAGGTAGAACTCCCACAGCCGGATGAAGCTGTCCGGGTAGCCCAGCGCCTTCACCTTGTCGATGTTGGCGAAGAAGCGCTCGCGCCACATGCGCAGCGTGGGGGCGTAGTGCGGGCCGATGTCCTCCAGGTTGAACACCTTCATGTCGGTGACGCGCGCCACCGAGTCGGTGATGGCCTGGATGGAGGGAATGAAGCTGCCGGGGAAGACATAGCGCTGGATGTAATCCACCGACTTCAGCGCCCGGGCGTAGTACTGGTCCTGCAGCGTGATGGCCTGCAGCAGCATCGCGCCGGTGGGCTTGAGCA
>CAYVZE010000017.1:0-40281 GCA_964455685.1 uncultured Steroidobacteraceae bacterium
TGCAGGGCGCCAGCGACGCCGGCCTGATCCCGATGATGTTCCCGAACTACCAGCGCGTGAACAACAAGGAAGCGCACGCGCGCTTCGAGAAGTTCTGGAACACCAGGCTGGACGACCAGCCGGGCTACACCGTGGTCGAGATCATGGACAAGTGCCTGGTGGACGACAGCGATCCGCACAAGGTGCATGGCATGTACATCATGGGCGAGAACCCGGCCATGTCCGACCCGGACCTGAACCACGCCCGCGAGGCGCTGTGCGCGCTGAAGCACCTGGTGGTGCAGGACATCTTCCTCACCGAGACGGCGTGGTACGCCGACGTGGTGCTGCCGGCCAGCGCCTGGCCGGAGAAGACCGGCACGGTGACCAACACCGACCGCATGGTGCAGATGGGCCGCCGCGCGCTCGACCCGCCGGGCGACGCCCGCCAGGACCTGTGGATCATCCAGCAGATCGCCCGCCGCATGGGCCTGGACTGGAACTACCCCGGCGAGGAAAGCGGCGTGGCGGCGGTGTACGAGGAGATGCGCCAGGCCATGCACGAGGCCATCGGCGGCATCAGCTGGGAGCGCGTGCTGCGCGAGTCCAGCGTCACCTACCCCTGCCTGAGCGAGGACGACCCCGGCCAGCCCACGGTGTTCATCGAGCGCTTCCCGACGCCCGATGGCCGCGTGAAGCTGGTGCCCGCCGACATCATCCCGGCGGACGAGCGGCCCGACGTGGACTACCCCTTCGTGCTGATCACCGGCCGCCAGCTCGAGCACTGGCACACCGGCAGCATGACGCGCCGCTCGACGGTGCTGGATGCCATCGAGCCCATCGCCACCGCGTCGATGAATGGCGCCGACCTGCAGCGGCTGGGCCTGCTGCCCGGCGACATCATCACGGTGCGCTCGCGCCGCGGCGAGGTGGCGATCACGGTGCGCCGCGACGACGGCACGCCGCAGGGCGCGGTGTTCATCCCGTTCGCCTACTACGAGGCGGCGGCCAACATCCTGACCAATGCGGCGCTGGATCCGTTCGGCAAGATCCCCGAGTTCAAGTACTGCGCGGTCGCGATCTCCAAGGGCGGCACGCCGCCGCCGGTGGCCGGTTACCGCGCCGTGGCCGATGAGGTGTCGCCCTGAGCAAGGCAGCGCTGACACCAGCCCAGGCGCTGGAGAAGGTCCTGGAGCGGGTGGCCACGCTGCCCGCCGAACGGGTTCGACTGCAGCATGCCGCGGGTCGCGTGCTGCGCCAGGAAGTCATGGCCGAGCGCGACAACCCGCCCTTCGACCGCGTGTGCATGGACGGCGTGGCGGTGGCCAGCGCCGCGTTCGCGGCCGGCCGGCGCACCTTCCGCATCCAGGGCACGCTGGCGGCCGGGGCCGTGCCCTCCGCGCTGGAAGCCGAGGATGCCGCCATCGAGGCCATGACGGGCGCGGTGCTGCCGCCGGGCACGGACTGCGTGATCCCGGTGGAGGAGTACGACCTTCGCGATGGCGTGCTGACGCTCAAGCCCGAGGCCACGGCCGAGCCGTGGCGCAATGTGCAGCGGCGCGGCTCCGACAGCGCGCCGGGCGTGCCCATGCTGGTGCCGGGCATGCGCCTGGGTGCCGCCGAGGTGGCGGTGGTGGCCTCCGCCGGCCTGCCCGAGGTGCTGGTGTCCCGCCTGCCCCGCATCGCGGTGATCTCCACCGGCGATGAGCTGGTGGAACCCGGCGAACCCATCGCCGACCACCAGGTGCGCCGTTCCAATGCGCATGCCGTGGTGGCGGCGCTGAAGCTGCATGGCTTCAGCGAGACACGCGACGCGCACCTGCGCGACGACGCAGCGCTGATGCAGCAACGCATCGGCGGACTGCTGGCCGGCAACGACGTGCTGGTGCTCAGCGGCGGCGTGTCCAAGGGCAAGTTCGACTTCGTGCCGGCGGCGCTGAAGGCGCTGGGCGTGGGCGAGGTGTTCTACCAGGTGGCGCAACGCCCCGGCCGGCCCATGTGGTTCGGCGTCGGCCCGCAGGGCCAGCTGGTGTTCGGCCTGCCCGGCAACCCGGTCTCGACGCTGGTGTGCCTGGTGCGCTACGTGCTGCCGGCGCTGCGC
The DNA here is from genome assembly GCA_964455685.1 of uncultured Steroidobacteraceae bacterium. Taxonomy (GTDB): domain Bacteria; phylum Pseudomonadota; class Gammaproteobacteria; order Steroidobacterales; family Steroidobacteraceae; genus ZC4RG30. Next base: position 2,081 of record CAYVZE010000017.1, read on the forward strand.
GCCGCCATGCAGGAGCCGCGCGCTCCCGCAGGCAAGGTTTCGCTGGACGGCGCGATCGACGGCCGCAAGCTGACCTACTTCATGCCGGTGGTGCTGCAGCCCTCTGCCGCCAACCCCGGCGTGGCCACGGCCCGCCAGCCGCATGGCTCGGGGGACTTCCTGGCGCTGGCCGGCACCGACGGCTTCGTCGAGCTGCCGCCCCGGCCCGAGGGCTACCCGGTCGGCTTCACGGCCGACTTCTACCGCTGGTGATCCGCAGGGCTGGCGCCGGCCTCGAGCCGCGCCAGCTCCTCGCGGGTGTTGGCGTTGGCGAACTGCTGCGGCTGTTCGAAGCGCACGGCCACCGCCCCCACGGCTTCCAGCATTCGCCAGGTGGGCGGGTGGGCACCGCCTGCCAGTGCCGCTTGCAGCGCTTCCAGCGCCGTCACGGGCCAGACGGCGCACAGCGGCTGGCGTCCCTCCTCCGTCTCCGCCATCGCGGCGCCACGACCCGCTGCGGCCAGCAGGCGCGCATGCAGGTCATCGGGCAACAGGGGCGTGTCGCAGGGACTGACGGCCAGCAGCCCGGTCCCCTGCTGCCGCGCCCAGGCCAGGCCAGCCTTCACGCCGGACAGCGGACCGTCGGGATCCCCGGGCGCATCGTGCAGCACCGTGTAGCCGGCGGATCTCGCCAGCGCTTCGGCTTCGGTCCCGGGCCGCGCGTTGATTGCCACCACCTCCGCCACCGACGCAAGGCGGCGCGCCGCGCGCAGCAACAGCGGCTCGCCATGGAAAGTAGCCACCGCCTTCTCGCCGCCGAAACGGGTGGAACGGCCGCCGGCAATCACCACGCCGGCAACGCGCAACTTGGCTTCCATGGCCGCCGACTATATAAGGTCCGCCATGCAAACCCCACGAGTACTCGGCATCGTCGGCTGGAGCGGCTCGGGCAAGACCGTGCTGGTCACGCGCCTGATCCCGCACTTCGTCTCACAGGGCCTGCGCGTGGCCACGCTGAAGCATGCGCACCACGCCTTCGACGTGGACACGCCGGGCAAGGATTCCTACGAACACCGCAAGTCCGGCGCCAGCGAGGTCATCATCTGCTCATCGCGCCGCTGGGTGCAGATGCACGAGCTGGTGGACGAGCCTGAACCCACGCTGGCCGACCTGCTCGGCCGGGTCAGTCCCTGCGACCTGGTGCTGGTGGAAGGCTTCAAGCGCGAGGCACATGCCAAGCTGGAAGTGCACCGGCCGGCGCTGGGCAAGGAACCGCTGTATTCCCAGGACCCGCGCATCCTCGCGGTGGCCACCGACGCGACGCTGGCGGGCGCGCATCCCCCGCTGGTCGACCTGAACGACATCCCCGCGGTGGCCGGCAAGGTGCTGGAACTGGCGGAGCCGCTCGAAGAGGTACGGCGCCGCCTGCTGGCCAACCCCGTGCCACCAGGCTAGGCCGGCAGACCCAGCACCTCACCGATGGGCTTCACCACCCCGGGCTCGCGCGCCGAGTAACCCGGCAGCGCGGCGATGGCGCGGGCGAAGGCCTCCCCGCGCATCACGTCGAGGATCCGCTGCACGGCAGGATTGCCAAGGCTCGCGCGGTGGCAGACGAAGAAGTAGTCCTCGGTGACCAGGGGCACGAAGTCCAGCTCGAACTGCCGCGCCGCTGCTTCCACGCCGAAGGCGGCATCGGCCATGCCGCTGGCCACGTAGGCGGCCACGGCCGCATGGGTGAACTCCACCTGGGTATAGCCCGCGATGCGCGCGCCCTCGATGCCATGCCGGGCGAGCAGCGCGTCAAACAGCATGCGCGTGCCGGATTCCGGGTCCCGGTTGACGAACCGCACCCCTGTATCCAGCAAGCACTGCAGCGAGCTGATCCCCAGCGGATTGCCGCGCGCCACCATCAGGCCCATCTCGCGCGTCACGAAGCCCACGACGCGATGCTCCTCGGGCGATAGCGCATCGCGCCATGCCGCCATGCTGCGCGCCCTCAGCTCGCCCTGCGGCAGGTGCATGCCGGCCAGGTCGCATCCACCATGCGCCAGCGAAGCAGGCGAATTCACGTTGCCCACGTAGCGGAAATCCACGCGCAGGCCCGCCTCCTTCGCCAACAGCTCGCGCAGTGCCGACACTGCATAGCCATGGCTGGCGTGGATGCGCACCACCTCGCCGCCCGTCAGCAGCTCGTTGATTTCGCTCTCGAGCTCCTGTGCCAGGTTCTGCAGCTGCGGTCCCAGCCGCGCCTGCAGCCGCTGCCCTGCCCATACCAGCCGCTCTCCGAACGGCGTGAGCACGGTGCCACGCCCCTGGCGGCGCTCCACCAGCGCAGTGCCGAAGAACTGGGACCACTTCTCGATCTGGTTCCAGGCATGCCGGTAGGACACCTCGGCGCGCTCGGCGGCGCGGGTGATCTTGCCGGTGGCGCGGATCTCGTTGAGGAAGTCGAGCATCACGCGCATGGAGCGCGCGTCGGGCTCGCGGGTGAATCGCCAGACGGTCTCGATCGAGATGCGCAGGCTCACGGGACCACGCGCTGCGGATGGCTGTAGACCACCTGCTGCTGCTCGCGTGCGAAGCCCACCAGGGTCAGGCCGCACTCGCGCGCCAGCTCGACGCCCAGTGCCGTCGGCGCCGACACCGCCACGAGCATGCGGATGCCCAGCGTGGCCGCCTTCTGCACCATCTCGTAACTGGCCCGGCTGGTGACCAGCGCGAAGCCGTCGGAGACGCCCGCGCCACTGCGCAGCCGCGCGCCGATCAGCTTGTCCAGCGCATTGTGGCGGCCCACGTCCTCGCGCACCTCGCCCAGCTCGCCGGACCAGCTCACCCAGGCGGCCGCGTGCAGGCTGCCGGTGGCCTTGCCAAGCTGCTGGCGCGAGCGCAGATCGCGCAATGCGCCGACCAGCGCGCCATGGGAAATCTCTCCTCCCGGCGGCACCGGGGGCGGGCGGCGGATGGCATCCTCGATGGTCTCGGCGCCGCAAACGCCGCAGCCGGTCCGGCCGGTGAGGTTGCGCCGCCGCTGCAGCATCTCGCCGAGGCGCGAGCCGGTGACCGACAGGCGCAGTTCAAAGGCGCCGGAGGACGTATCCAGGCGCACATCGCGGATCTCCTCCGGTGAGGCCAGCGCCTCGCTCACGGTGAAGCCCACGCCCATGTCCTCGAGGTCACGGGGCGTGGCCATCATCACCACGTGGGGAATGGAGTTGTAGCTGACCGAGACCGGCACCTCGGCCGAGACATCATCGAGCGTGTCCTGCCACTGCCCCTCGCGCCAGCGGCGCACCGGCAGCCGCAGCACGGGTTCGTCGTTCACCGGCTCCGCCGGGCGGTTGCCCGCGGTCGCTGTCATGCCTGCTCCTGGTCGTTCCCAAGTGGAACGGCCAGTTTACCCCGTCCGGGGACCTACCCCAGCCGCGACAGCAGCGACAGCAGCTGCTCCATCTCCTCGGGGGTATAGAGCTTCTGCGCGAAGGCTTCGGCCTCCTCGGCCTGGCGGCGCAGGATCTGCACCTGCCGCTGGCCTTCGGGCGTCAGGCACAGCCCGTAGCGGCGCCGGTCGTGGTTGCTGCGCCGGCGCAGCAGCCAGCCCAGCTCCTCGAGCCGGTCCACGATGGCCACCACGCTGGCCTTGTCGATGTCGAGCGTGGCAGCGATCTGGAACTGCGCCATGCCAGGGTTCTGCTCGCACAGCACCAGTGCCCCGAACTCAGCCGGGCCCACCTGCTGGCTGGACACGCTGCGCAGGCCGCGCCGTTGCAGCGCCAGCTGTGCCTTGCGCACGTGGAAGGCCAGCGAGCGCCCCAGCGCACCGAGCTCGATGCGCGGCGGCTCCGGCAGGTCGGGAAGGGAAACCGGCACACGATCGGCGCCGGCCTGTCCATCGGTACGGAGGATTGCGTCGTATGCCATGCCTTGCATGAAGCAAGGCCCATGCCAGCCCCGGCGGCACCTTCGAGTGCGCCTATCGGCGGCCAGCGGCCTGCCCTGGCCGTGGTTGTGCCCGAAAACGGATCACTGACCCCCGGAGCGCGCACCAATGCGGCGCGCCCCGGGGGCAGCCTTCCGGGCCGTCCACGGCTCAGTACAGGATCACCGAGCGGATCGACTTGCCCTCGTGCATCAGGTCGAAGGCCTCGTTGATGCGCTCCAGCGGCAGCTTGTGGGTGATCAGCTCGTCGATGCGGATCTTGCCGTCCATGTACCAGTCGACGATCTTCGGCACGTCGCTGCGGCCGCGCGCGCCGCCGAAGGCCGTGCCCTTCCACACCCGGCCGGTGACCAGCTGGAACGGCCGGGTGGAGATCTCCTGCCCGGCTTCGGCCACGCCGATGATGATGGACTGGCCCCAGCCGCGGTGGCAGCTCTCCAGCGCCTGGCGCATCACCTTCACGTTGCCGGTGCAGTCGAAGGTGTAGTCGGCGCCACCGTCGGTGGCGTCGATCACCGCCTGCACCACCTTGTCCTCGCCCACTTCCTTCGGGTTGATGAAGTGGGTCATGCCGAAGCGCTCGGCCATCTCGCGCTTGGCCGGGTTGACGTCGATGCCGATGATGCGGTCCGCGCCGACCATACGCGCGCCCTGGATCACGTTCAGGCCGATGCCGCCCAGGCCGAACACGGCCACGTTGGAGCCGGGTTCCACCTTGGCGGTGTAGATCACCGCGCCGATGCCGGTGGTGACACCGCAGCCGATGTAGCAGATGGTCTCGAAAGGCGCATCCTCGCGCACCTTGGCCACCGCGATCTCCGGCAGCACCGTGAAGTTCGAGAAGGTCGAACAGCCCATGTAGTGGTAGATGGTCTCGCTGCCCAGGCGGAAGCGGCTGGTGCCATCGGGCATCACGCCCTTGCCCTGCGTGGCACGGATGGCGGTGCACAGGTTCGACTTGCGCGACAGGCAGGTCTTGCACTGCCGGCACTCCGGCGTGTAGAGCGGGATCACGTGGTCGCCCGGCTTCACCGAGGTGACGTTGCGGCCCACCTCACGCACGATGCCCGCGCCCTCGTGGCCGAGGATGGAGGGAAAGATGCCTTCCGAGTCCTTGCCCGACAGCGTGTACGCATCGGTATGGCAGACGCCGGTGGCCATGATCTCCACCAGCACTTCGGAGGGACCGGGTCCCGCCAGGTCCACCTCGTGGATTTCCAGCGGCTTGTTGGGCGCCACGGCCACGGCTGCCTTCGTCTTCATCCTGCCCCCTCCTCGATCGGGAAAACCTGGATCAGTTCTGCGGACCGAAGCGCAGCGCCTGGGTGGCGATGCGCACTTCGATCAGGAAGCACAGCAATGCGCCCGCAAGCGCCGCCATGCAGGTCACGAACATTACCGCGACGGCGGGCGCGGTGGGAATGGACACGAACGCGGCCGCGAACAGCAGCGCCACCACCAGCGCCACCAGCAGCGCGGCAAACGTGCCCAGCGTGATGGCGCGGTTGACCAGGCGCGCGCGACGGCTGGTGAAGGCCAGCAGCTCCTTCAGCGCCGGCCCCTCTTCCGGGGTGGCGGCGGCAAGGCGCGCCTCGAGGTTGCGGGCGCGGTCGATGATGCGCGCCAGCCGGTTGGTGAGCATGGCAAGCAGCACGCCGATGCCGTTGAGCAGGAACACGGGGCCGAGCGCCAGCTGCATGGCATGCGACACGTCGCTGACCGCCAGCACGGAAAGATCCATTGGACTCATCAGTGGTGCTCCCTGCCCTGTTCCAGCAACAGCGCCACGCGGGCAAGGTCCTCGGGCGTGTTCACGTCCGGCCCGGGCAGCGCCGCGGCATCGGCGACGCGGATGGCGAGGCCGTGCTCCAGCGCGCGCAGCTGCTCGAGCTTCTCGATGGTTTCCAGCGGCGTGGGCGGCAGCAGCGACAGCCGCCGCAGTGCCGACACGCGATAGGCATACAGGCCGATGTGCCGGCGCGCCCCCTGGTAGCCGCGCTGGCTGGCGATGCCGGCCGGGGCGGAGTCCCGGCCCCAGGGAATGGGCGCGCGGCTGAAGTACAGCGCGCGCCCGGAACCGTCGGTCACCACCTTCACCGTGTTCGGATCCATCAGCGCCTGCACGCTGGTGATGCGCGTGGCCAGGGTGGCGATGGCCGCGGCGCCATCCCCTTCCAGCAGTTGCGCGACCTGGCGCACCAGTTCCGGCGGCATCAGCGGCTCGTCGCCCTGCAGGTTGACCACCACATCGTCCTCGTCCCACCCGGCCTGCAGCGCCACCTCGGCCACGCGGTCGGTGCCGGAAGGATGCGTGAGGGAGGTCAGGCGCGCGTCGGCGCCGAAGCCGCGCGCGGCTTCCACGATGCGCTCGTCGTCGGTGGCGATGATGCTCTCGGCAGCGCCCGAGGAGCGCGCCACCTCGTACACCCACTGCAGCAGCGGCCTGCCGGCCAGCTTCTGCAGCGGCTTGCCCGGCAGGCGGAAGGAGCCGAAGCGCGCGGGGATGACGACCCGGAACATCCGCAGGACGGCCGCCGCTGCTTCAGCGGTCGAGCAGCGGATCGTCGCCGGGCAGCACCCGCGCCTCGTCCTCCAGCATCACCGGCACGCCATCGACGATGGGGAAGGCCAGCCGGTCGGCGCGGCACACCAGCACATCCTGTTCGCGCTTGTGCAGCACCGGGCCCTTGCACAGCGGGCAGGCCAGGATCTCGAGCAGTCTTGCATCAAGCACGTCATTGCCTCCGGAGGGACAGCACGCGGTCGAGCAACCGCGCCGCATCGGCGGGCGGCAGCGCCGCTTCAACCTGCAGGTAGTAAAGGTCGCCGCGGCCTGCGGCCAGCCGGCGGCATTTTACGGCATCCTTTTCCGTCATTACGACCGGTCGCCCGTCCGGCGGCGGCAGCTCCTCAGCCCGCCATGCGTGATGATCGGGACGCAGCGTGGCCCGGGCCGTGGCGCCCAGCCCGGCCAGCGTCGCCAGGAAGCGCCCGGGATGGCCGATGCCGGCGAGCGCGTGCACGCTGGCGCCGCGAAGCATCTCCAGCGGCGCCTCGGCATCGCTGCCCACCTGGCGCAAGGCCACCGGAACAAGCCGCATGCCCAGTGGCACGATGCCGCCCGGCACAACGCCACGACGGTCCTCCCCGTGCAGCACCACCAGGTCGGCGGCACGCAGGCGCGAAGCCGGCTCGCGCAGCGGCCCGGCCGGCAGCAGCGCGCCATTGCCGAAGCCCCGGGCGCCGTCGATGACCACCACGGAGAGGTCGCGCGCCAGCGCCAGGTGCTGCAGGCCGTCGTCGGCAATCACCAGCTCGCAGCCCTGCTTCACCAGCAGCGCCGCCGCGTCCGCGCGGCAGGCGCCGATCGCCACCGGGCAGCCGGAGCGGCGCGCGAGCAGCAGCGCTTCATCGCCCACGCATGCGGCATCATCATCGGCACGGACCAGGTGCGGCGCGCGCCGGGTGCCGCCATGACCGCGCAGCACGATGCCGGGCCGCCGCCCGCGCGCCCGGAGCTGGCCGGCCAGCCACGCAACCAGCGGCGTCTTGCCCGTGCCGCCGGCGGTGAGGTTGCCGACCACCACGGTGGGCACACCGGGGTGAACCGGGCGTCGCAGGCCCGCCTCGAAGGCATGGCGGCGCAGCCGCACCAAGCCGGCGTAGATCCAGGACAGGGGCAGCAGCAGGGCCGGCGCGCGATCGCCGTACCAGCGACCTTCCAGCCAGCCAGCCAGCCCGCGCTCAGGCATTGAACTGCAGCTGGTGGAGCTGGCGGTACAGGCCGTCCTGTGCCAGCAATTGCGCATGCGTGCCGGACTGCACGATGCGGCCGCGGTCCAGCACCAGGATGCGGTCGGCCTGCTCCACGGTGGACAGCCGGTGGGCGATCACCAGCGTGGTGCGGCCGGAAGCCAGCCGCGCCAGCGCATCCTGCACATGCCGCTCGGATTGTGCATCCAGCGCCGAGGTCGCCTCGTCGAGGATCAGCACCGGCGCGTCGCGCAGGATGGCGCGCGCAATGGCCACGCGCTGGCGCTGCCCGCCGGACAGCAGGCTGCCGCCCTCGCCCACGCGGGTGTCCAGTCCCTGCGGCAGCTGGGCGGCAAACTCCATCACGTGCGCATCCCCGGCCGCGCGGCGGATCGCCGCATCATCCGCATCCTCCGTGCCCAGTGCGATGTTCTCGCGCAGGGTGGCGTCGAACAGGCGCACGTCCTGTCCCACGTAGGCGATCTGGCGGCGCAGGTCTTGCAGCCGGTACTCGCGCACATCGATGCCGTCAAGCAGCACCGCGCCGGCCACCGGGTCGTACAGGCGCGGCAGCAGGCCCATCAGCGTGGACTTGCCGGCGCCCGAGCGGCCGACGATGGCCACGGTCTCTCCCGGGCGCACTTCGAAATCGATGCCATCCAGCACCGCCTCCGGCGCCCCCTCATAGGCGAAGCGCACGCCGCGGAAGGCAATGGCACCGCGCGCACGCTCCAGCGCCCGCGCGCCCTGGTCCTTCTCGCGCGGCAGGTCGAGCACCGCGAAGATGCCGCTGCCGGCGGCGATGCCCTGCTGCAGCGGCCCGCCCACGTTGACCAGCCGGCGCAGCGGCGACATCACCAGCATCATGGCCGCGATGTAGCTGACGAACTCGTTCACCGGCACGCGCGCCTCGATCACGCGCGAGAGCGCAAAGGCCAGTACCGCCGCCAGCCCCAGCGCCGCCACCATCTGCACCACCGGGTTGGCCGCCGCACGGGCACGCAGCAGTCGCTGGTGGTTGCGGCGGTTGTGCTCGTTGACCTCGTCGAAACGGCGCTGCTCGGTCGCCTGCGCATTGCTGACCTTCACCAGCCGGTGCGCCGCCAGGCTCTCCTGGGCCACGCGGGTGAAGTCGCCCATGGACTGCTGGATGCGCGCGCTGTGGCGGCGGAAGCGGCGGTTGATGCCGCCCAGCACCCAGCCGATGGCCGGCGCTGCCACCAGCGCCAGCAGCGTGAACTGCCAGGACTTCCAGAACATGAACCCCAGCAGGCCGATGATCACCAGCGAGTCGCGGATGATCACGCCGACGGAGGTGGTGGCCGCCTCCGCCACCTGCTCGGCGTCGTAGACCAGCCGGGACAGTGCGCGGCCGGCCGGCTGCGCGTCGTACCAGGCGGCCGGCAGGTGCTGGTACTGCGCGAACAGGTCGCGACGGATGGCCTTGACCACGTGCCGGCCCACCTTGGCGGGAAAGTACGTGGCCACGAAATCGCCCAGGCCGCGCAGCAGGAACAGCAGCAGCACGCCCAGCGGCACTGCCCAGGCCGCGCGCGGGTCGGGATCGACGAAGGCGTACTTGAGGAAGCGGTCGACGAACCAGGCGGTGCCGGCGTCGGTGGCGGCGTACAGCGCCATGCCCAGCACGCCGAGCAGGAACTGCCCGCGCCAGGGCCAGGCGTAACCCAGCAGCCGCCCGTAGACGGCCCTTGCCTCTGCCGCGGACGGCAGCGGCGCGGTCATGGGACCGGTTCGGCCTGTACCGTGGCGATGTCGAGCTGGGCGAATCCCATGCGGCCCAGCACGTCCATCGCCGTGACCACGGACTGGTGCGTGGCGCGTGCATCGGCGCGCAGCACCACGCGCGCATCGCGGTCCTCGCCCGCTACCTCGGCCACGGCCCGGCGCAGGGTGTCGCGGCTGGAGTTGGCCAGCTCGCGCTCGTTGACGCGGTAGCTGCCCTGCTCGGTGACCGTGACCACGATGCGCTCGGCCGGGCCCTGCCTGGGCGCCTCCACCGCGGTGGGCAGCTGCACCTTCATCCGCCCCTCGTCGACGAAGGTCGAGGAAAGCATGAAGAAGATCACCAGCATCAGCACCACGTCGATCAGCGAGATCAAGCTGATCTCAGGGTCCTCGCGGCGTGGTGCCTTCAGCTTCACCGCTGGTCCTTCTGGGCGGGGGCGGACATGCGGTCGTTCAGCGCATCGGCAAAACGCACCACGTCCTTCTCGATCTGCACCACGATGCCGTCGACCTTGCCGCGCAGGTAGCGGTAGGCCACGAACGCGGGAATGGCCACCATCAGGCCGAAAGCCGTGGTCAGCAGCGCCTCGGAGATGCCGCCCGACAGTGCCCGCGGGTCACCCAGGCCGCCGGAGTAGATCACGTTGAAGGCCTTGATGATGCCGGTGACCGTGCCCAGCAGGCCCAGCAGCGGCGCCACGCCGGCGATGGTGCCCAGGGTATTGAGGAAGCGGTCGAGTTCGTGCGCCACGTGGCGGCCGGCATCCTCGATGCGCTCCATCATCACCTCGCGACCGCGATGGCGGTTCTGGAGGCCTGTGGCAAGGATCTTGCCCAGCGGCGAGTTGGTCTCCAGTGCGGAGATGACCTTGTCGTTCACCTGCCCGTTCTCCACCAGCGTCCAGATGCGGCGCGTGAGGTCGGGCGGCATGACGCGCCTGGTCTGCAAGGTCCAGAGGCGCTCGGCCACGATGGCCACGGCAATGATCGAACAAAGGGCAATGGCCCACATGAAGGGCCCGCCCGCCTGGAACAATTCCCACATGGGGGCGCATCATAGCCGAAGATGGCGACGTCGCTGCCGGATGCCGTTCGCATCCATCACAAGACGCAGCGTCTTGCCGGCCCGGGAGGGCAGCCTGGCCGCCATGCGGGCATCGACGCGCAGTGACTGCCCGCCGGCGCTGACCCGCAGTTCGCAGGCACGCCCGTCGGTGCGCGGCTCGAGTTCGAACTGCAGTCCGTCCCATTGCCAGGTGGATGGCGCGCAATGCTGCATCTCCGGCGGTGCCGCGCGCGCCGGGGGCAGCAGCACGCTGCGGATCTCCATTTCGGCCGCTGCGGATGCCAGCGCTGCCTGTGCATCGCGACCTGGCGTGCCGGGCAGCCACAGGTCGAGCACATCGTGGCCGCTGGCGCGCAGCAATGGCAGCACATGCCGCGAAAAGGCACGTCCACGCGCGCCGAAGCTCTCGCCCGTGCCCCACAGCAGCTGGTGATGCCGGGTCCGCAGCAGCGCCACGGTGGCGCCGGCGGGAGGCAGGTCGATCCACAGCTCACCCGGCCGCGGCCGCGGCTCGCGCAGCAGGAACACCGAGCACAGCAACACCAGCCCCGCCACCCTGTACACCGGTTCCACCGGCAGCAAGGCCACCAGCACCGCCGGCAACGCCACCAGGTACCAGCTCAAGGGCGCCATCGCGTGCCACAACGCGCCCGGCAGGCCGGCACACCAGGTCAGGAAGGGCCACAGCGTGGCGCACACCGCGGCGGCGATGCCCACCAGCAGGTCACCACACCAGCCCGCCAGTGACACCGGCAGCAGGTAGCAGGCGGTGGCCAGCAGCACCGGCGGCACCAGCAGGAAGGTGAACACGGGGATGGCCAGCGCATTGGCCAGCAGCCCTGCCGCGGAGAAGGTCCCGAAGATCGCCACCGTCACCGGCAGCAGCGCGATGCTCACCAGCCATTGCACGCGCACCGCCGTGGCCAGCGGCGCCGCCGGAGCCAGTCTTGCGCCGGTCAGCATCACGATGGCGGCCACGGCGAGGAAGGACAGCCAGAAGCCGGCCGACAAGGCCGCCATCGGGTCGTACAGCAGCACGGCCCACATCGAAGCGGCCAGGCTCCACGCCGGGCGCGTGCAGCGCGAGCACTCGCGCGCCAGCAGGAAGGCAGCCAGCATCACCACCGTGCGCTGCGCCGGCACGGAGAAGCCGGACAGCAGCGCATACAGCAGCGCCAGCACGATACCCACGAGCGCGGCGAACAGCTCCCGTCGCGGCAGCCAGGGGCCTGCCGGCAGGCGGCGCCATGTCCGCCTCGCGGCCGCCATTGAAAGCATGGCGAAGAAGGTCACGTGCATGCCCGAGATGGCCACCAGGTGGGTGATGCCGGTGGCATTGAAGACCTGCCACTGCCGGCTGGTGACATCGCCGGTCACGCCCACGGCCAGCGCCGCCAGCAGCGCAGCCGCTGAAGGATCCTCGACCTGGTCGGAGATGCGCCGTGCCAGCCGCGTGCGCAGTCCGTCGATGCCGCCATCCGCTGGCGCGATGCGATGGTTGAGGGGACCTTCCACCAGCCGCGCCCCGGCAGAGACATGGTCGCGAAGCAACAGGCGGCGCTGCCTGGCATCTCGCGGTGGGTCGAACCGCAGCGCGTACTGCCAGGTCTCGCCCGGCTCCGGCGCCGTCATGGCTGCCGGCAGCCTCACCCGCCAGCGTTGCCCGGGCCAGTCCGGGTGGCGAGGAAAACCGACCCGCGCATCGAACTGCCAGCCGGACTCATCCAGCGCCGGCACGCCCTCGATGCGCGCCCGCGCCAGCACCCGCTCGCCGTCCGCCAGCGGCACCGGCACCTCGACCCGTTCCACCGCCTGCAGCGCCAGCGCCGCCCCCAGCAGCAGCGGCGCCGCGATGCGCAAGCGCTGCAGCACCAGCGCCAGCGGCAGCACGGCCGCCGGCGCCCAGGCCGGCGGCCTCGGCCAGCCGTCGGGCCACCAGAGCGCCACCAGGATTCCTGCCAGCAGCAGCAGACTGCGCATGGGGCCTTCCCTGCCCGGCAGCGACATGGATTAAAAGAGCTTCAGTGATGCGTCGCTTCCCGGCCGCCTGCTAGTCTTGCGCCGCATGCCGCGTCAGTTGTTCGTCAAATTCCGGCCAGTTGCCCAGAAACTGCGCGGCACACGACTGTTCCGCATGCTGGGGCCGAAGGTCACCGACCCGCGGCTCTGGTCACTGAACCGGCGGGCCATCACCATGGCGTTCGGTACCGGCGTTGCCATCAGCTTCATCCCGCTGCCGGTGCACCTGCCGCTGGGCCTGACACTGGCGATGCTGTTCCACCTGAACGTGCCGACGATGGTGCTCACCTCCACCTTCGTGAATCCTTTCACGGCGGTGCCGGTGTTCTACTTCGCCTATCGCGTGGGCGTGCTGCTGCTGGGCGTGGAACCTGGCAGCTTCACCTTCGAGCTCAGCTGGGCGTGGCTGCAGCACGGCCTGGGCACGATCTGGAAACCTTTCCTGGTGGGCTGCCTGACCTGCGGCGTGGCCTTCGGTTACGGGTCCTACCGCCTGCTCGAACTGCTCTGGCGCATCAGCGCCATCAACCGCAAGGCCGCGCGGCGCAATGCCGCGCAGAAGCGCTACCCGCCGCTCTGATCTGCGCCGGCTTCCTGCAGGCGCCCCCCGCGCAGCACCAGCGTGCGGCCCATGCGCGCCGCCAGCCGCTCGTCGTGGGTGACCACCACCAGGCTGGTGCCCTTCTCGCGATTGAGCTCCAGCATCAGCTCGAACACCTGCTCCGCGTTGACGCCGTCGAGGTTGCCGGTGGGCTCGTCCGCCAGCACCAGTGCAGGGCCGGTCACCAGCGCGCGCGCCACCGCCGCGCGCTGCCGCTCGCCGCCGGAGAGCTGGTGCGGCCGGTGGGTGAGGCGCGCGCCCAGGCCCACGCGCTCCAGCAGCTCCCGCGCGCGGCGCTGGGCCTCGGCCGCGCTCTCGCGGCGGACCATCAGCGGCATGGCCACGTTCTCGAGCGCCGAGAACTCCGGCAGCAGGTGGTGGAACTGGTACACGAAACCCAGCTGGCGATTGCGCAGCTCGCAGCGCTCGCGCTCGGTGAGCCGGTGGATGTCGCGCCCGGCCACCTGCACCGTGCCGGCATCCGGACGGTCCAGGCCGCCCAGCACCTGCAGCAGCGTGGTCTTGCCGGAACCGGAGGCGCCCACGATGGCCAGCCGCTCGCCACGCGCGATGGTGAGGTCCACGCCGGTGAGCACGGCCAGCTCGCCGCCGCCCTCGCGGAAACTGCGGCGCACGCCGCGGGCCTGGAGCACGAACTCAGTCATGGCGCAGCGCCTCCGCCGGCAGCACCCGCGAGGCGCGCCAGGCCGGGTAGATGGTGGCCAGCAGGCACAGCAACAGCGCCACTGCCGCCACCTGCAGCACGTCGCCGGCCTGCACGCGGGCCGGAAGGTCACTCATGAAATAAACCCTCGCATCAAGGAAGCGGGTGCCGGTGACCCGCTCCAGCAGGTGCACCAGCGATTCCAGGTTGGTGGCCACCAGCGCGCCCAGCACCAGCCCGCTGGCCACGCCGGCCATGCCGATCCAGGCGCCCTGCACGCCGAACACGCGCAGGATGTTGGCAGGGCCTGCGCCGAAGGTGCGCAGGATGGCGATGTCGGCCTCCTTGTCCTTCACCACCATCACCAGCGTGGCGACGATGTTGAACGCGGCGATGGCCACGATCATCGACAGGATCACGAACAGCAGCGACTTGGTCATCTGGATGGAGCGGAAGAAATTCGGGTGGATGCGCGTCCAGTCGCTGACGTAGTAGCCGCCGCCCAGCTCCACCGCCAGCTCGCGCACCACCGAGGGCGCCGCCAGCGGATCCTCCAGCGCCAGCCGCACCCCCGACATGGCGTCGCCGAAGCGCATCAGCCGGCCGGCGTCCTCCACGTGCATCAGCGCCAGCCCGCGGTCGTACTCGTACATGCCCGAGTCGAACAGGCCGGCCACCGTGAAGCGGCGCCGGCGCGGCTCCACGCCCGCCGGCGTGACGCTGACCTCGGGCACGATCACCACCACCGAATCGCCCACGTCCACGCCCAGTTCGGCGGCCAGCGCCGAGCCCAGCAGGATGCGCCAGGAACCCGGCTCGAGGTCATCGAGCCGGCCACGGGTGACTACGCCGGCCAGCCCGCCCAGCCTCGCCTCGCGCGCCGGATCGATGCCGCGCAGCTGCGCGCCGGTGATCACGTTGCGCTCCACCGCGGCGAACATGGCGCGCGACTCGATGTAGGGCGCCGCCTCGCGCACCGACGGCATGGACAGCGCCTGCTCCATGGCGCGGTCCCAGTCCGGCATCTTCTGCTCCAGCCCCATCAGCGTGGCATGCGAGGTGACCGACAGGATGCGCGCGCGCAGTTCCTGCTCGAAGCCATTCATCACCGACATCACCACCACCAGGACCGCCACGCCCAGCATCAGGCCCAGCACGCTGATCGCGGTGATGAAGGACAGGAAGCCACGGCGGTGCCCCGAGCGCAGGTAGCGGGTGCCGATCAGCCATTCGTAGGTGCTGGTCAGGCCCATGGCTACTCGTACCTCAGCGCCTCGGCGGGCGACACCCTCGCCGCCCGCAGCGCCGGATAGACGGTGGCCACCGCGGTCAGCACCAGCGCGCTGGCGGCCACCAGCAGCACGTCGGTGCGGTGCAGTTCCGAGGGCACCTCGGTGATGTAGTACACGTCGGCGTCGAACAGCGAGATGCCCGCCACGCGGTACAGCACGTCGAGGATGGGGCCCACGTGGGTGGCGATGAGCACGCCGAGGGCCACGCCGGCGGCCACGCCCAGCCAGCCGATCACCAGCCCCTGGGTCACGAACACGCCGGCCACGGTGCGCGGCGCGGCGCCGAAGGTGCGCAGGATGGCGATGTCGGTGCGCTTGTCGGTCACCACCATCACCAGCATGGCGACGATGTTGAACGCGGCCACGGCCACGATCAGCAGCAGGATCAGCGCCATCATGGTCTTCTCGATGCGGATGGCGCGGAAGTAGCTGGCGTGTTCCTCGGTCCAGTCGGTGACCGCGAGCCCCGGCCAGCGGCCGGCCAGCTGCTCGCGCAGCGAGGCTGCGATGGCGGGCGCCTGCAGCGCATCCACGCGCACGTTCAGGCCCTCGGCATGGCTGCGCGCCGCGCCGAGCGCGGCCATGGCATCAAGGCTGGCGTAGGCCAGCGCGCCGTCGTGGTCCTGCAGCCCGGCCTCGAACAGGCCGGCCACGGTGAACTGCCGCATGCGGAACTCCGGCGTGCCGTGCGCCATGACCGGCACCAGCAGGCGGATGGCATCCCCCGGCAGCACGCCGAGCTGCTCGGCCACCAGCACCCCCACCACCACCGACTCGCCATCCTCCAGCGACTGGACGCCTCCCTGCACCATCAGCTCCCCGAGTTCGGCGCGGGTGAGCTCATCGGCCCCCCGCAGCGTCAGGGCCAGCATCTCCGGCTCGCGCACGGCCAGCACCTGCAGCTCGGCATGCCGCCCCACGCGGCTGCCGGGCACGGCCGCGGCCACGTCCTCGCGCAGCAGCTCCCAGTCCGGCCCGGCACCCGGGCCAGTGATGCGCACCGGCGCGGACAGGGCCAGCAGCCGGTCGCGCAGTTCCGACTCGAAGCCGTTCATCACCGACAGGATCACGATCAGGGCCGCCACGCCGACGGCCACCCCGGCCAGCGACACCCAGGTGATGAAGGAGACGAAGTACCGGTGCGCGCGGGCGCGCGCGTACCGTAGACCGACATACAGGGGCAGCGGATGGAACATGCGAAGCTCCGCATTCAAGCATGGTGGGGCGCGTTTGGCGACGCAATTCACGAAATCGGCGCGGGAAGGCGCCCGGCGCGACCACCTCCGCCGCGCCCTGCTATATTCGACCGCCATGAGAACCGCACTGGCACTGACGCTGGCGTTCATGGCCCTGCCCCTGTCGGCCGAGACCCTCGTGGTCGACGGCTCCGTGCAGGTCCGCCCCGTGTCGATCGAACTGCCCCGCCGCGGCCTCTCGATGGCGCAGGTGGAGGCCCGCTTCGGCGCGCCCCGCACCCGCCACTCGGCCGTGGGCCAGCCGCCGATCACGCGCTGGGACTACGACGGGTTCAGCGTCTACTTCGAGTACCAGCACGTCATCCACGCCGTCGCCTACGGCGACTGACGCGGCGGACAGGGCCCGCCCGGGCCAGTGGCGCTGCCACCGGCAGCGCCAAGCGGCTATGCTGCGCGCCCCTGCCGCCTGCAGCCGCCATCGATGACCATCCTTCCTGTTCCCGCCTCCCCCTCCGCCCCGGATTCCGTGCGGCACTGGCCGCCGCTGCACTCCAGCGCCCGGGCGCTGGCGCTGGCCACGGCCGCCCAGGCCGACTCGCGCCTGTGGGTGGTCCTGGTGGAGGACGCGCGGCGCCTGGACCAGCTGCGCCGCGAGCTGGCCTTCTTCGCCGGCGACGAGCTGCCGGTGATGGAGCTGCCCGACTGGGAGGTGCTGCCCTACGACCGCTACTCCCCGCTGCCGGACCTGGTTTCCGAGCGCATCGCCACGCTGGCGAAACTGCCCAGCATGGATCGCGGCGTGCTGCTGGTGGCCGCAGGAACGCTGCTGCAGCGGCTGCCGCCGGTGCCCTACATCGCCGGTCGCGCCTTCGACCTGGCCGTGGGACAGCAGTTCTCGATGGCGCGCGTCAGCGAGCAGCTGGCCGCGGCCGGCTACAGCCACGTGGCGCAGGTGGGCGTGCCGGGCGAGTTCGCGCTGCGCGGCTCGCTGTTCGACGTGTTCCCCATGGGTCATGCGCAGCCGCTGCGCATCGACCTGTTCGACGACACCATCGACTCGATCCGCCACTTCGACCCGGACACGCAGCGCTCACTGGAAGCGCTGGAACGGGTGCGCCTGCTGCCGGCGCGCGAGGTGCCGCTGGACGAGGACAGCGTGCGTGAGTTCCGCCGCCGCTACCGCACCCGCTTCGAGGGAGACCCCACGCGCTCGGAGATCTACCGCGGGGTCCGCGCCAACGTGGCGCCGGCCGGCATCGAGTTCTACCTGCCGCTGTTCTTTGAATCCACCAGCGGCCTGTTCGACTACCTGCCGCGCGGCTGCGTGCTGGCCGTGCCTGGCGACCTCGATGCCCACCTGCAAGCCGCATGGCAGGACATCGCCATCCGCCACGAGGACGTGCGCCACGACATCGAGCACCCGGTGCTCGAACCGAAGGAGCTGTACTTCGAGCTCGCCGAGCTGCGCCAGCGCATCGAGGGCCACGCCCGCGTGCAGCTGGCCGCCGGCGCGCCCTCCGGCACCGCCGCCATCGAGACTGCGCAGGGAGACCCCCTGTCGCTGTCGCCGCCACCTGCGCTGGCGCTGGATGCGCGCGCCGAGGCCCCGCTCGCGCCGCTGGCGCAGCTGCTGGCCGGCTTCGACGGCCGGGTGCTGATCACCGCGGATTCCCCGGGCCGGCGCGAGTTGCTGCACGACCTGCTGCGCGGCGCCGGCATCACATTCGAGGATGTTCCCGGGTGGCAGGCATTCCTGCAGTCCAGGGCACGCACCGCGCTGGCCACCGCGCCGGACGTGGGCGGACTGGCCAGCACCTCGCCGAAGCTGATGCTGCTGGCCGATGGCGAGATGTTCGGCCGGCATGCGCAGCAGGAACGCCGCCGCCGTCGGGCCCAGCTCGACCCGGCCGCCATCCTGCGCGACCTGACCAGCCTGCTGCCCGGCGCCCCGGTGGTGCACGAGGAATACGGCGTCGGCCGCTACGTGGGCCTGGTGCCCATGCAGGTGGCCGGCGAGGACGGCGAGTTCCTGGTGATCGAGTACGCCGGCAACGACCGCATCTACGTGCCGGTCACGGCACTGCACCTGGTCAGCCGGTACACCGGCGCCTCACCTGATGCCGCGCCCCTGCACAAGCTGGGCAGCGACCAGTGGGCCAAGGCGCGCCGGCGCGCCGCCGAGCAGGTACGCGACGTGGCCGCCGAGCTGCTGGACCTCTACGCGCGCCGCCAGGCGCGCAAGGGCACGCCTCTGGTGGCCGACGAGAAGGAATACCGCGCCTTCGCCGCGGCCTTCCCGTTCGAGGAAACCGCCGACCAGCTCGAGGCCATCGAGGCGGTGATCCGTGACATGGGCTCGGAGCGGCCCATGGACCGGGTGGTCTGCGGCGACGTGGGCTTCGGCAAGACCGAGGTGGCCATGCGCGCTGCCTTCGTGGCGGTGCAGGCCGGCTGCCAGGCCGTGGTGCTGGTGCCCACCACGCTGCTGGCCGAACAGCACACGGCCAACTTCCGCGACCGCTTCGCCGACCTGCCGGTGCGCATCGAGTCGCTGTCGCGCTTCCGCTCGGCCAAGGCCTCCAGCGCCATCCTCGAGGACCTGGAGAAGGGCCGCATCGACATCCTCGTATCCACCCATCGCCTGCTGCACGCCAACCCGAAGTTCCACAAGCTCGGGCTGGTCATCATCGACGAGGAGCACCGCTTCGGCGTGCGCGACAAGGAGCGGCTGAAGGAGCTGCGCGCCGAAGTGCACGTGCTGACGCTGACCGCCACGCCCATCCCGCGCACGCTGAACATGGCCATGGGCGGCCTGCGCGACCTGTCGCTGATCACCACCCCGCCCGCCGGGCGAGTGGCCATCCGCACCACCGTGGGCGAATGGCATCCGCCGACCATCCGCGAGGCCGTGCTGCGCGAACTGCGCCGCGGCGGCCAGGTGTACTTCGTACACAACGAGATCAGCACCATCGAGAAGGTGGCGGCCGACCTCGCGAAGATCGTGCCGGAGGCCTCGATCCGCATCGGCCACGGCCAGATGCGCGAGCGCGAGCTGGAACAGCTGATGGTGGACTTCTACCACCGCCGCTTCGACATCCTGCTGTGCACGACCATCATCGAGAGCGGCATCGACGTGCCCACGGCCAACACCATCCTGATCAACCAGGCCGACCGGCTGGGACTGGCGCAGCTGCACCAGCTGCGCGGCCGCGTGGGCCGCTCGCACCATCGCGCCTTCGCGCACCTGATGGTGCCGTCGCTCAAAGGCCTCACCGAGGACGCGAGGCGGCGCCTGGAAGCGATCGAGTCGATGGAGGAACTGGGCTCGGGCTTCGTGCTGGCCACGCATGACCTGGAGATCCGCGGCGCCGGTGAATACCTGGGCGAGGCGCAAAGCGGCGAGCTCACCGAGGTGGGCCTGTCGATGTACCTGGACATGCTCGAGTCCACGGTGAAGGCGTTGAAGGCCGGCCAGGACCCGGCCGCCATCCCCTCCACCACGGCCGCCACCGAGGTCAACCTGCACCTGCCGGCGCTGCTGCCCTCCGATTACATCGCCGATGTGCAGACCCGGCTGGCGCTGTACAAGCGCATCGCCGCGGCCACCGGCCAGGCCGAACTGGACGAGCTGAAGACCGAAGTGGGCGACCGCTTCGGCGCCCTGCCCGAGGCGGCGCAGCGGCTGTTCCAGGTGGCGCGGCTCACGCAGCGCGCCCGTGCCCTGGGCATCCGTCGCCTGGACGTGGGCGCACAGGCCAGCTTCGTGATGTTCGAGCAGGACAACCGCGTGGATCCCGGCACGGTGATCCGCCTGATCCAGAAGGAACCGAAAGTGTGGCGGCTGGAAGGCCAGCTCAAGCTGCGCATCGCACTGGGCGCCGAGCCCGGGCACCGCGTCACCCTGGCCGCCAGCATCCTCGACAGGCTGGGACCCTCGTCATGACAGGGGCGGCACCCTCGCCTAGAATCACGGGCATGAAGTCGCCTTCCGGCATCGCGCGACGCCTCGCGCTGGCAGCGGTCCTGGCCGCAGTGGCGCTGCCCGCCCTGCCGCAGTCATCCCCCGGCTATTCCATCGAGATCGTCGTGTTCAGGAACGGCGGGGATGCCGGTGCCATGGCCGCGGGCGAACCGCGACCGGTGATTACCGGTGATGACGTGGCGCCGGTGCCGGCGCAGTCCCGCAAGCTGGGCGGTGCCGCCGGGCGGCTGACCCGCAACGGGCTGCAGGTGATCGGCCAGGCTTCCTGGAAGCAGGATCCGACGGCGTGGAATTCACGCCGCGGCGTGTCCACGCAGCGGCTGGGCCTCCCCGGCGTCACCGGCAAGGTGTTCTTCGAGCGCGGCCAGTACCTGCACCTGGGCGTGGACATCGTGGTCGAGGATGGCGGCAAGCGCTATCGCCTCAACGAAGTGCGCCGCGTGAAGGCCGACGAGATCCACTATTTCGACCACCCCGCGGTGGGCGTGCTGGCGGTCGTCACCAGCGGCTGATTCAGTCGGGTGCCTGGTTCAGACCGCCCCGCATCACTTCCTTGGCTTCAGCCAGGGCCTTCTCCGCACGCTCGATCAGCCGCGCGGGTTCCTCCTCGTCCCGGCCGGGAGTCACCGTGGCCAGGCTGGCCGTGACGGTCACGTACTTCTGCAGCGGCGCCCGCGGGTGGTGCATGCGCATCTCGGCGATGCGCCGCACGTTGCCGGCGGCGTGCTCGACCATGCGCTCCATGCCCTGCCCGTCACGGTGCACGGCCAGCACGGCTATGCAGCCGTCGCGCCACACGCCCACCACGTCGGAGGCTCGGCGGAAACCGCTGGAGATGCTGCGCGACACGCGCTTGAGCAGCGCGTCGCCGCCTGCCCGCCCGTACACGGCGTTGTAGCCGCCCAGCGCATCCACGTCGAACAGCGCCAGCGTCAGCGGCCGGCCCTCGCGCCGGGCGATGCGCCACTCCCGTCCCAACAGTTCGCGGAACCACTCCCGCGAGGACACCCCGGTCACGCGGTCCTCGCGCAGCCACACCGGTACGCCTTCCGGCCGCTCGGTCTGGCGCAGGCGCGCGGTCATGTCGTGGCAGTACGCCACCACGTGCGTGGCCTTTCCATCCGGGCCCAGCAGCGGCTGCAGCGAGATCTCGTTCCAGAACAGCTCGCCGTTCTTGCGGTAATTGCGCAGCAGCACCCGCGTGGCCTCACCTTCCGCCAGCGCCTTCTTCAGCCGACCGAGGGCCAGCTGGTCCTCGTCCGCGCCATGCAGCAGGCCGATGCTGGCGCCGATGACCTCTGCGGCGGCATAGCCCGACATCACCTCGAAGGCGGCGTTGGCATACACCACCGGCTGGTCCGGCTGGCCGAGATCGCAGATGACGATACCCTCCGGCGCGCGATCGATGACCTGCTGTACCAAGGCGGGATCGAGGGGCATCGTCATGGCGGTTCAGCTGAGGGTGAGTTCAGGCGGACGATCGCAGCGGGCCAGCCATTGGCGGCACTGCTGCCAGTTTGCGCAAGCCATCAGCGCCTCGCGGCCCGGCGCCTCGCGACCACGCATCAGGCGGATGCGGGCCTGGCTGGCCGGGCCGGGCACGGTGCGCAGGCGATCCAGCAGCGCCAGCACACTCTCGCGCCGGTTGCACACGGGCAGCACGTCGCAGCCGGCCTCCAGCGCGGCCTCGGCACGCTCGACGATGCCGCCCACGGCGCTGGCGCCTTCCATGGTCAGGTCATCGGCGAACACCACGCCGCGGAAACCGAGTTCGCCGCGCAGGATCTGCGTCACCCAGCGACGCGAGAAACTGGCGGGGACGCTGTCGATGGCCGGGAAAAGCACGTGCGCCATCATCACGCCGGCCAGCTCGTTGGGGATCAGCCGGTGGTAGGGCTTGAGGTCGGCCGTGAGGTCCGCCAGCTCGCGCCGGTCCACCGGCAGCGCCAGGTGCGAATCGGCCACCACGGCGCCATGGCCGGGGAAGTGCTTGGCAGTGGCGGCCATGCCAGCCTCGCGCATGCCCTGCACCGCCGCCAGCGCCAGCTTCGCCACCGCCTCGGCATCGCTGTGGAAGGCGCGGTCGCCGATGATCCCGGACACGCCGTAGTCCAGGTCCACGCAGGGTGCGAAGGAGAAGTCGATGCCCACGGCGCGCAGCTCCGCGGCCATCAGCCAGTTCAGCGCCTTTGCCATGGCCAGTCCCTGGCGCGCATCGAGGTCATACTCCTGGCCGACGCGCCGCATGGGCGGCAGCACCGAGAATCCCTGCCGGAAACGTTGCACCCGCCCGCCCTCGTGATCCACCGCCACCAGCAGCGGCGGCGAGCGCACGGCGCGGATCGCGGCCACCAGCGCGGCCAGCTGCTCCGGGTCGGCGTAGTTGCGGGTGAACAGGATCACGCTGCCCACCAGCGGATGGGCCAGGACCTCACGGTCCTCGGCCGTGAGCTCCTTGCCGGCGATGTCGACCATCAGCGGACCCAGTGTCATGCGTCCCTGCTGCTCCTCTTCAGCACCGGGCCATCGAGGATGGCCACGGACTCCACGTGGCTGGTGTGCGGAAACATGTCCACGATACCCGCGCTGGCCAGCGAAAAACCATGCTCCGTCACCAGAATTCCCAGGTCGCGCGCCAGGCTGCCGGGATGGCAGGACACATAGCCCAGCCGCCGCGGCGCCAGCTTCGCCAGCGCCGGCAGCACGTCCAGCGCGCCGGTGCGTGGCGGGTCCACCAGCACGTGCGTGTAGCCCGCGCCGCCGGCCAGCGCCAGGCAGCGCTCGACGGCGTCCTCGCCGGCCAGGTCCGCCACATGGAAGTGGGCATTGGTGATGCCATTGGCCTCGGCATTGGCGCGGGCGCGGGCAACCAGGCCTGCCTCCCCTTCGATGCCCACCACGCGCTTCACGCGGGTGGCAATGGGCAGCGTGAAATTGCCCAGGCCGCAGAACAGGTCCAGCACCACCGAGTCCTGGTCCAGTTCCATCAGGTCGAGCACGTGCTCGATCAGGCGCGCGTTCATCGCGCCGTTGACCTGCACGAAGTCCGCCGGCTGGAAGTACAGCTTCACGCCGAAGCGGGGCAGCTCGTACCACAGCCGCGGCGCCTCGCCGGTGAGCGGCTCGAGGTCGTCGGGCCGGCCGGACTGGAGCATGAAGCACACGCGGTGCTGCTGCTCGAACCCGCGCAGCAACGCGCGGTCGGCCTCCGATGGCGGATCGAGCACGCGCAGCACCAGCGCGGTCTGGGCATCCCCTGCCGCCACCTCGATCTGCGGGATGCGCGTGGCAATCGACAGCCTGGTGAGCAGGCGCGCCAGCTCGCCCACCAGCGGCCCGACTTCCGGGCGCAGCACCGGGCACTGCTCCACGTCAGTGACGTAGCTGCTCATCTTCTCGCGGAATCCGACCATCGAGCGGCCGCGCGCATGCACGAAGCGCGCGCCGAGCCGGGCACGACGGCGGTAGCCCCAGGGATCGCCGGAGATCGGCGCCAGCCACTGGCGCGGTTCCACCTTGCCGATGCGCCGCAGGGATTCGCGCAGGCCGGTGTCCTTCACGGCCAGCTGCGACTGCGGCGCAAGGTGCTGCAGCGCGCAGCCGCCGCACACGCCGAAGTGTGCGCAGCGCGGCTCGATGCGGTCGGGCGCCGGCTCGAGCACGCTCACCAGCTCGGCCTCGTCGTGGCTGCGCGAACGGCGGCGGATGCGGTACTCGACCAGCTCGCCGGGCAGCGCGCCGGCCACGAACACGGTCTTGCCGGCGCCGCGCACCACGCCCCAGCCTTCGTGGTTGAGCGCATCGACGCGGCCGGTGACCGGCTCGTTCACGGTTGCGCGGGCGTTGGCCATGCTGCCAGGAACTCGCGGTGGTGGGGCTGGTCGGAAGCGGCCAGCATGGCGCGCACGCGCGCACACTCATCTTCGTACGACTCGTTGCTCAACCGGCCGCGCATGCGGTCGAAGGAAAGCAGCACGAGGTAGGTATTCAGCACGTCGGTCTCGCAGTAGTTGCGGATGCCGGTGATGTTGCCGGCCAGCCAGGCATCCCACACCTGTGCGCCGGAGAAGCCCAGCTTGCCGGGCAGGCCCAGCAGCAGTGCCATGCTCGACAGCGACACCCTGCCCCGCCCCTGGTAACCCGACAGCACGTCCATCAGGTCGAGGTGGCGCCAGTGGAAGCGGCCCAGGTAGTTGTTGTACCGGAAGGCCGTGTCCTCCTCGCCGGTCTCCCAGTAACGCGCGGCGCGCACGCCGTGCAGCATGCAGCGGTAGTGCATCACCGGCAGGTCGAAGCCGCTGCCGTTCCAGGACACCAGGTCGGGCGTGAAGCGCTCGATGCCGTCGAAGAAGCGCTCCAGCAGCTCGCGCTCGCCGCTTTCCGGGTCGCCGAGGCTCCACAGCTTCAGCGTATCGCCGCGCCTGAGCAGGCAGGCGATGGCCACTACGCGCTGCTGCTCCAGCGGCAGGAAGTCGTTGCCCGTCTGCTCGCGCCGGAGCGCCTGCATCGCAGTGGCGACTTCTGCATCGGGCAGGCCCGCGAGGCCCAGCGCCCGCCGCCCGTAGTCGACGTCGGGCACGGTCTCGATGTCGAACACCAGGTAGTTCATTGGCGCGCCGCCAGCATCAGCGCCTTCATCTCGCGCACCGCCTCGGCCAGGCCGGTGAACAGTGCACGGCCGATGATGGAATAGCCGATGTTCAGCTCCACGATCTCGGGGATGGCCGCCACCGGCTGCACGTTGTGGTAGTCGAGGCCGTGGCCGGCATGCACTGCCAGGCCCAGCGAGCTGCCCAGTCGCGCCGCTGCCTGCAACCGTTCCAGCTCCTGCGCCCGCGCCGCGCCGGTGCGCTCGGCATAGGTGCCGGTGTGCAGCTCGATCACCCGCGCACCCACCTCCGCGGCTGCCTCGATCTGCACCGGGTCCGGGTCGATGAACAGCGCCACGCGGATGTTCGCGGCCGCCAGCCGGGCAACCGCCTCGCGCAGCGCAGGCTGCTGGCCGGCAACGTCCAGGCCGCCCTCGGTGGTCAGTTCGGCGCGCTTCTCGGGCACCAGGCAGCAGTCCGAAGGCGCCAGCCGCGTGGCGATGTCGAGCATCTCCCCGGTGGCCGCCATCTCCAGGTTCAGGTGCGTCTGCATCAGCGGCAGCAGCGTGAACACGTCGCGGTCGAGGATGTGGCGGCGGTCTTCCCGCAGGTGCATGGTGATGCTGTCGGCGCCGGCCTGCTCGGCCAGCAGCGCCGCATGCACAGGGTCCGGATGGCGGGCGCGGCGCGCATTGCGCACCGTGCCCACATGGTCGACGTTCACGCCCAGCGCGATCGTTCTCATCGTCAATGTTCCTGCCAGCTGCGTTCGAACTGCTTCAGTGAAACCGCCACGTCACGGGTGCGCAGCCCGCGCCCTTCCAGGCACTGGGTCATGCGCGCCTTGAGCACCGGGCGCAGGCGCTCGAGTTCCTCCGGATCGTCGAAGCGCGCCTCGTCCAGCCCGGCGATGCCGTAACCGAGGATCTCCAGCAGCCGCTTCTCGTACAGGCGCAGCACGCGCTCCTGCCGGTCGAGGCTGCGCAACCCGTCCAGCGCCTCGCGGTAGCAGGCGAACAGTTCCGGCTGCGGATCATGGCGCGCGGTCAGCGCCAGCACCAGCTCCGAGCAGTACCACGCCGACATCAGCCGCGCCGGCGGCAGCGGCGAGGCCGGCATCGCGGCGTGGTCCACCTCGGCATGGACCAGGCGCGGCGCCTCGCCGCGCCCGGCCCAGGAAACCAGCAGCGGCACGAAGGGCTGCAGCACGCCGGCCAGCTTCGCCTTCGCGCCGCGCACGCCACGCGCGAACACCGTCAGCCGGCCATGGCTGGCGGTGAACAGCTCGACGATGGAGCCATTGTCCTCCCAGGGACGCCGGTGCAGCACGAAGGCCGGCACCAGTTCGGCGCGCTGCATGGCAGGCCCCTACTCCTCCACGCCCAGCTGGCGCAGCGCCTGGGCATTGTCGGCCCAGTCCTCGCGCACCTTCACCCACAGCTGCAGGTGCAGGCGGCGCCCGAGCAGCTCGTTGAGCTCGCGCCGCGCCGCCGTGCCCACGCGCTTGAGGCGCTCGCCGCCGGCGCCGATCACGATGGGCTTGTGCCCGGCGCGCTCCACCCAGATCACGGCGGAAACCACCAGCTGGCCGTCCTCCTCCTCGCCGGTGCCTTCCACCTCCACTGCAATGCCGTAGGGCAGCTCCTCCTCCAGTTCCAGGGTGAGCTTCTCGCGGATGATCTCGGCGATGCGGAAGTTCCGGCCGCGGTCGGTGACCTGCTCGGGCGGGAACATCGGCGGGGACTCGGGCAGGTGGCGCGCGATGACCTGCGCCAGGCGGCGCGCATCGTCCGCCTTCAGCGCCGACACCGGCACCACCTCGGCGAATTCGTGCCGCGAGGCCAGCCTGGCCAGGAACGGCAGCAGTTTCTCGCGCGGCTTCACCCGGTCGACCTTGTTGACCACGGCGATCACCGGGCGCCGGGCGTCGCGGGCACGTTGCAGCGCCAGCTCGTCCTCGTCGCCGAACTTCAGCGCCTCGACCACGAACACCACCAGGTCGGCATCCATGGCAGCCGCCGCGGCAGCGCGGTTCATGGCGCGGTTCAGCGCCCGCCCTTCCTTGCGGTGCAGGCCCGGCGTGTCGACGAAGGCGATCTGCGCTTCCGGCAGGTTCACCAGCCCCAGCACGCGATGACGCGTGGTCTGCGGCTTGGGCGTGACGATGGACACCTTGCTGCCGGTGAGCGCATTGAGCAGCGTGGACTTGCCCACGTTGGGCCGTCCGATCAGGGCCGCGAATCCGGCGCGATGGCCGGTCGGGGTGATCGTGTTCATTTCCTCCACCTCTCCGCCAGCTGTTCCAGCAGTCTCTCTGCCGCCTGCTGCTCGGCGCGCCGGCGGCTCGAACCCCTGCCCTGCGCGGACAGCGGCACGCTCTCGCCCGACAGGCGCGCCTCGCAGCGCACCGTGAACACCTGCTCGTGCGGCTCGCCCACCGCGCTTTCCAGCACGTAGGCGGGCAGCGCCTCGCCGCGGCCCTGCAGCAGTTCCTGCAGGCGCGTCTTGGCGTCCTTCAGGCCCTCGGGTCTCAGGGACTCCAGCTGCGGCGCATACAGCCGCAGGATCAGTTCGCGCACTTCGGGCAATCCGCTCTCCAGGTACATGGCGCCGAACAGCGCCTCGGTGGCATCCGCAAGGATGGATTCGCGCCGGAAGCCTCCCGAGCGCAGCTCGCCGCTGCCCAGGTGCAGCATCGCGCCGATGCCGATCTGCGCGCCGATGCGCGCCAGCGGCTCGCCGCTGACCAGCCGCGCGCGCAGGCGCGACAGGTCGCCTTCGTCGGCCGCCGGGAAGCGCTTGAACAGCTCCTCGGCGATCACCATGCCGAGCACGGCATCGCCGAGGAATTCCAGTCGTTCATTGTTGTCCTGGCGGGCACTGCGATGGGTGAGCGCCGCGCGGTAGAGGTCGGGTCGCCGGACGTCGCGGCCCAGCAGCCCGCGCAACCAGCCGACCATGGCCTCATCGCCCGGGCGCACCGCCGCGGGCGCGTTGCTGCCGGGATCCTGCGGGTTACTGGATGACCACACGCCGGTCGAAGGTGACCAGCAGGTTGATGTCCGCGAACAGCGGCACCACCTGCTCGTAATTGACGTCGATCACCCACTCGTTGCCGTCGCGGGACACGCTGATCTGGTCGAGGGCGGGATTTTCGATGCCCTCGACGTCGAAGCGGCGCGAAATGGCCCCGCGCACCGCGCCCGGGTTGACGGTGGTCTCGGTGCGGGCTTCCTGGGCCGCCTGCTGCACGGCGCTGGAGACCTTCATGTGGTTGAGGTAGATGGGGATGAGCCGGATCGCCATGTAGGCCACGATGGCCACCGGGATCAGCAGCACGATCCAGCCGATCATCGTGATGCCCGCCTGCCGCTTGTGCATGTGTCGAGACCTCATGTCCTCAGTCGATGCGCTCGCCGATGCGTCCCCAGTTGATCTTGGCCCAGCCGCGGCGGTTCCAGTCGAAGTTGAACCACACGCGACGTGCGCCGCCGACGAGGTTCTCCTCCGGCACGAAACCCCAGTAACGCCCGTCGTCGCTGTTGTCGCGATTATCACCGATCATCAGGTATTTGCCATCGGGAACGACGACTTCTGCGAAATCGCCCCAGTCCGGCGCCCCGGGCGGCAACTGTGACGCAGTACCGTCGTTGCAGGTGTAGTTGTTGCGGATGCGGCGGTTGCAGGAAGGCATCAGCGGGCCGGGCAGCGGCGCCGCCTGCAGGCACGACAGGGCCTGGTGCACGTGCTCGCCGATGCGCACCTCGGTGAGGCGCATGTTGACGTAGCAGCCGTCGGTATAGCGACCCAGGTCACGCTCCGGCAGCGGCTCGCCATTGACATATATGCGGTCGTCCTGCACCCGCACCCGGTCGCCCGGCAGGCCCACCACCCGCTTGATGTAGTTCATCGACGGGTCGCGGGGGTAGCGGAAGACCACCACGTCGCCGCGCCTGGGGCCGCCGAGGTCGATGATCTTGCGGTTCACCACAGGCAGGCGCACGCCGTAGACGTACTTGTTCACCAGAATGAAGTCGCCGGAATGCAGCGTCGGCATCATCGAGTCGGAGGGGATGCGGAAGGGCTCGAAGAAGAACGAGCGCAGCACCAGCACCACCACTACCACCGGCACCATGCTGCGGGCATAGTCGACCGTGGTGGGCTCGGGCACGGCATCGGGACGGTGGCCGGCGGCCACGGCCTCGCGGGCGCGCCGCGGCCCGAACACCCAGCGGTCCAGCGCCCAGATGGCACCGCCGATCACCGACACCGCGAGCAGCACGGCGGCGAAGTCCAGGCGCTCGGAGCGGAACAGGCGGATGGCGCCGGCCACCAGCAGCACGGGCAGCACGCCGTAGACCATGCCCAGCCAGGGCGCCTCCTCCGGCTGGCCGGGCAGCGCCGCCAGGCGACGCCGCGGCCGCAGGAACCAGTCGTCCACGACTGCAATGACCAGCACCGGCCACAGCAGCCACGAGAGCACCATGATGACCTGCATCAACAGCCCGGACACGCGACCCTCCCCGCCCTACTTCTTGCCGACCTTGAGCACCGCGAGGAAGGCCTCCTGCGGGATCTCGACCGAGCCTACCTGTTTCATGCGCTTCTTGCCTTCCTTCTGCTTCTCCAGCAGCTTGCGCTTGCGCGACACGTCGCCGCCGTAGCACTTGGCCAGCACGTTCTTGCGCAGCGCCTTCACCGTGGCGCGGGCGATCACGTGCGAGCCGATGGCGGCCTGCACCGCGACCTCGAACATCTGCCGCGGGATCAGCTCCTGCAGCTTGTCGACCAGCTCGCGGCCGCGCTGGTAGGCCGAGTCCTTGTGCACGATGATGGACAGCGCATCCACCCGGTCGCCGTTGATCAGGATGTCCAGCTTCACCAGCGGCGCGGTGGCAAAGTGGCTGAACTCGTAGTCGAAGGAGGCGTAGCCGCGGCTGACGCTCTTCAGGCGGTCGAAGAAATCCAGCACCACTTCCGCCAGCGGCAGCTCGTACTGCAGCGACACCTGCGTGCCCAGGTACAGCATCTTCTTCTGCACACCGCGCTTCTCGCTGCACAGCTGCAGCACGCCGCCCACGTGCTCCGGCGGCACCAGGATGTTGGCGATGATGATGGGTTCGCGCAGGTCGAGGATCTCGTTGGCCGGCGGCAGGCGCGCGGGGTTGTCCACGTACACCTTGGTGCCGTCGGTCTTCTCCACCTCGTACACCACCGTGGGCGCGCTGGTGATCAGCTCGAGGTTGTACTCGCGCTCCAGCCGCTCCTGCACGATGTCCATGTGCAGCAGGCCCAGGAAGCCCACGCGGAAGCCGAAGCCCAGCGCCGTGGACACCTCCGGCTCGTAGTGCAGCGCCGAGTCGTTCAGGCGCAGCTTGGCCAGCGCATCGCGGAAGGCCTCGTAGTCCTCGGTGTTGACCGGGAACACGCCGGCGAACACGCGTGGCTGCACCTTCTTGAAGCCGGGCAGCGGCGCCTCGGCCGGGCGCGATTCGCCCGTGATGGTATCGCCCACGGGCGCGCCGTCGATCTCCTTGATGCCGGCCACCACGAAGCCCACCTCGCCGGCGGCCAACTGCGGCAGCACCTGCGACTTGGGCGTGAAGCGGCCCAGCTTGTCGACCACGTAGGTGCGGCCGGTGGACATCACGCGGATCTTCTCGCCCTGCTTCAGGGTGCCGTTGACCACGCGCACCAGCGACACCACGCCCACGTAGCTGTCGAACCAGGAGTCGATGATCAGCGCCTGCAGCGGGCCGTCGCGGTCGCCGCCCGGCGCCGGGATGCGCTCGATGATGGCCTCGAGCAGCTGCTCGACGTTCTCGCCGGTCTTGGCCGACACGCGCACCGCGTCGGTGGCGTCGATGCCGATGATGTCGCCGATCTCGCGGATCACCCGGTCGGGCTCGGCCGACGGCAGGTCGATCTTGTTGAGCACCGGCAGCACCTCCAGCCCCTGCTCGATGGCGGTATAGCAGTTGGCCACGCTCTGGGCCTCGACGCCCTGGGCGGCGTCGACCACCAGCAGCGCGCCCTCGCAGGCGGCCAGGCTGCGCGACACTTCATAGGAGAAGTCGACGTGGCCCGGGGTGTCGATCAGGTTCAGCTGGTAGCGACCGCCCCGCGGCGAGTCATAGAACAGCGTGACGCTCTGCGCCTTGATGGTGATGCCGCGCTCGCGCTCCAGCGCCATGTTGTCCAGCACCTGGGACTGCATCTCGCGTTCGGCGAGACCGCCACACATCTGGATCAGGCGGTCGGCAAGCGTGGACTTGCCATGGTCGACGTGGGCGATGATGGAGAAATTGCGGATTGCGGAGAGTTCGCTGGACAAGTTGCGGCCCGGATGGGGTCAATGATCGGCCGCGCATTCTACCCCAACCGCCTCACCCCCCGCTGCGGCGGGGGCGAAGCAACCGGACCAGCTCCTCCCGGTCCAGCCGGTGGCGGCAGACCACGGCGCCGCCCCACAGCAGCACCGGGATGTCCAGGCCATGGCGGCGCCGGAGTTCGGGATCGGAGTCCACGTCGAGCCGGTGCACCGGGGGCAGCGGCACCTCGCGGGCCAGGGCCGCCAGGCCGGCCTCGAACTCCTCGCACAGGCCGCATTCCGGCCGGGTCAGGAGCACCAGCGGTGGGACAGGCTCACTCAGGCCGGACAGCCTCGGCAATCTGCCTGGCGGTGGCCAGCGGCATCTCGCCCACCACCACCACGCGCACGTCCCCCACCCGCAGCCGGTAGGTGGCGATGGGACCGGCGGCGGAACTGCTGGTCTTCTCGTCGTCGCCGGCGGGGGCGATGAACACGTCGGCCCAGGACACCCCGTCGGAGACGATGTAGCGCGCCCGCGGGCCGGTCGCGGCGGCGTCCTCTTCCGGGAGGTTGAAGATGCGCGGCCGGTAGCCTGCCGGCAGCAGCTCGCTGCGCACCACGTAGGCCCGGGTGAGCTCGGGGTTGTACATGGGCGTGTACTTGTCCCAGCTCAGCCAGCGGAAGCCGCGGGCGTCCACGTCGGCCATCAGCTCGCTGTCGGCGATGGTCTTCGGCCGCGACGGCGGGCTGATGAAGGCGATCTCCTTCAGCACGGTGCCGTCCTGGGTGGTGCGCTGGAGCTTCAGCGGCAGCGCGCTCTCGCGGTCGAGCCAGAAGCGGTAGCCGTAGCGCAGCTCGTCGCGGGGATCGATGTGGATCACCTGCACTTCGCGGCCCAGCAGCTGCGTCGGCCCCATGTCGCGCACGTCGTAGTAGCGGGAGGAGCGCTGGTCCAGGCCGTTGATGGCCGGGATGTAGCCGAAGCTGCGGTGGCGGGTCTGCACGATCACCAGCTTCTGCGCCGGACGGAACTCGGCCCAGCGCGCGCCCTTGCGCTTCTGCTCGTAGCCGGAGCCATCGGTGGCGATGACACGCTCGACCAGTTCCCCGTCCTCATGGCGGTGGATGATGCGGAACACCTCGGCGCGCCGGCCGAAGGTCTGGCGCAGCACACCGTCGTAGTTGCTGTCGACGACGGCCTTGTTCATGCGCTGGATCCACGCCTGCGCCGAGTCCTGGGAAGACTGCCCGGCCGGCGCCGCGGCACCAACGGCAAGGAGCGCCGCACCGGCCAGGTGCGTCGCCCACCATCGTCTGGACTTGTGCTTCATCCCCGAACTAGCGCCACGCGCTGATTTCGTCTTCCGTGAGCTCCACTCCGCCATGCACCAGGTCGAGGCTGGACCGCAGGGCGGATGCCGCCTCCTCGCTGTGCGCGACGAGATAGTAACCCAGCGAAGCGTCCACACGGCGGCCTGCCTGGGCGGGCGCATTCTCGCCGGGGGTGGTGTAACCCACCTCGACTTCGTTCTGCGCCAGCAGGACGGCGTCATCGGCCGGCGTGCCCACCACGCCGCGCACCAGGAAGATCGAAACCGCTGCCACGCTGGCGGCAATGGCACCGCTGAGCGCGCCGCGGCCGAAGGACCAGAAGCGCGGCGCCTCGCTGCCCGCGGCGCGACGCTCGCGCACCGGCAGCGCAGTGACATTGTGCTCGCGCTCGGCGGCCAGCCGGGCCTGCACGCGATCGGCCACGCTGTTCACCGGCGCGCCGATGGGCTCGGAACGCAGGCAGGCGCCGATCAGCGCGTAGCGCTCCCAGGTCTTGCGGGTGGTCGGGTCCTTCAGGGCGCGCCGGATCACCATCTCCGCCTGCTCGCGCGGCAGCTCGCCGTCGAACAATGCGGACAACTGACTGACTCTTTCCTCGCTCATCCAGACTCCTCGGCGCGGCCCAGGCCGCCTTCGAATACTTCAGACAACTTGCGGTCGATCGCCTCGCGGGCGCGGAAGATCCGCGACCGCACGGTGCCGACCGGACAGTCCATCGCCTGCGCGATGTCCTCGTAACTCAGACCCTCCAGCTCGCGCAGCACGATCGCCGTGCGCAGGTCCTCGGGCAGGTCCTCGATGGCCCGGTTGACCGTTGCGCGGATCTCCTCGGTCGCCAGCAGGCTCTCCGGGGTGTCCGGGTCGGCCAGCCGCGCCTGCATGGCGTGGGATTCCTCCACGTTCTGCAGGTCCAGGTCGAACTCCACTGGATTGCGATCCCTGGACACCAGCGCGTTCTTGGCGGTGTTGATCGCAATCCGGTAGAGCCAGGTGTAGAAGGCGCTGTCCCCCCGGAACTGGGGCAGTGCCCGGTATGCCTTGATGAACGCCTCCTGTGCCACGTCCTCCGCGTCGCCTGGATCGCGCAGGTAGCGCGACACCAGCTTCACCACCTTGTGCTGGTACTTGCGGACCAGCAGGTCGAAGGCGCTCTTGTCGCCCTTCTGCACCCGCTGGACCAGGCCAAGGTCACCGGTATCCAGGCTCATCAGACATCCCAGGTTTCCCGCGCCCGGCGGTCGCCCGGCATGCCTGTTACATGGACCCCGCTGATTGCCAAAAGTTCGGCAGCGGCCGGCGAGGCGGGGGAAATTCCGAATTCGTTCAAGGCAGTTCTTGCTCGCCGCAGTGGATGCCCCAGTCTAACGCATGGTGCTGCGGCCGGGATGTGGCGGTGCACCATGATAATCGGGCGCCGATGGTGGCGGAATCATTCCGGCACGCCGCGCCGGGCATTGCCACCTTGCTCCGGCCGCAGCAGCCCCGCCCCCCCTGGCGCTACCGCCTCGGCGCCCGGGTCCACCAGCACCAGGCGGCGGCGCAGGGCCGCCAGCGGGCCGGGCCCGACATTGTCCGGGCCGAGCAGCAGGCGCCAGCGACCGGCGGCACCCTCCAGGCACAGCAGCAGCCAGGGACCGAGCCGAAGGCTGGCGGGCGCCACGCGCACCTCCTCGAAGACGCCATCCGGCGCCAGCAGGTGCACCCTGCCCTGTGCGGTGAGCACCAGCCGCTGCGGGGCGGGCTGCGGCCTGCGCCCCAGGCGCGCCCCGGCCCGGCATGCCAGCGGCAGCGCCGCCACCAGCAGGGCTGCCAGCAGGTGGCCCAGCAGCGCCAGCTCGATGGCATAGCCGAGCTGCAGGATGAGGAAGGCCAGCGAAAGCCTGCGCGCCAGCGGCGAAGGCCGCAGCAGGATGACCACCGCGCGCCGTGCCTCGCGGGGCGCGGAGGCAGGATCGATGCAGGCCGCGCGAAGGATCCGCAACAGGCGGTGGGAAAGCCGCGCGGCCAGTTCGGCCGCAGTCCAATGCACGAAGCGCGCAGGCATCACGGCAATCTGACCCTGGGCCACCGCGGCCGTGCCAGTGGAAATCTGCTGCCTTCGGCAAGTTGTCTCTCCCGGCCGGGAGAGCGACGGATCGCCGCGCACGCGGCATCATTGCCGGGTGGACTTCCGCCGTCTCTTCCCATGAGTTCCCTCGCAAGCAGCACCGCTCCCGCGCCGGCCGTCGCGCCCCGCGGTGGTGGCGGCCTTTCCGCCACCATCGGCGCCTTCGCCATCTGGGGCCTGTTCCCGCTGTACCTGCGCGTGCTGGCGGTGGTACCGGCCCTGCAACTGGTGGCGCATCGCGTGGCCTGGGCCTGCGTGTTCGTGTTCGGCTGGATCGCGGTACGCGGCGAGCTCGCCTCGCTGCGCGAGGCGTTCACCCGCCGCGGCGTACTGCTGCGGCTCGCGGTCACCGCCGCCCTGATCACGGCCAACTGGCTGGTGTTCGTGTGGGCAGTGGCCAACGACCGCGTGGTGGAAACCAGCCTCGGCTACTTCATCAACCCGCTGGTGAACGTGGTGCTGGGCGTGATCCTGCTGCACGAGCGGCTCAACCGCGCGCAGTGGTGCGCCGTGCTGCTGGCGGCGGCGGGCGTGGTGTACCTGACCGTCTCGGCTGGGCACCTGCCGTGGATCGCGCTCACCCTGGCGCTGTCCTTCGGCCTGTACGGCTTCATCCGCAAGACCGCCCATGTCGAGTCCCTGCCCGGACTGGCAGTGGAGACCGCGCTGCTGGCGCCGGTGGCCATCGGCTACCTGCTGTGGGCGGCGGTGCGCGGATCAGGGGCCATGGGCCACGAAGGCGTGATGGTCGACCTGCTGCTGGTGGCCAGCGGCGCGGTCACCGCCATCCCGCTGTTCCTGTTCTCCTATGGCGCGCGGCGCATGCCCTACTCCACCGTGGGCATCATCCAGTACCTGGCGCCGACGTTGCAGCTGGCCACGGCAGTGCTGCTGTTCCACGAGCCGTTCGGGCGCGACCGAGCCATCGGCTTCGCCTGCATCTGGATCGCGCTGGTGGTGTACGCCGGCGACGGGCTGCTCAGGGCGCGGCGGGCCGCGGCCTGACCGCGTGCAGTTGCGCCACGAGCTGGCGGGTGATTTCGTCCGCCGGCTCCGTGCGGCCGTACAGCCAGTCGACCAGCACCGGGTCGGGCTGCTCCAGCAGCGCCTCGAAGGCCGCCCGCTCCTCGGCCGATGCCGACGGCCAGCGCTCGGCGAGGTAGCGCGTCAGCAGCAGGTCCAGTTCCTTCATGCCGCGGCGGCAGCGCCAGGCCAGCCGCCCCGGGGAGGCTTCCATGTCGCTCAGTTGCGGCGCTGGTCGATCATGCGCTTGATCTCGGCGATCGCGCGCGCGGGGTTGAGGTCCTTCGGGCAGGCCTCGGTGCAGTTCATGATGGTATGGCACCGGTACAGGCGGAAGGGATCCTCGAGCGCATCCAGGCGCTCGCCGGTGGCATCGTCGCGGCTGTCGACGATCCAGCGGTAGGCGGCCAGCAGCGCGGCCGGCCCCAGGTAGCGATCCGAGTTCCACCAGTAGCTCGGGCAGGACGTGGAGCAGCAGGCGCACAGGATGCACGCCGAGGGGCGGTCCAGCTTCTCCTGCTCTTCCTTCGACTGCAGGCGCTCGTGGTCGGTGGGCGCCGGCGAGTTGGACACCAGCCACGGTTTCACCGCCGCGTACTGGGCATAGAACTGCGTCAGGTCGGGCACCAGGTCCTTCACCACCGGCATGTGCGGCAGCGGGTAGATGCGGACCTCGCCGCCCTTGATGTCGCTGATCGCCTTGGTGCAGGCCAGCGTGTTCTTGCCGTCGATGTTCATCGCGCAGGAGCCGCAGATGCCCTCGCGGCAGGAACGGCGGAAGGTCAGCGTGGGGTCGACCTCGTTCTTGATCTTGATCAGCGCGTCCAGGACCATCGGGCCGCAGGCCGCCAGGTCCACCTCGTAGGTGTCCACGCGCGGGTTCTCGCCGCTGTCGGGGTCGTAGCGGTAGATGCGGAAGGTCATCACCTGCTTCGCGCCGGCCGGTGCCTTGTGCACCTTGCCGTTCTTGTTGATGCGCGAGTTGGGCGGAAGGGTGAACTCGGCCATCAGTACGTTCTCGGCTTCAGGGGTACGGTTTCCACGTCGCTGGTGAGCGTGTTCAGGTGCACGCGGCGGTAGCCGATGCGCGTGGACCCGTCCGGCTCGACCCAGCACAGGCTGTGCTTGAGCCAGTTCTCGTCGTCGCGGTTGGGGAAGTCCTCGCGCGCATGCGCGCCGCGGCTCTCCTTGCGGTTCTCGGCCGACACGATGGTGGCCATGGCCTGCATCAGCAGGTTCTCCAGCTCCATGGTCTCCACCAGGTCGGAATTCCAGATCAGGCTGCGGTCGGACACGCGCACGTCGGAGAAGCTGCCGTAGGTGGCCTTGAGCTTCTCCACGCCCTCCTGCAGCGAGGAGGCGGTGCGGAACACTGCCGCGTCGCGCTGCATGGTCCGCTGCATCTCCAGCCGGATCTCGGCGGTCGGGCGCGAACCCTTCGCGTTGCGCAGCCTGTCCAGGCGCGAGACCGCCAGCTCGGCGGCATCGGCGGGCAGCGGCGCATGGCGCGTGCCCGGCTTGACCACGGTGGCCGCATGGCGCGCGGCCTCGCGGCCGAACACCACCAGGTCGAGCAGCGAGTTGGAACCCAGGCGGTTGGCGCCGTGCACGGACACGCAGGCCGCCTCGCCCACTGCCATCAGGCCCGGCACGATGGTGTCGGGGTTGGCGGCGGCGCCGTTGACCACCTCGCCGTGGTAATTGCAGGGGATGCCACCCATGTTGTAGTGCACGGTGGGCAGCACCGGGATGGGCTCCTTGTTCACGTCCACGCCGGCGAAGATGCGCGCGTTCTCGGCGATGCCGGGCAGGCGCTCGTTGATCACCTCCGGCCCCAGGTGCTCCAGGTGCAGGTGGATGTGGTCGCCATGCTCGCCGACGCCGCGGCCCTCGCGGATCTCCACCGTCATCGCGCGGCTGACCACGTCGCGCGAAGCCAGGTCCTTGGCAATGGGCGCGTAGCGCTCCATGAAACGCTCGCCGCGCGAGTTGGTCAGGTAGCCGCCCTCGCCGCGCGCACCCTCGGTGATGAGGCAGCCCGCGCCGTAGATGCCGGTGGGATGGAACTGCACGAACTCCATGTCCTGCAGCGGCAGGCCGGCGCGCAGCACCATGCCGCCGCCGTCACCGGTGCAGGTGTGCGCGGAGGTGCAGGAGAAGTAGGCCCGGCCATAGCCGCCGGTGGCGAGGATGGTCATGTGGGCGCGGAAGCGGTGCAGCTGGCCGGTGGCCAGTTCCAGCGCCACCACGCCGCGGCACACGCCGCGCTCGAACATCAGGTCGATGGCGAAGAACTCGATGAAGAACTCCGCCTTGTGCTTCAGCGACTGCTGGTACAGCGTGTGCAGCATGGCGTGGCCGGTGCGGTCGGCGGCCGCGCAGGTGCGCTGCGCCACGCCCTTGCCGAAGTGCGTGGTCATGCCGCCGAAGGGACGCTGGTAGATGCGGCCCTGCTCGGTGCGCGAGAACGGCAGGCCGTAGTGCTCCAGCTCGAGCACGGCCGCCGGCGCCTCCTTGCACATGAACTCGATGGCGTCCTGGTCGCCCAGCCAGTCCGACCCCTTGACGGTGTCGTACATGTGCCAGCGCCAGTCGTCCTCGC